>JAJZLV010000142.1 GCA_021803215.1 Actinomycetes bacterium | reverse complement strand
CGAGGAGCGCGGCAGCAACCCGGCGAGGGCGGCCAGCTTGGGGCGGGCCGTGAGGAGGCTGCCCGCGACGAGCCGCTCGGAGCCCGAGATGCTCGGCGCGGAGAGGCTCCTTATCCGAAGAGGCGGTTCGGCCGAGCCGGCATGCACCTGCGCGAAGAACTGCCCGAGGGTGTCGCTCTCCACGAGAGAGTTCGAAGAGAGCCCGCTCACGAGGGTCGAGAGGAAGGCGCGACTCGGCCGCCAGCCGGGCGGAGCCAGCAGGCTCACTCCGCGGGGCTGGGGTGGCTGCTCGACGAAGTAGAGGATGGCGAGGTCGGCCAGCAGCTGGTTCGCCCGCAGCACGGGGTTGGTGCCTGACTCGAGATGGGCCTCGAGACTGGCGTCGGAGGCGTCGGCCACCACCTTGCCGCTGCTGCCGCGCACGAAGAAAGGTGCCCAGACCGGGAACTCCCAGCGGCTCGGTGGGAACGGGGTGACGCTCGAGCTGGGCACGACGAGCTGGTCTACGCCCTGCCCGGCGAGCGCCCTCGTGGCCCCGAGCCCGATCGGCCATTCGGAGACGAAGCGGTGCGGGTCGATCACGGCCCCGAGCCGGCGCAAGAGGCGCTGGCCGGCCCGGAGCTGGGGTGAGAGCTCGCCGGTCAGGCGGGTGGCCGCCAGGGCCGCCACGTCGACCGGGGCGTAGGTGTCGGACTCGAGCTCGACGTTCGGGAGGGAGGAGAGCTGTCTGAGGGCGGCGAGCGCCCGGCGGGCCGCGGCGGCCCGAGAGCCGCCCGCCCGCCCGCTGGCCGCTTCGAGGGCGCCCGCCAATTGGGGCGAGACCACGAGCGAGCAGGCGAAGGAGGGGTTCCGGCTGAGGCTCGAGGCAAGCAGCTCGAGCTCCGACTCGTCCGCCGCGCTCGGGGTCGGCCGCCCGGCGGCGTCGTAGGCCGGCGAGAGCCCTATCGGGATCACGAGGGAGAAGTGGAGCGGCGAGGAGACGCTTTGGGGGACGAGGACGAGGTAGGTGATGAAGCTGTCGAGCGGTATGAGGTCTCTCGTGTCGACGAGGGAGACCTGCAGCGGGTAGACCCCCGGACACTGGCTGCCGCAGGGGATGCTGAGCAGGGCACCGTCCTTCGGAGTAGTCGGAGTCTTTCCGGGAAGGTTCGGGGCCGAGACGGCGAGGTGGATGACGGCCCGCTCGCCGGCTCCGAGGAGGCCAGGGGTCGAGAGCGGAATGACGGGGGGCTGGTCGACCGCCACGAAGCCGGCCAGGTTGCCCTGCACCGTCTGCTCGAAGTAGCCCCGCTCGCTCGCCTGGTTGTAGAGCGTCACCTCGAGGCCGAGATCCCTCTTCGGGATGGTCGAGGAGACGGCGACGGTGAGCCTCATACCGGCGCTCGAGGTGACCATCGGGCTCTGCCGGACGAGCGCGACCGACGACGGTGGGCTGACCGCCTCGGCCCTCGTCGCCGGGACGAGGGCGCCGAGCACAGGGGCCAGCAGGACGCCGAGCGCCAGCATGAGCCGGGCGAGAAAGCCCCGAGTGGGTGGAGTCGTCGTAGGTCGAGGAGCAGGCGCCATTATCCAGGCCCCGTGACAGCGGGACGCCCGGAGCCTACCCAGCGCTACCCTCGGCAGCATGCCCATCCTGCTCGGGTGCCACGCGATCTTCGCCGAGCACGACACGGGGCGCTTCCACCCCGAACGGCCCGCCCGGCTCGAAGCGGTGCGCCGCGGGGTCGAGTCGGCCCGCCTGGCCGAGGAGGTCGTTGCCTTCTCTCCCCGTGAGGCAAGCTTCGAGGAGCTCACCCGGGTACATGAGCCGGAGTACGTCGAGAGCCTCCGCGCCGCCTGCGCGGCGGGTCGCCAGCAGCTCGACCCCGACACGGTCGCCGGCCCGGCCTCATACGCCGCCGCCCTCCGGGCGGCCGGCTCCGGGCTCGAGGCAGCCGAGCGGTTGAGGCGCCGAGAGGCCGACGCCGCCTTCCTCGCCGTGCGGCCGCCGGGCCATCACGCCCTCTCCTACCGGGCGATGGGCTTTTGCCTGTTCAACAACGTGGCGGTGGCGGCCGCCGGTCTGCGCCAGGCCGGCGAGCGGGTGGCCATAATTGACTGGGACGCCCATCACGGCAACGGTACGCAGGAGATCTTCTACGACGACGAGCAGGTCCTTTACGTCTCGTTCCACCAGTGGCCCTTCTATCCAGGCACCGGCGCGGTCGACGAGACGGGCGTCGGCCAGGGCGAGGGCAAGACCCTCAACATCCCGCTCCCGGCCGGCACGGGCGGCGAGGCCTACCGGCGGGCCTTCGATGAGGTCGTCGTGCCGGTGGTCGACGCCCACCGCCCGGACTGGGTGCTCGTCTCGGCCGGTTTCGACGCCCACCGGGCCGATCCTCTGACCGATCTCGGTCTCTCGGCCGGCGACTTCTCGGACCTGATGGGCCGCACGGCCTCCCTGGCGCCGCCCGGGCGGCGCATCGCCTTCCTCGAGGGCGGCTACGACCTGGAGGCGCTCGAGCTGTCGGTCCGCGCCTCCATCGACGCCCTCGGCGGCCTCCCGAGCCGTCCGGAGCCGTTGAGCGAGCCGGCCCCGGCCGACGAGGCGGCCGTGGCCGCCGTGGCCTCGGCCCGGAGGCTCCATCTCCCCTGAGGCAAGGCCGGTACCCTCGCGGGGTGGTCCCAGCCCGACTCCGCCCCGTCCTAGAGCTGACCGCCCCTCTGGCCGAGGCCTTCCATGACGCCGGGCACAAGCTCTACCTGGTCGGTGGGACGGTGCGCGACGCCATCGCCGGCCGCCCGGGCGGGATCGAGTCCGACGACTTCGACATCGACCTGACGACCGATGCCCTGCCCGAGGAGATCGAGCAGCTGGCCCGGCCGCTCTCGAGCGCTCTTTGGGATCAGGGGCGGCGCTTCGGGACGATCGGGGCGATCCTCTCGGGCCGGCGGGTCGAGATCACGACTCACCGGGCCGACGCCTACGAGCCCAATTCGCGAAAGCCGGCGGTTGCCTTCGGAGACGACATCACCGAGGACCTGGCGCGGCGCGACTTCACTGTGAACGCCATGGCACTCGAGGTCTCGCAGCTCGAGATGATCGACCCCTTTGGTGGGTTGGACGACCTGGCAGCCCACCGGCTCCGGACCCCGATCGAGCCGGAGACCTCATTTTCCGACGACCCTCTGCGGATGATGCGGGCTGCCCGCTTCATCGCCGGCTACGACCTCGAACCCGACGAGGCTCTTCTGGCGGCGGTGAGGCAGATGGCCTCCCGACTGGAGATCGTGTCGGCCGAGCGGCTTCGTGACGAGCTCGACAAGCTCATCGTGCTGCCGAAGCCCTCCGCCGGCCTCTGGTTCCTCGTGGAGAGCGGCCTGGCCGGTCACTTCCTGCCCGAGCTGCCGGCTCTCTCCCTCGAACAGGACCCGATCCACCGCCACAAGGACGTGCTCGCCCACACGATTGCGGTTGTCGAGCGGACGGGCCCCGACAAGGTGTTGCGCCTGGCGGCTTTGCTGCACGACGTCGGAAAGCCCCGCACCCGCTCTTACGGGGCGGACGGAGTGAGCTTCCACCATCACGACGTCGTCGGCGCCCGCATGGCCCGGGAGCGGCTGAAGGCGCTCCGGTACCCGCAGGTCGAGATCGACGAGGTCGCCCGACTGGTCGAGCTCCACCTCCGTTTCCACACCTACAAGATGGGATGGACCGACTCGGCCGTGCGGCGCTACGCCCATGACGCGGGGCCGCTGCTCGCCCGCCTGAACGAGCTCACCCGCTGCGACTGCACCACCCGAAACCCCAGGCGGGCGGCCGAGCTCGCGGCCCGCATGGACGACCTCGAGAGCCGCTTGGCAGAGCTGAGGGAGAAAGAGGAGCTGGCTGCTCTGCGCCCCGAGCTCGACGGGCGCGAGGTGATGGACCTGCTCGGGCTGGAGCCGTCACCGGCAGTCGGCCAAGCGATGGCCTTCTTGATGGAGATCCGGCTGAACGAGGGGTTGATCGGCAAAGAGGAGGTGCAAAAGCGCCTCCTCGAGTGGGCGAGGGGGCGCCCCCGAGCCTCCTAGCTACGCCTCTTCGCCGGCGGCGAAGCTCTCGACCAGCTGGCGGGCCTCCTCGTCCCTGTACTGCACAGGGGGCGATTTCATGAAGTAAGCCGAAGGGCCGAGGAGAGGGCCGCCGAGGCCGCGATCGAGGGCGATCTTGGCGCAGCGGAGGGCGTCGATGATCACCCCGGCCGAATTGGGCGAGTCCCAGACCTCGAGCTTCAGCTCGAGGTTCAAGGGGACGTCTCCGAAATTCCGGCCCTCCATCCGGATGTAGGCCCACTTGCGGTCCTCGAGCCAGGGAACGTGGTCGGAGGGCCCGATGTGCACGCTCCCCTCCGGCAGGGCGTGGTCGAGCTGGCTCGTGACGGCTTGGGTCTTCGAGATCTTCTTCGACTCGAGGCGGTCCCGCTCGAGCATGTTGCGGAAGTCCATGTTGCCGCCGACGTTCAGCTGGTAGGTCCGGTCGAGCACCATGCCGCGGTCTTCGAACAGGCGGGTGAGGATCCGGTGCACGATGGTCGAGCCCACCTGGCTCTTGATGTCGTCACCGACGATCGGCACCCCGGCCTCGCTGAAGCGGGCCGCCCACTCCGGGTTGGAGGCGATGAAGACCGGGATGGCGTTTACAAAGGCCACCCCGGCCTCGAGAGCCGCCGCAGCGTAGTGCTTCTGGGCCGCCTCGGAGCCGACCGGCAGGTAGGAGACGAGCACGTCGGCCTTGGTTTTCTTGAGGATCGCCCCCACGTCGACCGGCTCGGCCGGAGACTCCTCGACCACGTCCTTGTAGTAGCGGCCGAGGCCGTCGAGGGTCGGGCCCCGCTTGACAGTGACGCCGAGCTCGGGCACCTCGGCGAAGCGGACGGTGTTGTTCTGCCCCGAGAAGATCGCCTTTCCGACGTCGAGCCCCACCTTGGCGGCGTCGACGTCGAAGGCCGCCACCACCTCCACGTCGCCCACGTGGTAGCCGCCGAGCACCACGTGCATGAGGCCGGGAACCGACTCGTTCGGGTCGGCTCCGCGGTAGTACTCGACGCCCTGCACGAGCGAGCTGGCGCAGTTGCCGATTCCGGCGATGGCGAGTCTGATCTTCGGCATTGAGGCTCTCCTTGTCCTTGCCTACGAGGCTTCCGTATGGGCTGAGAGGGTTTCGAGGCCGAGCCCGGCCTCCTTGTTCTCGCCGGCTGGATCGGCTTTCTCGGCCGCCACCAGCGACTCGATCCAGGCGAGGTCCTTTCCGAGCGACTCGACGGCGTGCTCGGCCAGCTGCCGTTCGTAGTGGTCGAGGGCGGGGCCGCTCTCGGCGAGCGCCCCGCTCGTCTCCGCCAAGCGATCAGAGAGCCGGCGTCGCTGGCGCTCGAGGAGCGCCAGTCGGGCCTCGCCAGACAGGTAGCGGGCAAAGGCCCAGCGAACGGCGAAGCTCTTGTCGTCGGCTCGGCGCGAACCCTCCTCGGCCAGGAGGCGGACGAACATCCTCTCGCCCTCTTCGGTGAGCTCGTAGACCTTCCGCTCCCGGGTCCTGCCGGATCTGGCGGCGCTCTGGGCGCGGGGCGCGAGGCGGGAGCGCAAACGGAAAGCCGCCCGTTCTCCTGAGAGGGAGCCGGTGAGGGGCAGGACTTCGGCCCGGGCGCTCTCGCGGCTCAGCTCTCGGACCGCACCGGCCCGCTCGAGGCGGGCGAGGGCGGGATAGAGCGACCCGAAGGACAAGGTGGCGACCAGCCCGAAGCCACTGCGCAGGCGCTTGCGCAGGTCGTAGCCGTGCATGGGCCGTTCCTTCAACAGCCCGAGGATCGCCAGCTCCAGCACGGTGACTGATCATAGCGCGCTGACATATCGATGCGATACATCGGCATTCGGCTACGGAGCGAGGAGCCCCACCGGCAGCTCCGGGCGATGTGCCCACTCGAGCCGGGGCGGCAGTACCCTCTTTCCCGGTGCCGGGAGTTAGGAGCGGGTCAGAGAGCTACTGGGGAGCCGGTGGCCCGCCTCGGCCGGGCAGGATCGAGTACCGTCTCATCCGCGAGTCGGTTCTGAGGGAGTTTCGGCGGGGACGCCTCGGGCGCCTCGACATCTGTGACGCCCAGCCAGAGCTCTTGCGGGTGGCGCGAAACCTCGGGCGAGAGAGCGCCACCGAGTGCCCGATCTGCGAGGGGGCCAACCTCCGCCACGTCTCGTTCGCCTTCGGACCCCGCCTGCCCGCTCAGGGCAGGGCCCTGTCCCAAGGCGAGCTGGGCAAGCTCTCCCGCTCGCGAAGCGAGATCGCCTGCTATGTGGTCGAGGTCTGCACCGAGTGCTCGTGGAACCATCTCCTACGCATGTTCAACGTGGGCGGAGGGTCGGCCAAGCCGGTCCGCTAGCCCCCCGACCGCCGGCAGCCTCGGCGCCGGACGGATGGAGGCAGAGATGTCAGAGCGGCAAGTGGTGACCGCGGCGTCGGTTCGCTCGCGCAAGAGAGCTGAGGGCTCAGAGCCGATCGCGATGGTGACCGCCTACGACGAGCCCTTCGGGCGCCTCGTCGACGCGGCCGGGGTTGACATAATCCTCGTCGGCGACTCCCTGGCCGAGAACGTCCTCGGGCACGAGGACACCTTGCACGTCGGGATGGACGAGATGGCCCATCATGTGGCCGCGGTCTCGCGGGCGCGCCCCTCGGCCCTCGTCGTCGGCGACCTGCCCTGGCTGAGCTACCACCTGGAGCCGCTCGAGGCGGTGCGCAACGCAGCCCGCCTCATCCGAGCCGGTGCGGGCGCAGTGAAGCTCGAAGGCGGCCGGCGCCGGCTGCCCGCCGTCGAGGCGATCCTGGCGGCCGAGATCCCGGTCATGGGCCACCTCGGGCTGACGCCGCAGTCACTCCACGCCATGGGCGGCTACAAGGTGCAGGGACGCCAGCTGGGAGCGGCTCGCGAGCTCCTCGCCGACGCCAAGGCACTGGCGGACGCCGGCTGCTTCGCCGTCGTGCTCGAAGGGGTACCCGAGGTGCTGGCCGAGAAGGTGACAGGTGAGATCCCCGTACCGACGATCGGAATCGGCGCCGGCCCCTCCTGCGACGGCCAGGTGCTCGTCATGCACGACCTGCTCGGGCTCTCGAGGCGCCCGGCGCCGAAGTTCGTCCGCCGCTACGCGGACCTGGGCGAGCTCGTGCTGGCGGCGGTCGGCCGCTACTGCGCTGACGTCCGTTCGGGCGCCTTCCCGAGCGAGGAGGAGACCTACCATGGTTCGAGAGAGCTGGCCGCCGGCCTCGGGGAGCTCTGAGGCCGGCGGAGGGCCCGGCAGCGCGGGGCGTCCTTGGCCTCCTCCGGCTGATCCGAGCGCCTCTCGGCTAGGATGCGAGAGCTAGTTTCGTCTGCTACCCCTGCTCCCCAAGGGAGCCCCGCCGGCTCGGCGGGTCCGAAGGAGGTGAGGCCGCGGTGCGGCCTTATGAAGTCATGGTCATCTTCGACGTCGAGCTCGAAGAGAGCGAGATCCGCCAGAGGCTCGACAGGGTCACCGATCTCGTGAAGGCCGGCGGCGGCACCCCGGGTGCGGTGACGCACTGGGGCCGCCGGACCTTCGCCTATGAGATGAAGCACAAGACAGAGGGCTACTACGTCCTTGTCGAGGCAGTCGCCGAGCCGGCGACGCTCGCCGAGGTCGACCGGATGCTGGCCCTCGAAGACGCCGTGCTGCGCCACAAGGTGATCCGCCAGCCCGAGCATGCAGCCGGGCGCACCAAGCGCCGGGCTCCTGCCGACCGGGCGGCCCTGGCGGCCAGCTGAGGAGGGAGACGAAATGTCCAACGGGAACAGCATCACCGTCGTCGGGAACATCACCCGCGACATCGAGCTTCGCTTCACGCCGAGCGGCCAGCCAACGGCCAGCTTCGGCTTGGCCGTCAACCGCCGCTGGCAGAACCGCCAGACCCAGGAGTGGGAGGAGGCCACCTCCTTTTTCGACATCGTCTGCTGGCGGGAGCTGGCCGAGAACGCCAGCGCCAGCCTGCACAAGGGGACCCGGGTCATCGTGACGGGCCGCCTCGAGCAGCGGAGCTGGGAGACCCAAGAGGGCGAGAAGCGCTCGAAGGTCGAGATCGTCGCCGACGAGATCGGTCCGAGCCTGCGCTGGGCCTCGGCACAGGTCGAGAAGAACGAGCGTCGCGGCCCGGGAGACTTCCAGTCCGCCCGAGCTCAGAGCGCTCCGGCACCGGCGGCTGAGCCGAGCTACGCCTCATATGACGAGGAGCCTTTCTGATGGCTAGGAGCAACGACCGCGACCGCTCCTCGCGCCGAGCCCCGAAAGAGGCAGTCCGGCGGGGCAAGAAGAAGGTCTGCATCTTCTGCAAAGAGCACATGGAGTGGGTCGACTACAAGGACATCGGCCTTCTCAGGAAGTTCATGTCCGACCGGGGCAAGATCCGCGCCCGGCGGGTGACCGGCAACTGCGCCCAGCACCAGCGCGACGTCGCCCTTGCCATCAAGACGGCCCGCGAGCTGGCGCTTCTTCCCTACACCCAGCGAACCACGAGCGACCGGCCCGGACCGCGGGGGGGCCGGGGGCGCCCGCCCGAGGCGGAACAGGCGGCCGAGGTCGGGGTCGAGCTGTCCGAGGAGGCCGAGGAGGGTTCCTCGGAGCTGGCGGTCCTCGGCTCGGAGGACGAGGCATGAGAGTAGTCCTCCGATCGGACCTCGAGCGGGTCGGAAAGCGAGGCGACATCTTGGAGGTCGCCGACGGCTATGCCCGCAACTACCTGGTGCCGCACGGCCTCGCGATCCCGGCCACCGACAACATCGCCGCCCAGGCGAACGCCATGCGGCGAGCCCGCGACCTGAAGGACGCCAAGGATCGGGAGGGTGCCGAGGCCATCGCCCGCAAGCTTGTCCCGATGGTCATCACGGTCCCGGCCCGAGCCGGCCGACAGGGCCGCCTCTTCGGCTCTGTCACCCACGGTGACGTGGTCGCCGCGGTCGAGGCGCAGGCCGGGGTCGAGATCGACCGGCGTTCGATCGTCTCAGAGGAGACGATCAAGACGACCGGCAGCCACCAGGTCTCGGTGCGCCTCCATCCCGAGGTGCAGTTCCAGATCACCCTCGAGGTGGTGCCGGCTTAGCCGGCACCACCTCTCACAGCTCTGCTCGCAGGGCTCTCCCCGCTGGCGCCCTCAGGTAGGCCGGCGGGGAGCGACCGTGCTTCACTCGGCCGATGAGCCCGTCTGGCGGCCCTCTCCTGGCAGCGCGCTACCCCCATCTACCAGCGGTCTCATGGGGCTGTGCCGGATAGTGGAACCTTGGCGGCACCCTGTGGAGAACTGGCGGATTGTCCACCGGCTGGTCCACAGGAGGTCAAGAGCTACCGGCCCATCTTCCCCAACTCCCAGGTCTATCTATCCCCAGGCCGTTCGGGCCATCCTTTGATCCGAGATGGCATCGCTCCAACCCTTCCCTAGCACAGCCCGGCGATCCCGTAGCGAGGCAGCCGGCGCCGCGCCCGGCGGCGGCCGCGTCCCGCCGCACAGCCTCGAGGCCGAAGAGTCCCTCCTCGGGGCCATGCTCTTGAGCCGCGACGCCATCGCGACGGCGGTCGAGCAAGTGAGCGCGGACGACTTCTACAAGCCGAGCCATGCCCACCTGTTCGAGGCGATCACCGCCCTGTACGCCAGGGGCGAGCCGGCCGACGCTGTCACGGTGGCCGAGGAGATGCGCCGGGCAGGCAGCCTCGAGGCGGCCGGCGGGGCGGCCGCTCTCGTCTCGCTGCAGGCGAACACTCCGGCCATCTCGAGTGCCGGGCGCTACGCCCGCATCGTCGAGGAGCACGCCATGTTGCGGCGCCTCATCGGTGTCGCCTACGAGATCGCCGAGCTCGGATACGAGTTGCCGAACGACGTCACGGCTGCCCTCGACGAGGCGGAGGCGCTGGTCTTCCAGGTCGCCCAGCGCCGCTCGAGCGACACCATCCGCTCCCTCAAGGAGCTTCTCACCGAGAGTCTCGACCAGATCGAGTACCTCTTCGAGCGAGGCGAGGCGATCACCGGCGTTCCCTCCGGCTACAACGACCTGGACCAGCACCTGTTCGGCCTGCAGCCCTCGAACCTCATCGTCGTAGGCGCCCGTCCCTCGATGGGAAAGACGGCCTTCGCCCTCGGTATCGCGGCTCACGCTGCCGCCCGGGCACACGTCCCGGTCCTCTTCTTCTCCCTCGAGATGAGCCATGTCGAGATCGCCCAGCGCGTCCTTTGCTCAGAGGCGCGGGTCGACGCCGGCCGGGTGCGCAACGGGAAGCTGGTCGAGAGCGACTGGTCGAAGATCTCCCAGGCGATCGGGCGTATCGGGACCGCCCCTTTGTACATAGACGACAACCCGAACCTGACGGTGATGGACATCCGGGCCAAGGCGAGGAGGATGAAGAGCGCCGAGGGTGGCCTCGGCCTGGTTGTGGTCGACTACCTCCAGCTCATGACCGGGCGCAGCACGGCCGAGAGCCGGCAGGTCGAGATCTCTGAGATCTCCCGCGGCCTCAAGATCCTGGCTCGCGAGCTCCAGATACCGGTCATCGCCCTCTCCCAGCTCTCGCGCGGCCTCGAGTCCCGGGCCGACAAACGACCGATGCTGGCCGACCTGCGCGAGTGTCTGAGCGGCGAGACGGTCGTGGCTCGAGCCGACACCGACGAGGTGATCAGCATCGCCGAGCTCGCCCGCTCTGATGCCAGGGACGTGCCCGTCTGGTCGCTCGACGGCGACTGCCAGGTGATCCCCGCCGTCATGCGCCAGGCCTGGAGTACCGGGACCAAGCCGGTCCACGAGGTTCTGCTCTCCTCGGGCAGGAGCCTCAAGGCGACCGCCAACCACCCGCTGCTTGCTCTCGATGGTTGGCAGCCGGTCGCGGAGCTTCGCCCTGGTGACCGCCTGGCAGTCGTGGCCCGCTCTCACCAGCGGGCTTCCCGCAGGTCGGCCGAGCTCCCGAGTCCGCGGGCGCCTCTCAGCCTCCTCGAGCGGCTGGCCACGAGCGAGCTGCCCTTCGCGCCCGCCGTCGACTGGGAGTCGATCGTCTCGATCTCGCCTGCTGGCGAGGCGGAGGTCTTTGACGCCCATGTGCCCGCCACCCACAGCTTCCTCGCCAACGGGATCGTCTCGCACAACTCGGGCGCCATCGAGCAGGACGCCGACGTCGTCATGTTCATCTACCGCGACGAGATCTACAACCCCGACTCCTCCGACCGAGGGACGGCCGAGGTTCTCATCGCCAAGCACCGCAACGGCCCGACCGGTCTCGCCAAGCTCGCATTCGTCAGCAACTACGCCCGGTTCGGAGATCTGGCCCGCTCCTGAGCCTCTCTTTTGGGTAGCCCGCCTCCGGCCTGCAGGCCCGCCAGCCCGAGGCTGCGACCCCGCTGGCTCCTCGCTGCAGGGACTGTCGGATCGACCCGGTCGGTACGAGGGCGGGACCCGGCAGTAGGTCAGTGCCGATGCGGAGAGCTACCACGTGGGCCAGAGGGGAGCGCCGGGCGCTCGCCGTCACGCAACCGAAAGCCACCACGGCGCGAGAACAACCCGAAAGACCAGCCCCCGGCCGGCGCGCCGCGGCCTGAGATCCGGAAGCGGGGAGGTGTGACTACAGCTGGGGGGCCGGCGAAGGCCGTTTGTGCCGGCCCGGGGCTGCGATGTCCTGTTCGCTGCTTGGTTGGGGAGCGGTGGGCTTCAACCGCCCATGGCGAAGCGCCCGATCTCGGCGAGCAGCCGCTCCAAGGCCTCTCGCTGCAGCTGGAGGCGTCGCCGGTCGCCGCTCTCGTTCGGGCTCGTCAGAAGACCGACCTCGCGTAGCTGCTTCACGTGGTTGCTCACCGTCGGCTGGGAGACCCCGAGGGCGCTCGCCAGCTCGCCCACTCCGCGTTCCTCGAGGGCGAGCAGGCGGATGAGCCCGAGCCGGGTCGGGTCCGCCAGCGAGCGAGCCCGCCGCGAGAGCTCTTCGGCCCGGTTCCGGTCGAGCCCGCCTCCGTTCCTGGCGGTGAGGGCGAAGAACTGGGTGTGCGGGAGGTCGATCACGAGCGAGCCGCCGAAGGCGCAGATGGCGATGGTGGCACCTGAGCTCCGGGCCCGCTCCCAGGCGGCCTGTTGGATCTCGGGGGCTGTCTCGGGGCCCTTCACCAGCCCCTCCCAGGAGGTGCCCAGCTCCGAGCGGCGCCGGCACTCCTCGGCGACCCGTTCGAGGACGGGAAGGCGCCTTCGCCACTCGGGCTCGAAGACGGCCCAGAGCTGCGAGAGGAGCTTCACGTAGCGTGCGGCGAGCCGGCGGTCCTTTGCCAGGCGGACGAGGCGGGCCCGCACCACCTGCTGATCCCGTTCGGACTCCGAGGCGAGAGCCGGGTTCGTGTCCATGGCGGCGATGCCGGCCTTGAGCCGCTCGGCGAGGGTGTCCGAGCCGAGCGGGCCGGTCAGGGCGCCGCCGGCCTCGGCGATGACGAAGAGCTCCCAGTAGAGGACTCCGTCACCCCAGAACTGCCTCACGCGCCTGGCGAGCGGCCCCGGCACCTCCCCGGCGGCGGCGTCCCCGGCGGCGGCGGTCTTCGACAAGAAGAGGATCTCGGCCACGACCGAAGGGCTGAACCCGAGGGGCGCTCCGGGTAGCTCGGAGATGAGTGGCATAGACAACAGCCTATATTGTGATATGCCCATATGGCGCTACAACTCTGTTACAATGTGACGCGAAGGAGGTGAAGCGAAAATGTGGAATCTGCAAGACGTCGCTCGAGTGCACATCGCCGAGGTGGCTCGCATGGCAAGCGGGACCGCCCGGGTCGAGCCTCGGCGCCGGGCTCGTCGAGCCCTCGCCCGCTCTCGACAGCTCGCCTCCAAGGCCGCAACCTCCCGCGGCCGGCTGGCTGCTTAAGCCCGGCTGTCCCCCCTCGGCCGCGAGCGAGGTAGCTTCGGGCGGCGTTATGACCGCCGAGCCCGAAGCGCCTCGCCCGAGCCGGGTCGACCTCCGGCGCTTCAAGCAGGCCATGGCGACCTTCCCTACCGGCGTGGCCGTCGTCACGGCCATGGCCGCCGACCGCCCGGTCGGTTTCACCTGCCAGAGCATCGTCTCCCTCTCGCTCGACCCGCCCTATGTCGCCCTGGCGCCGGCCAAGTCCTCCACCAGCTGGCCGGCGATCGCCCGGGCGGGCACGTTCTGCGTGAACGTCCTCTCTGCCCGCCAGGCCGAGCTCGCCCGCCGCCTTGCCCGCTCGGGCGTCGACAAGTTCGGCGGCGTCTCCTGGCGGCCCTCCCCCTCTGGCGCCCCCCTCCTCGAGGGTGCGCTCGCCTTCGTCGAGTGCGCCATGGAGCTC
>JAJZLV010000074.1 GCA_021803215.1 Actinomycetes bacterium | reverse complement strand
CAAGGAGGGGAAGAGCGCGCAGAGGCGGGCAGCGAGGGCGGCCACCACCCCGCTCGGCGGCGGCTGTTCGGAATCTGTCCTGGAGGCGAAGCGGTAGGGGACGCCCCGGCCGCCGATGGCGATCCGGCCGTCCGAGGTCCGCTGCAAGTAGACGAAACGACGCGAGCCGTCGAGCACTGTCTCGGCCCCCCGCCAGCCGATCTCTTGCCAGGCCGCTTCGGCGAGGACCTCGGTGGCGATCATGCAGCTCGATATCGGGAGCATCACGCGCCGCTGGCCCGCCAGGCGCGCGGTGTAGGCCTCGGTCGCCCGCACCACGTAGTCGGCTTTCACCACGGCCTGGCTAGTGCGAACCAGGCGAGGCTCGAGACGGCTGACCCGGGAGCCCTCGTAGATGCGGGCGCCGCGACGCTCGGCCGCCGCCGCGAGGCCGACAGCCAGCTTGGCCGGCTGTACCCGGGCGCAGTGGGGACTGAAGCGGGCCCCGAGCACCCCGTCGACGGCGAGGCGCGCCCGGGCGGCCTCGGCGTCGAGCAGCCCGCTGTCCTCCTCGGTGAGGCCCCAGCTCCTGTCCTCTTCGACCTCGGCCCGCACCCGCTCCAGCTGGAGAGAGCTCTGGGCCACCGTCAGGGTGCCTCCCTTGTGAAAGCCGCAGTCGATCCCCTCTTCGGCCAGCACTCGTCCTATGGCGTCGACTGCTCCCGCTATCGCCCGCTCGAGCGCCAGCACCGCCGCCGGGCCGCCCCGGGCTGCCCAGCGCTCACGAGACCCGGCCAGCCTTCCCTCGACCCAGCCGCCGTTCCTCCCAGAAGCGCCGAAACCGACCCGTTCTGCCTCGAGCACGACGACGTGCTTCGAAGGATCGGCCACGAGCAGCTGGTAGGCGGTCCAAAGCCCGGTGAAGCCGCCGCCGACGATGCAGACGTCGGCCTCGGCCCGGCCGGAGAGCGGCTCTCGCAGCGCCGGAGCCGGCTCCATCTGGTCGTACCAGAACGAGATCTGCCTGCCGCCTCTGGTCCGGGAGGAGTCTCGGCCGCGCCGGCTCCTCACCGCTTTTGCAGACGGCGTTCCACGACGTCGCGAAGGCCGTCTCCGAGCACCGCGACGCAGAGCACGGTGATGACGATCAGCGCCCCGGGAGGCCAGAGCTGCCACCAGTAGCCGTCGAAGAGATTGGTTATGCCAGACGAGAGCATCACCCCCCACGAGGTGGCGGGCGGGGGGACGCTCATGCCGAGATACCCGATGGCGGCGAAGATCAGCACGGCATCTGCCACCTTGAGGGTCCCGTTGACGATCACGACGCCGAGAAGGTTCGGAGCGATGTGGCGGAACTGCACCCACCACCGCCTGGCTCCGAAGCCCTCGGAGGCATGGACGTAGTCGAGCGTCCGCAACGACAAGGCCTCGCCTCGCACCAAACGGGCTGTCGAGAGCCAGCTGACCGCGGTGATCACCCCGATGATGAGAAGGAGGTTCGGGATGACGAGCGAGGCGAGCAGCACGACGAAGAACAGGTAGGGGATCGAAAGGAGGGCGTCGACGATCCGCATCAAGACGCTGTCGACGATCCCGCCGAAGTAGCCGGCTACCAGCCCGTAGACGAGGCCGAAGACGGTGGCGAAGACAGCCACGGCGAAGCCCACCTCGAGGGTGCTCTGGCCGCCGATCATCAGCCGGCCGAGCACGTCTCGCCCGTTCGGCGTCGTCCCGAGCGGAAAGCTGCCGCTCGGCGGCTGGTTCTGCCTGATGATGCTCGAGGCCTGGGCCGAGTGGTAGACGAGCGGTCCGAGAAACGAGAAGGCGACCAGCAAGACGAGGACGACGACACTCGCGACCGCCAGCTTGTTCTCGGCGAAGATGGCGAAGGCCTCGCGCAAAGGAGAGGTGTTCCGGTAGACGTCGCCGCCGTCGGTGACCTGGAAAGAGTCGATGCCGGCCGGATCGCCGACAGGGACGACCTCGAGCTCGTCGACCCGGTAGGCGGTCGTTCCCGCCGCCGGAGGGAGAGTCTCGCTCACGTGTAGCGGACCCTCGGGTCGATGACGGCATAGGCGAGGTCGGCGAGGAAGTTGCCGAGGATGGTCGCCAGCGTCACGACGAGGATGACGCCGAGCAGGATGGGGTAGTCGCGAGCCTGGGCGGCGTTCCAGAAGAGGAGCCCGACACCGGGAAAGTCGAAGAGGGCCTCGATCACAAGCGAGCCGGAGATGACGTAGGGCAAGGTGAGCCCGAGCATGGTGACGGTGCTCGTGATCGAGTTCCTGAAGACGTGCTTGATCAGCACCCGCTGCGAGGAGGCACCCTTGGCATAGGCGGTCCGCACGTAGTTCTCGAGCAGGTTGTCGATCGTCGCCGAGCGCATATAGCGGCTGAAGTAGGTGACGTTCCCGAGGCAGAGCGTGAGCACCGGCAGCACGAGGTCGGCCACGTCTGTCCCCGGGCTGCCGCCGTAGTTGACCGCCGTCGACGGGAAGGCATGGAGGTCGAGGTTGAGAAGGACGATGAGGATGATGCCGAGGAAGAAGCTCGGCATCGAGTAGAGCGCCATCATCGTCCCGGTCATGACGTGGTCATCCCAGCGGTTCCGGCGCATTCCCTGCCAGAGACCCATCGGCACCGCCACCGCCACCGCCAGCAGGATGGCTGCCCCGACCAGCAGCATGGTCCGCGGCAGGTACTCGCCGAGGAGGGAGGCGACGCTCTGGTTCTCCTTGTAGGAAAAGCCGAGGTTCCCTTGCAGGGCGTGCCAGGCCCAGATGAGGTACTGCGCCGGCAGGGGCTTCGTGAGCCCCTCTTGGACCGCCAGGTCGTGGACCGCCAGCCGGCTGGCCCGCGGGCCGAGCTGGGCCCGCACCAGCCCGCCCGGCAAGGTGTGCAGGAGTATGAAGACGATGATCGAGACCAGCACCGTCACCACGACGGACTGGACCAACCGCCTCAAGATGTAACCGGTCACAGCGGCGGGCTCACGGAGTCCCGAGCTCCCGGCCGCCGCCGGCCGGGGCGCTCACTTCACGTAGTACCAACGTGACGGCATCGGGAAGAGGTACGGGTTGAGCGGGCTCCAGCCTTTCAGGTTGTTCTTGACCAGCAGGAGGTACTGCGCCGGGAGCGGGAGCCAGAGCGAGGCCACCTGGTCGGTGAGGTACTTCTCATCTGCGTAGAGTGCCTGGGTCCCGCTTCGGACGTGCGTCGCCTGGATGAGGGAGTCGGCCTGCGCCGAGGAGTAACCGCCACCCCAGTAGTTGCCCTTGCCGAATTCCTCACCGCCCGATGGGACGAGGGTGTTCTGACCGTAGTCCCACATGAAGCCCGCGTAGCCGGCCATCCCCCAGTTGCAGGGCCCCGGCGGGCAGGTGCCGGCGATCGAGAACATCGTGCTCGTCGTCTGGCCGTCGAGCGTGATCTTGATGCCGGCCTTCTTGGCGGCGCCGGCCAGCGCCTCGACCTCCGCCAGGAACGAAGGCGTACCGGTCGAGTACATGAGCATGATGCTCAGGCTCTGACCCTTTTTGATCCCCGCGCCACAGTCGTTGGCGGCGGTGCCCGGTCGCTCGCAGACGGCCACGCCAGAGGAGTTCTTCACCCAGCCGTGCGAGGAGAGGAGCGACTGGGCGGCCGAGAGCGAGTAAGGGTAGGGATCGTGCATGAGGGCGGGAGCCGTGTAGATGTTCTTTACCGCCGGGGCGACCCCGTAGTCCGGCACCCCGTAGCCGTGCAGGACGCTCTTTATGAAGAGCTGCTCGTTGACGAGGTGCTGGAGCGCCTGGCGGATGTAGAGCTGGCGGACGAGGGGCCCCCACTGCTTGCTCGTGTAGCCGAACTCGATCACCTCGTTGTAAAAGGCGTACCACGGCTTGAAGGTGTAGCCCATCGCCTCGTAGGTCTTGGCCGCCGCCACGTCGCTGAAGGGCAGCCAGCCGAAGTCGATGGTGCCGGACCTGATGGCGTCGAGCTCGGCGGTGTCCGAGCTGAACGAGTAGATGACCAGCCGGCTCAGGTGAGGCTTGTTGGGCCCGGTGTACTTCTTGTTCGCCGCCAGCACCGTCTTGTAGGTCGTGGGCGAGAACGAGGAGATGACGAAGGGACCGTCGACCGTCTTCCACAGCGGGTTGGTCGAGTAGGTCGAGAGCTTCTCGGACTGCCCGTAGAGGAAGTTGTAGACCTTGGCCGCGCCGGCCGGCGTAGCGGCGGCGTTGCCGGCGGTGCAGGTGGCGCAGGTCTTGTCCCAGGCCTGCTTGGGAAGGGCGTAGAGCCAGGTCAGCTGGTTGCCCGTGAACCAGACCGGGTTGTAGGCCCGGTTCAGGTGCATCGTGAACTGGTAGCTCCCGTGGTAGGTGATGCTCGTGACGTCGTTCGGGAGCTCACCTGAGACGTAGGGGGCGTACTTGCCCGACTTGGCGCCCGCCGCCTCGAGCTGGAAGTAGAACTGCACGTCGCTGGCGGTGACGGGGCTGCCGTCGGACCACTTGTAGCCCTTCTTGAGCGTGATCGTGATCGCCGTGTCGCTCTTGTTGTAGACGGGCTTGCTGGCGAGGGAGAGGCCGTAGTCGATGCCTGTCTTGCCCGGGCCGCCTGGGTAGTAGAGCGGCCGCCACATCTCGTTCTCGACCCACAAGTCGTAGGGCTCGTAGTTCGCCTGGTTCTCGAGTGGGAAGATCCAGCTGAAGTCGTCACCGGTCGCCATCGCCAGGCTCGCCGTCCCGCCCTTCTGCGGCTTGCCTGTGACCCTCTTGGCGGTCGGCGTGCTGGTGCTGGCGCAGGCGGCCAGCCCGAGACCGGCGACGCACAGGAGGCTGCCGGCGACAAGCCCGCGCCGGCGAGGACGGGGGTGCCTGGCCACCGGTGCCTCCCCCGAGAGACGCTGCCACCATTTGTTCATCGGACCTCCCCAGTCCACCCGTGGCGGTCTCCCCCGCCCCTTGAGCGTACGTAGCTATATACGAAGCTTCGACCTGTTTGGATCGGCACCCGTGAGCGGGCGTCGACGGCTCTGCAGCTTTCGGGCGACTCCCCCCAGCCGGCGGTGACCGGCTCACTGGCCGCTCCGGTCACCGGCAGGTGGCCCCGCCGTGCCACGCTACCTCTCCTTGCCACCCGAAGGCCCTGGCCAGTTGCCCGGGACTTCGCAGGAAGAGCAGCCGCACCCGAGCGGGAGCTGGATTCGCATTGTGCGGATTATGACAGCGTGCACCCCTAGGTGCAAGGGATTCCGTTGAGATTGTCGTTGACAACGACTGAATTACGTGTTCAGCGGGGGAAAACCAGCCGAATTGAGAGCTGCCGAGGCGCCGGCTGGCACCCTTGGCGGGCCGCCGCCCCGACAAGCAGGCGGCGCACTCCCTCTACCGCCGGCCGGGTGGCCCTGGCAGCACACCGCCTGCCCGGTCTGCGAGGACCCGGCCGAGGAGGGCTGGCCGGAACGGAGCTGTCCAGGCGGACTGCTAATTCGCAATTCGGCCGGCACCGGTGAGAGCGGAGGTGGAGGCGCTGGCGCTCGGGAGGCGTGCCGCCCGCTCGCCTCGGCGGCGGCGCCAGCTCGTAGCGCGCCCAGGGCTCTGTTCCCGACCGGTCGTCGACCCGGTAGGCCGGGCCCCCGCACGACCTGGCCGGCCGGGCGGTGGCTCAAGAGTCGAAGCCGACCCCGATCCTGTCCAGGAGGCGGAGCCAGGCGTTCCGCCGCCCCTGCTTGCGATCGGCTCCCGCCAACGAGAGCCGGGTCGCCTGGATGGCGAGGTAGGCGAGCGGCTCGGGCGGGAAGGGAAGCGGGCGGCTCGAGACCATCTCCAGCCGCGTCAGCTCCGTCTCCGCGCCCCCGAGCAGGTCGAGCATCACCTCTCCGCCGAACCGGCTCGCTCCCACCCCGAGCCCGGTGAAGCCGAGGCTGTAGGCGACTCGGGAGCCGTAGGCGGTGCCGAAGAAGGCGCAAAAGCGGGTGGAGGTGTCTATCGCCCCGCCCCAGCGGTGCGTGAAGCGCACCTCCTCCAGCTGGGGAAAGGTCTCGTAGAAGTGCGCCGCCAGGCGCAAGAAGGTCTTCGGGCGATCGTCGTAGGCCGCCTTCACGTGCCGGCCGAAGTGGTAGATGGCGTCGTAGCCGCCGAACAGGATCCTGTTGTCCTCTGTGAGGCGGTAGTAGTGGAACTGGTTCCCGCTGTCGCCCACCCCCTGGCGGTTCGACCAGCCGATCTCCCCCAGCTGGTCGGGCGAGAGCGGCTCGGTCACGAGGACGTAGTCGTAGACCGGCACGATGTGGTAGCGGAGCCGGGAGACAAGAGGCGGGAAGGCGCTCGTGGCGAGAGCCACCTTGGCCGCCCGTAGCCGGCCGGCCGGCGTCGTGAGGGTGAGCTTGGCGTGCTCGGCCTCGAGCGACTCGACGGGACTGTGCTCGAAGATCCTCACACCCTTCCCGGAGGCGACCCGGGCGATGCCCCAGGCGAGCCGGGCCGGGTCGAGGATGGCGACCCCGTCACGGTCCCAGCTGCCGGCCAGATAGGTGGGAGAGGCGATCTCGGCCCGGACGGCTTGCTGGTCGAGGAACTCGCAGCGGCGCTCTCGCAGCTCTTCGACCTGGTAGGGCTCGGTCGCGACGTCGAGCTCGCCGGTCCGCTCGAAACCGCAGTCGACCGACTCGGCGGCGGTGAAGCTCTCGATGGCGTCGAGGTTCGCCCGCCCGAGGCGCTCCAAGGTGGCGTACTCGGCGCCGAAGCGCTCCCGGCCGTTGCCCTCCCCGTGGGTGAGGCTGGCGGCGCAGAAGCCGCCGTTCCTACCGGTGGCCGCCCAGGCGATCCGGTCGGAGTCGACCAGGACCACCTCGGCGCCCGGATGGCGCTCTTTGGCCAAAAGGGCGGTCCAAAGGCCGGAGAAGCCGCCGCCGACCACGGCGAGGTCGCAGTCGACCTCTTCGGCCAGCGGCGGCCGGGCGGCCGGGCGGGCCGGGTTGTCGAGCCAGAACGGCTTCACCTCGGCATCGGCCAACGCCCGCCTCAGCCTGAGGTCATCGGTCTCAGGGAGCATGGCGCTCGCTTCGGCCGGGCCGTGGCGTCTCTTGGCGTCCCACGCGAGCGGAAGCTACCCGATGGTGGGCACCTCCCGTCCGGACGCCGTCAGGCCGTTCCTCTCGATCACCCGACGGAACCACTCGAAGCTGTCCTTCAAGAGCCGTTCCCCGCTCGGGTAGTCGACCCAGACAAGACCGAAGCGCTTGGAGAAGCCGTGCTCCCACTCGAAGTTGTCGAGCAGGCTCCAGAGGAAGTATCCCCGCACCTCGACGCCGGCCTCGATGGCGGAGTGGACGGCCCGGAGGTGCTCGTCGATGTAGGAGATCCGCTCGGGGTCGTGCACCCGGCGCTCTGTGTCGACGTAGTCGTCGATGGCGGCGCCGTTCTCGGTGATGTAGATCGGCAGCTCGCTGTAGTGGCGGGCAAGACGGACGAGAAGAGCGGTCAGCCCCTCGGAGGCGACCTCCCAGCCCATCTGGGTCACCGGCCTCGCGGGCGTCATCACCGCCAGGCCGCCGAGGTCCTCGGCCACCGGGCTCGGCTCGGAGAGCCGCACGTTGTAGCCGGCCTCGCGAGCCTCCTGCGACCGCTCTCGCGACGCGACCGTCTGCGGCGAGTAGTAGTTCACTCCGAGGAAGTCGATCCGGGCCCCGATCGTGTCGAGATCCCCCTCCCGCAGCACCGCGAAGCCGGGCTGGTTGGCCTGGTAGTGCTCGAGCATGTCCACCGGGTAGCTCTTGTTGAAGATCGGGTCGAGGAAGAGCCGGTTCTGGTTGCCGTCGGCCCGTCGGGCGGCGGCGACGTCAGCGGGGTGATCGGTCGCCGGCGTGAAGGTCGTGAGGTTGAGGGTGATGCCGACCTGCGGCGAGCCGAGCGCGGCTCGGATCGCCCCGACCGCTGCACCGTGAGCCAGCAGGAGGTGATGGGTGGCCGCGACCGCCCGGCCGAGCTGGCGCTGGCCTGGAGCATGGCTCCCCTCCCCGTAGCCGGCCCAGGCCGAGCACCAGGGCTCGTTCAAGGTGATCCAGAGCTCGACCTCGTCGCCGAGAGCCGTGGCCACCATGGCGGTGTATTCGGCGAAGCGCTCGGCCGTGTCGCGCTCGACCCACCCGCCGGCGTCCTCGAGGGACTGCGGCAGGTCCCAGTGGTAGAGGGTCGCGACAGGAGCGATGCCGCGATCGCGCAGCCCCGAGACGAGGCGTCGGTAGAAGTCCATGCCCTCGACGTTGGCCGGCCCCTTGCCGGTCGGCTGGATGCGGGGCCAGGCGATCGAGAAGCGGTAGCCGGGGGCGCCCAGCGCGGCCAGGAGGTCGAGATCGCCCTCGAGGCGACGGTAGTGGTCGGAGGCGACGTCGCCCGTGTCGCCGTTGCGGGTCCGGCCCGCTGTATGGCTGAAGGTGTCCCAGATCGACAGGCCCCGTCCGTCCGCTGCGACGGAGCCCTCGATCTGGTACGCGGCTGTTGCCGTCCCCCACAGGAAGCCCTCGGGAAACGTGATGGATCTGCTTGTGGCGTCGGCCACTTGGAGCCTTGCCCTCCTTCGGTGTGAGAGTGAGAAGTCTCTTCTTGGCCTGCTCGAAGCGGCCGGGCAAGCCGGTGCCGGCGGCCTCGCCACCGGCACCGGCTCTCATCATCTGGTCAGCTGGCTACTTCTTCACCTTGAGGTGCATGAGGATGTAGGGGAGCTGCGGGTCGCCCGGCGAGGGGTCCATGTAGGGGTTGGCCGGGGTCGGGAAGCCGGTGAAGTGGGCCGTCGAGTACTCGTCCCAGTCGGCGCCGTAGAGAAGTGGGGCGTCGGGCACCTGGTTCGAGAACAGGCTGGCGAGCTGCCGGACCTCCTTCATGATGGCCTTGGTGTTGGCCGGGTTGGTGGCCTCCATCGCCTTCAAGGCCGCCTCGGCAGCCTTCGTGTGGTAGCGCCCGTAGTCAGCCGTGGCAGCCGTGCCGATCTTGGCCGAGAGGCTGTAGTCCATCCAGTTCTGGTACTGGACGAAGGGGCTGATGCCACCGGCACCCCAGTGGATGGCGGCCTGGAAGTGGCCGGCCGGCAGGTCGGTGTACCACTGCGAGGTGGAGACGCCGTCTGCCGTGCAGCCGATGTGGACGGCATGCATCTGCTGGCAGATGAGCTGCGAGTCCTCGTAGTAGTCGCTGTAGGCAGTCGGGTCCTCGATCGAGAAGCTGATCTGCTTGCCGTTCTTCGACCAGGTGCCGTTGACGATCTTGTAGCCGGCCCCCTTCAGGATCGAGTACACCTTCTTCGTCGCCGGCGTGCCCGGCAGGTTGCCGGTGTCGCCCTTCACCAGGTACTGCTTCTGGTTCGGAAGGATGAGGCCGCTCGTGGAGGTGGCAGGACGCTCGTAGCCGGTCTCACCGATGCTCGAGAGCTTGTCCCGGTTGATGGCAAAGCTGATCGCCCGCCGCACGGCCGCGTTGGCGAGCGGGCCGCCGGCCCCCACGTTGAAGAACAGCGTCACGGTGCTGCCCGGAGCGAAGAAGTAGTGGTTCGTCCGCCGGTTCCGGTCGACGAAGACCGACTTGATGTTCGGGATGTCGTTCCCGGCCCACGTGAGCTGCCCGGTCGACAGGGCGTTCGAGGCCGCGCTGTTCGTGCTGTAGGAGGGCACGTCGACCTGGGAGATCGGCGGCAGGCCGCCCCAGTAGCGGCGGTTGGCCGTGTACTTGACGATCTGGGGGCTGTAGCTCTGCAGAACGTAGGGGCCGGTGCCGATCGGCTTGACGATGGTCGCGGTCGCCGGGTGCTTGATCCCTTTCCAAATGTGGGCCGGCACGATGAAGGTGTCGCCCCCGATCGCCGGCAGGTCCGTGTAGACCGGCTGTCTGAAGTGCAGGGTCACCTGGAGCTTGCCATGGGTGGTGGCGTTCTGGCTCATCGGCGGGAGGCCGCTGTAGTTGGCGGCCGCGTTGGCTCTGATGAGGTTGAAGGTGAAGGCCACATCCGCCGCCGTGAACGGCTTGCCGTCGCTCCAGCGCACGCCCTTCCTGATCGTGAAGGTGAGGGCCCTGCCCCGGTCGCTGAACTTGTAGCCCGTGGCGAGCCAGGGATGGATCTGGGTGCCGAGCAGGTTGAACTCGAGGAGCGGCTCGTAGCTGAGGCTGCGAACGCTCATCGAGGTGGCGAAGGACTGGGTGTCGAACGGGTTGAAATTCCTGGTGAATGTGACGCCGGTGTTCCCTTCGAGGGTTATCACCGTCGTCCTGCGGTGAGCGGACAGCCGGGCGGCTCCGGCGCCGACGGCGAAAGCCGCCGTCGCCATCGTGAGCATGCCCAGGACAGCCACCCAGATGACTGTTCTTCGGATCACTTTGTATCCTCCATGTGTGTCCGGCCGGCGCTGTCGCCGACCTGCTGGAACTCGTGAGGTTCTCCAAACGGCATGGGCGCCAGGCCGGTCGGGCACTTTCGCCCTTCTGCCTGCGTCAGCGCCAAGGGCACTGGCTGTCGCCCTCAGCTTTGTTTGCTACGGGCGGTCTCCTTTCTCGCGTCGGGGCTTCTCGAAGGCCGGAGCTCGCCTCCGGCCGGCTGGACGGCCTGGCGCGCCCCGGCAGGCACGTGCAACCAGCAGGCGGCTTGGTGCTGCTGCTCCACCTCGACGGTGGGCGGGGGCGTGGTCCTGCAGAGCTCCATGGCGTGCGGGCAGCGGGGGTGGAAGCGGCAACCCGGCGGGGGCGAGACGAGCCTCGGCGGGGTGCCTCTCGTCACGAGTGGAACCGGCTCGGCCCGGGCCGGATCGGGGGCGGCCGAGAGGAGCAGCTCTGTGTAGGGATGGGCCGGGGCGTCGGTCAGCCGGAGGGCCGGGGCTCGCTCCACCACGTTGCCGGCATACATGACCACGGCGTCGTCGGCCAGGTAGCGGGCCGAGGCGATGTCGTGGGTGATGTAGAGGATGGCCAGGCTCTCCCTGTCGCGCAGATCGGCGAGCAAGTTGAGCAGCCCGAGCCGGATCGAGACGTCGAGCATCGACACCGGCTCGTCCGCCAGGATCACCTTCGGGCCGACCGCCAGGGCCCGGGCGAAGGAGACCCTTTGCAGCTGCCCGCCGGAGAGCTCGTGGGGGTAGCGGTCGAGGAACCGGCTCGGGGGTTGCAGGGCGACCCGACGGAGCAGGTCGGCGAGCGTCTCGTCGATCTCCTCGCCCGCCCTCTTGTGGATCATGAGCGGGCGGGCGAGATGGTGACGCACCGTGTGCACCGGGTTCATGGACGCGAAGGGATCCTGCAGGACGAGCTGCACGTCGGAGGCGTAGCTGCGGCGACCCGCCTGGCCGATCGGCATCTGCTCGCCCTGCAGGAACAGTTGGCCCGAGGTCGGAGTCACGATCCGCGCCAGCATGCGGGCGAGGACGGACTTGCCCGAGCCGCTCTCCCCGACCACGGCCGTCACCCGGCCGGCGTAAAGGGAGATCGACACGTCGTCGACGGCGTGCAGCCGCTGGCGTCGCGAGAGGATGCTCTGTCCCTGGCGGACGGAGAAGTGCTTGGTGAGCGACCTGCCTTCGAGCATCGGGGAGGCGCTCACGAGAGGGCCAGCTCGCTCGGGACCGCTGCTTGGCCGTCGTGGAGGAAGCAGGCGACCTGGCGTCCCTGCCCCTCGAGGAGATCGAGGGCGGGCACGGCTCGGGTGCAGCGATCCATGGCGTAGGGGCAGCGGGGATGGAAGGCGCAGCCGGCGGGGATCGAGGCGAGGTCGGGGGGAGAGCCCGGGATGCCGGTCATCGGCGGAACCTCGCCGTGAAGCGGCGGGAAGGAGTGGAGCAGCCCGTAGGTGTAGGGATGCCTCGGCGAGCGGTAGAGCTCCTCGGCCGGCGCCCGCTCGACGATGCGCCCCGCATACATGACCGCGATCTCGTCCGCCAGCTCTATGAGGAGCGAGAGGTCATGGGTGATGAAAAGCAGGGCGAAGCCGAGCCGGTCGCGCAGCTCGATGAGCTCCTCGATGATCTCCCGCTGGGTGACGACGTCGAGGGCCGTCGTCGGCTCGTCCATGATGACGACCTGCGGCTCGAGGGCGAGGGCGAGGGCGATCATGACCCGCTGGCGCTGGCCGCCCGATAGCTGGTGAGGATGGTCCGAGAGCCTGCTCGGGTGGATGCCGACCATCTCGAGCAGCTCGCCGGCCCTCCGGCGACGCGCCTTTCGAGAGAGCCGGCTGTGGGCCCGCAAGATGTCGTCGAACTCCTTGCCGATGCGCACCACCGGGTTCAAGGCGTTGAGGGCGCTCTGGAGGACCATGGATATCTCGGACCACCGGATCGCCCGCAGCTGGCGCTCGCTCGCCGCCAAGAGATCGGTCGGGGCTCCCTCCCGGGGATTGAGCAGAACCTCCCCCCCGGCGACGACACCCGGCTCGCGCAGAAGTCTCGTGGCGCCGTAGGCGAGGGTCGACTTGCCCGAGCCGCTCTCCCCCGCCAGCCCGAGCACCTGCCGGCGACGCAAGGTGAGGTCGGCGGCGACGACGGCGTGCAGGGCCCCCGGGCCCAGTCCGTAGTCGATCGAGAGCCGGCGGATCTCGAGCACCGGCTCCTCGGCACCCTCCGAGAGCGGCTGCGGGCTCGCGTTCGGGCTCGGGTCGGCGGCCGCCGGTGCCGGGCGGAGCGAGTCGCTCATCGCGGCGCCTCGACGACGGGGGTGAGACCGAGACGGGGCCGGTTCGAGAGCTTGACCTTCCGGCGGGAGCGGCCCGTGACGCCGGCGGCTCGCAGGCGCGGGTTGATGAACTCGTCGATCCCGAAGTTGAGAAGGGCCAGCCCCATCCCGACGAGGGCGATGCAAAGGCCGGGCGGCAGGAACCACCACCACTGGTTGCCCGTGGCGGCATTGTTGGCCTGCGCCCAGTAGAGCATCGACCCCCAGTTCCATTGGGCGGTGTCCGTCACGCCGATGTAGGCGAGGGCGACGTAGGTCCCGATCGAGTAGAGGAGCGTGAACAGGAACGACGAGGCGAGCACCGCCAAGAGGTTCGGCACCACCTCGACGAAGATGATCCGCCAGCGGCTCTCGCCGATGATGCGGGAGGCCTCGACGAAGTCTCGGTTGCGGAGCGAGAGCGTGAGCGCCCGCAGCACCCTCGCCCCCCAGGCCCAGCCTGTGAGGGCTATGACGGCGCCGATCAGGATCGTGTTCGAACGGGCGCCCTGGGGCAGGTAGGTGTCGATCACGATGAGAAGGGGCAGCCCGGGGATGGCGAGGAAGACGTTCGAGGCGAGCGAGAGGCCCTCGTCGGTGGCGCCGCCGATGTAGCCGGCAGTCACCCCGATCACCATCGAGAGCCCCGTGGCGATGGCTCCCGCCACGAAGCCGACGACGAGGGTCGGCCGGGCGCCGACCAGCACCTGCGAGAGGACGTCTTGTCCGAGCAAGGTGGTGCCGAACCAGTGGGCGGCGTCGGGGTGGAGCCCGGGCGTGAAGTTCGTCGAGCTCGGGTTGTAGGGCGCCACGTAGGGTCCGACGATCGCCAGAACCACGAAGGCGCCGAGGATGACGAGCCCGAGGACGACCTTGCCGGACCGGGGCAGGGCGAGCACCCGGCGGCGCCTCGGGCGCCTCCGTGCCGGGCTCTTTCCCAGCTGGCCCTCGAGGGTGCCGGGAAGCTGGGGCGCCGCGGCTGCCGTGGTCGAGGCCACCTCAGGCCTCCCTTCTGATGCGTGGATCGAGCGCCATGTAGACGACGTCCGCGATCAGATTTGCCGAGAGCACCGTGAAGGTGATGACGAGGAAGATCCCCTGCAAGAGCGGATAGTCCTCGTTCTGCACCGCCGTGAGGAGGAGGTCGCCGACCCCCGGGTAGTTGAAGACGAGCTCGACGAGGAGCGCACCGGATACGAGCAGCCCCATGGCGAGGGAGAAGTTCGAGATGCTCGGGAGCACGGCGTTCCTGGCGGCGTAGGCCACCACCTTGCGCTTGGGGAGGCCCTTGGCGACCGCCATGAGGACGAAGTCCTCCGCCACGGTCGTCACCATCATGTTGCGCATGCCCATGATCCAGCCTGCGACGGAGCTCACGATGACCGTGATGGCAGGGAGCTGGCCGTAGCGCAGGACGCTCGCTACGAAGGCCCAGTGCCAGTGGGGGGTGAGCGCCTCGTTGTAGGCGCCGAGCTCGGGGAACCAGCGGAGATGGCTTGCGAAGACGAGCAGGAGCACGGTGCCGAAGAAGAAGTAGGGCACAGCCTGGAAGAAGGTGGCCACCGGCAACACGGCGTCGAAGACCGTGCCGCGGCGCCAGCCGAGATAGGTGCCGACGAAGGTGCCGAGGAGGAAGCTCAGGACCGTCGAGGCGCCGATGAGGCCGACCGTCCAGGGAACGGTCTGCTTGAGCACAGAGGAGACGGGCGCCGAGAGGGCGATCGAGACCCCGAGGTTCAGGTGGAACAGCTGGTCCCAGTAGTGGAGGTACTGGGACCAGAGCCCCTGGTGGAGCCCGACGCCGAACTGCTCCTCGATGGCGCGGACCATCTGGGGGGTGACCCGCCCGTGGATCTTGCCGATAAGGATCCTGACCGGGTTGCCGGGCATCATCCGGGGGAGGAGGAAGTTGACGGTGATCGCCACCCAGGCGGTCAGAAGGTAGACACCGAGCCGCCGGGCGAGCGTCGTCACGCCCTCTCCCCCCTGGGCGTGCTCCCGTTCCCGTTCCCGAGGCCGAGGTCGGGCACCGCCGGGCAGCCGCAGCTTCCCCGCACGACGAGCTCGGTCGGCAGCACGACGTCGCGGGCCGGCTCGTGCCCCTGCAGGCGCAGGACGAGCGAGTCGACCGCCGCCGCTCCCAGCTGGCGGATCGGCTGGCGAACCGTCGTGAGCGGGGGGCGCAGGTACCTGGCCACCGGGATGTCGTCGAAGCCGACCACCGCGACATCCTCTGGCACCCGGAGACCGGCCATGGCGAGGGCGTGCATGGCCCCGATGGCCATCTGGTCGTTGGCACAGGCGATGACCTCGGGCAGGCGCCTCCGCTTCCGCAGCCGCCGGCCGACGGCCGCCACCGCTCCAGAGGAGGTCCAGTCGGCCGAGAGGGCCTCGTCGATCTCGCAGCTCCCGCCGAGGTCGAAGACCGCCTGCTGGAAGGCCGCCAGCCGGGCGTCGTTGTCGGGGCTGTCGACCAGGCCTCCGAGAAAGGCGGTGCGCCTCATCTCGTGCACCACCACGAGATGCTCGGCCAGCGCCTGCATCCCGCCGGCGTTGTCCACCCGGATCGTCGTGGCCGAGCGGGAGCGCCCGCTGCCCGCCAGCAGCACGACCGGAACCCGCTTGGCTATCGGGCCGACTCGCTCCTGGCGCACCACCCGGTCGAGCAGAACGAGGGCGTCCACCTTGCCGAAGACGTCGGAGAAGGCGTGCCCCCGATGGGTGACGCCGGAGCTCAAGAGCAAGAGTGAATAGGCGTGCCGGTCGGCCGCCACCTGGGCCCCGCGGATCAGCTCGTCAGCGAAGAGAAGGCTGTTCTCCTCGACCGACTGCGGATCCTCCTCCCACCAGGAGTTGGCGAAGACGAGGCCTATGATCCGCTTCAGCCCCTTCGAGAGACCCTGGGCGGAGGCATTCGGGACGAAGCCGAGCTCTCGGACTGCGCTCAGGACCTTCTCCTCGGTCTCCGGACGGATCTGCTCGTGGCCGTTCAGCACCCGGCTCACCGTCGCGATCGAGACGCCGGCGCGCTGCGCTACGTGATAGATGGTCGGGACGCCATCGGCTGTCTTCTCGAGCGCCACCGACGACCCCCTCCCTCCCCCGGCCCTGCTTCGCGCTGTAAGCGCTTACAGAGATCTGATGCCGGGGACTATACGCACGAGCCTCGGCCACGTCAACGCTTCTCTTGCAACAAGAACATCCCGCCGATGTCGCCGAGCAAGCGAGAACAAGGGGCGTCGAGCACGGCCGAGCCGACGGCCGGCACCAAGCCCCTGCTTGCAGGCTTGCAGCGGTGAAAGCGCTTACAGCTGAGGCGACTCCAGGAGCCCTCGGCGAGGGCTTCCTACCCTCGAGCGAGCTGGGTGATCCTGTCTCGTTCGACCGGGTCGCACCGTTGGCAGCCCTCTCGGAACGAGAGAGCCTGGGAGGCTGGCCGAGCGGGCGAGGAAGCGGTGTGAGCCGCCAGAGCGCCACCCGCCCGCTCCACGCCGGGCTCCTGTGAGTCTTGGCCCGTAGCTCAGCGTCGGGAGCTCCTTCTCGACGAGCGTCCAGGCCGGGTCTCCCCGGGGAGAAAACGGGCGGGACTTGGCCGCCAGGTGGCCAGGCTCAGGCTGCAAGCGACAGCCGACGGATCGACGCCGGCCGAGGTCGGCTCTGGCCTCGACTGACCCCGCAGCAAGCTGCTCGGCCTCTGCGGAGCCGATGGCGGCGACGATCGTGCTCGAGCACCGGGACCGGACCGCCTGGGCCCTTTCGGCGTCGAGCACCCAGAGCCCGCCCTGGCCGCCCAGAGTCGCCTTGGGGTGGTGCTCGAAAAGGCGGAGTTCGCTACGACCTGTCTCGTCGAGAGACGGTGGAGCTGCTCACCGGCTCTGTGCCCGGCTGCAGGCTCGCGGGTCGCTCTCAGCGCCTGTCGGCGCTGTCTCTCGCGACTGCGGTGCTCTTCTCCTCCACCGCCTCGTCTGGCGGTGGGCTGTCGTCGACCGCGGGCCGCTCGAGGAGATCATCCACCGGGGCGAGCTGGCTCTGGCGCTTCTTCTTGCGAGCGAGCCGCATCGCCATCGAGACCAGGAAGGAGAGGGCAACCACGGCTGCCAGAGCCGCCAGCAGCCGGCGCCCAGCAGGGCGCCGGCCCGCGGCCGGCCTGCCTCTCACCGCGGGGCGTCGCGGGAGCTTTGTCATGATCTGGGTGCCGGCTCCGACCTGGTGACGAAGGCTCTCGGGCGCCCGGCGCAGCACCTGCTCGGCCGAGCCGATCGTCTTGTGGGCGAGATCGCTCACCGAGCCGGCAGCCGTCTCGGCCAGCTGCTCGGCCCTCTGACCGATCTCAGCCCCGACCCGAGCGGCCTTGCTCGCCGCCTCCCCCGCCAAAAGCGCTGGGAGGTCGCGCCGGGCAGAGTTCCTCTCTAGAAGGCTCACGTCATGCTCCTTTCACCCCCGGCACCGGCTCAGGACAGGACCGCCGACGGGCCTGCACCGCGAAGGGCCCCTACCCAGGCCGATCGGGAGGCAAACGAGTCGCTGACTGCTATTGCATCGGTGGGCCACAGCTGGCGCATCGGTGGGCCGCAGCTGGTGAGCGAACGGCATCTCGGTGCGGCGCGCTGGAAGACTTCTCCGGGCACTTGGGGGGAGGCTGAGCCCGGTCGGTTCCTCGAGGTGTCGGTGGATCAGGCTGCGGCACGCCTCATTGGCCGGCGTGCCCTGGCCGGTCGTGCAGCGGTCAGCAGGAGGGCGGCTCGTCAGCTTCCCGGGCGCGAACCTGATGGGCGCAACTGTGAGCCACCTCAGTCGTAACGGTGACACGACGTTCCCGGCAGGCAAGAGTGGGGAAAGCACCCTAGCGGCCGTCCGGCTGCGATCCCGGCCATCGAAGGAGGCGGAGAGTGGCGGAGTCCAAGCCCAGCGAGCACGGGCACGACGGCGCGCTAGCGCCCGGGCGCGGCCTGCTCGTCGCAGTGTTGCGGAAGTTCCAGCGAGACCGTTCGACCCGCTACGCGGCCATGATGGCCTTCTGGGCCTTCTTCTCGGTCTTCCCGCTCTTCTTGCTCCTCGTCTCGATCCTCGGCTACGTGCTGCCCCGGTCGGTGAAGGCGAGCGTGCTCCATCACGTGGCCGCTCTCTTCCCGCTGCTCGACCCGAGCACCGTCGGCCGCCTGGATGGCAGCCTCTGGTCTGTAGTCCTCGGTGCCGCCACGGCCCTTTGGAGCGGGACGGCGGTGATGCGCAGCACCCAGTTCGCCTTCAACACGGTCTGGGGGCTCAACGGCGCCGAGCGCCCGAAGCTGGTGGAGCAGCTGCGGCGATCCCTGCTGGCTCTTTTGACCATCGGCCTCGGGCTCGTGCTCTCGACGGTCGTGAGCGGCTTCGTCACCGGCCAGTCGACCGGCGCCGCCCTCGGCCTCGGTGGCCGGATCGGGGGCTACCTGCTGGCGGCCGCCCTCGACATCGGGCTCTTCCTCGTCGCCTTCCGCATGCTGACCGACCGGAAGCTCTCCTATCGCGACGTGCTGCCGGGCGCCTTGCTGTCAGGGGTCGCCTTTTGGCTCCTCGAGCAGGTCTCCTCGTTCATCATCTCGAACCGCCTCCACCACGCCCAGGCCACCTACGGTCACTTCGCCACCGTCATCACGATCCTTTGGTGGTTCTACCTGCAGGCAGTAATCACCCTTCTCGGCGCCCAGCTGAACGCCGTGCTGGAGCAGCGCCGTCAGGCGGCCGCCCTCGAGGCCCGAGAGGAACCGGGCGAGCGGCCGAACGAGCCCAGGCTCTTCGAGGTCCTGCCGCCCGGGAGACGGCCCGCGCCGGCTGACCGCGGGGCTTAGAGTCAGGCGGTGGAGACTCGCGAGATAGAGCTCGAGACCGGGGAGCTCCTCGTGACCGACGTGACGGCCCACGCCGCAGAGCTCGCCCTCGGGCGAGGCGACGGCCTCTTGCATCTGTTCACGCCGCATGCCACCGCCGGGCTCGGGCTCATGGAGACCGGCTCGGGCAGCGAGCACGACCTGGCGGCTGCCGTGGAAAGGCTCCTCCCGCGAACGGCCGACTACCGCCATCGCCACGGCCGCCCCGGCCATGGCGCCGACCACCTGCTGCCGCTCTTCGTCTCACCCTCGCTCGTGGTCTCGGTGCTCGGCGGCGAGCTCCGCCTCGGCACCTGGCAAAGGATCGTCCTCATCGACCCGAACAGGGACAACCGGCGCCGCCGCCTCCAGCTCAGCTTCCTCGCGGCCCAGAGATGACCGGCCCAGAGATGACCGGCCCAGAGATGACCGGCCCAGAGATGACCGGCCCAGAGATGACCGGCCAGGCGGGGGCGGGGGCGTCCCGTCCTGAGAGACCGGGCCGCCGGGCCCTTGACCTCGCCGGGCTTCTCGCCCTGGCGGCCTACTGCTGGTGGTCGGCCGGCACCCACCCCTTCAGCTGGCCTGCCTACCTGGCTGTCGGGCTCCCGATCTCTCTCGGTCTCGTCGCTTTCGCCACGGCCGGCCGGCCGGCCGCCCGATCCGAGCCGCGAGCCTTCTGGCCCTGGCTCGCCCTGCTCGTCTTCGTCAGCCTGCTCGAGGCCGCCAGCATCCTGGCGGGCCACAACGACACGGTCCTCCCCTCGCTCAGCACTCTCACTGACCAGCTGATGAGATGGCAGGGCCTACGGGCGGTGCTCTTCGCGCTCTGGCTCCTCCTCGGCTTGGCCATCTGGCGACCGCTCGCCCGCCCGGCGGGTCGAAAGCGAGTCGAGTGATCGGCGTCGGCCTCTGGGCTGCCATCGCCAGCTGCGCCGTGCTGCTAGAGCTGCTCGCCCGCCGGACCGGTAGGTGGAGCACGCTCGGTGAGCTCGGGCGGCGACTCGCCTCCCACCGCCTCCTAGCCCTCTGCCTCTTGGTCTTCTGGGCCTTCGCCGGCTGGCACCTCTTCTCCCGTTACACGATCCACCCCGTCTGAGAGCTCCCCGGCCCCTTGAGGGCGGGTTGTCCGGTGGATGCTCGGCCGCCCGGAGAGCCGAGCCCGCGGTGCCCGGCAAGACTGGGGTGGCGCGAGATGTTTGCTGAGGCTCTGGTGAGCGGCTCGCGCCGACATGCGCACCGCAGCACAGCATCGGGCGGCCAGACAGCACCTGCAGGAGGAGGCCACCGCCGAGACCAAGCGCACGACCGCCAGCCTGCCGAGGAGCACCCGGAGCGCCCTCGGAGGCCGTCCGCGGCCGTCGCCAACGGCAGCCGCCGGGGGCGGCTCGCTCCCGGGAGGCTCGAAACCGGGGCGCGAAGAGCTCGCCCGGAGGCTCGGGCGCAACTGGCAGGCGGCAGCAAGCGACCTCATGGCAGCGGGGACTCGTGCTGCCAGAGCCTTTTTGGATGACCCGGGGCGATCCCAACCCGGCGAGAGCTCCCAGATGGTGCCTCGCCGCCCTCTGGAGAGCCACAAGGTGGCCGGCCGTCGGGAACACCTCGAAGCGGGGCTCTACAGAACCCCAAGAGGAGACAGGGCGAGACGCAGCCTCTCGTTCCACTCCTCGGCGGTGGAAACCGGCCACGGCTGGCGGGCCTCCGGCCCCTTCAGGGCCGTCTCGACCGCCCCGACGATCGAAGAGGCGATCGGGGAGGCCGGCACGGCCGGCGTCGTGATCACCTCGTGCAGCAGGTTCTCCCTGCCGTGCCCCGGCACCACGTCGAGCACCACGAGGCGGCGGCCGACGGCATGGACCTCGTTGCAGGTCTGGCCCGATCCGGAGACGACGACGTCGGCTGCCGCCATGGCAGCCGGCATCTCCTGGCAGTAGCCGAGCGAGATGATCCGCTCGCAGCTCCAGCTTGCCCGGTCGAGCTCGGCTTTCAGCCTGGCGTTCGAGCCGGAGGCCGCCATGACGTAGTGGCCGGCGGCCGCCAGTGCCCGGGCGGCGGCGGCGAGAGGTCCGAGACCCCAGCCGCCGCTCACGAGCAGTACGCAGCTCTCGTTGAAAGGGATGCCATAGCGTCGCCGGGCCTCCTGCTGGCTCGGAGCCTCGTAAAAGGCGGCTCGGACCGGGGGCGGCACCAGGGCCACCTCGGCCCGGGGCAGGTAGCGCCGGAGAGAGGCCGCGGCCAAGTCGCTCGTGACGATGAAAAGGTCGATGCCCTCGACCGCCCACTTCGAGTGGGCGGTGGCATCGGTGCAGAAGACGACAGCCTTGGCACCCGGCCGGCGGCGGGCCAGAGCGGCTGCCACCGGCGCCCCGGTGGCGAAGACAGCAAAGGAGAGGTCGACGGCGCCGCCCAGCTCTCTACGGTCGAGGGCCCGCAGGATCCGCCGCACCGCCTGCGCGTCGCCACCGGTCGCGAACCGACCCTGTGCCCTCAGGTGGGCGAAGTGGAAGCCGTCGTAAAGAGCCGGCCAGGAGATGGAGGCCCGGTAGATGCGGTCCGCCACCCGGCTCGAGAGGGGCCCGAGCAGGTCGATGCAGTCGACAACCGCGACGGCGCCCTCGAGGGCCAGGGCACCGGCGCAGACCTCGGCCACCGTCGCATGGCCCTGGCCGATCGAGCCCGAGAGGATGAGCATCGAAGCTCGGGGGGAGGCACCCGGATCGCCGTCGGCGGCTCGGCTCTGCCGGAGGCGACTGGCTCTCGCCCGGGCCCTCTTGCGACTGGCAGGAGGCAGCACACGGCACCCCTACCCCCTTTGGGGCCTCTTGACGCCCTCAGTCCCCCAGCTCCTTACGGCGGCGGGTGACGTAGTGCTCCAGCTCGGCCCGGACTGCCTCGTCGAGGGGCGGGAGCTCGTAGGAGTCGAGGGCGTTCTCGACGAGGATGCCCGCCCGAGCGGCCGCGTCATTGGCCCCGTCTCTCGTCCAGCGCTCGAAGTTGGCCGAGGAGGAGAGGATGGGACGGTAAAAGCAGGTGCGGAAGCGCTCCATCGTGTGGGCGGCTCCGAGGAAGTGACCCCCGTGGCCGACCTCCTCGTGAGCTCCGAACGCCAGCGACTCCTCGTCGATCTGGAGCGGCGTGAACTCGACCTGCAGCTGGCGCAGGAGCTCGATGTCGATCATGAACTTCTCGTAGCAGCTGACGAGGCCTCCCTCGAGCCAGCCGGCGGCGTGCATGACGAAGTTGGTCCCCGCCAGGAAGGTCGGGAGCAGGGTCATGAGCGACTCGTAACCGGCCTGGGCGTCGGGCGTCTGGCTCGAGGTGAGACCGCCCCCCGTCCGGAAGGGCAGGCCGTAATGACGGGCCAGCTGGCCGGTGCACAAAAGGCCGAGGGCCGACTCCGGCGTGCCGAAGCAGGGCGAGCCCGACTGCATGTCGATGTTCGAGAGGAACGAGCCGAACACCACCGGGCAGCCGGGCCGGATCAGCTGGGCGAGGGCGATGCCGGCGAAGGCCTCGGCGAGCTGCTGGGCGAGGGCGGCCGGGATCGAGACGGGCGACATGGCTCCCATCAGAAGGAACGGGGTGAGTATGACCGGCTGGTTGGCTCGGTTGTACTCGAACTGGGCGTCGAGCATGCGGTCGTCCCAGCGAAGCGGTGAGTTGCAGTTGATGAGAGAGATGCAGACCGGCGTCTTCTCGATCTCCTCCCGGCCCCCGAAGAGGATCGAGCTCATCTCGATCGTGTCGCGGGCGTTGGCGCCCGAGACGACGTTTCCCATGTAGATCTTGTCCGTCAGGGTCTGGAGGGCGTAGATCATGTCAAGGTGGCGCGAGTCGAGCGGGGCGTCGTTCGGCTCGCAGATCACCCCGCCGCCGGAGTCGAGCTCTGGGTGGGACTGTGCGAGCATGGCGAAGCGACGGAAGTCCGCCATGGTGGCGTCTCTCCTCACCTCTCCCTGCCGCACGAAGGGCGGCCCGTAGACGGTCGAGAAGACCATCTGGTCCCCGCCGATGTGGACGTTGTTCGCCGGGTTGCGCGCCTGCATGTCGAACTGACGGGGAGCGAGCGCCACCTTTTCCATCACGAACTCGGGATCGAGGAAGACCGTCTCGCCGTCGGTCCTCTGACCGGCCTTGGCGAACAGCTCGACTGCCTCGGGCTTTGCGAACTGAACGCCGATCTCGCTCACTATCCGCCTCCAGCCCCTCTCCAAGGTGGCGATGGCATCTTCGGAGAGGATCTCGTAGCGCGGCATCCTGTTCTCGAACATGGTTCGCATCGTAGAACAAAGTTCCGTAAGCTGGAACCGATGTCCACAAGCGCCACCGAGCGGCCGACGACCGGCTCGCCGACGGGGACCCAGGCAGTCGACCGGGCCACCCGCCTTCTGACCGAGATCGTCGACGCCAATTCTCCGAAGAGCTTCAGCGAGCTCGCAACCGCCACTGGGCTCGCCAAGAGCACCACCTCGCGGCTCCTGTTCGCCCTCGAGCGGGCCGGGCTGGTCCGCCGCGACATGAACAGCTGCTACGAGCCGGGTGAGCTCTTCCTCCGTTACGCCGGGCGGGGCGGCCGGGAGTTCGAGCTCATAGAGCTGGCCCGGCCGCACCTTCGCCGCCTCGGCGAGGCGACCGGCGAGACAATCAACATCGGCGTCGCCCGGAGGGGCCATGTCGAGCAGCTCGACCAAATCGACAGCCGCTACGTGCTGGGGACTACCAACTGGGTCGGCCGGCCGGTCCCCTTCCACGCCAGTGCCCTCGGCAAGGTGCTCCTGGCCTTCGGCGCCGCCTCGCTCCCCCCCGGCCGGCTCGCCCACCTGACGGACCGGACGACCACCAGCCGGGCCGCGCTCGCCGACGAGCTGGCCGAGGTGCGCCGGCGGGGCTATGCCGTGGCGGTCGACGAGCTCGAGGCTGGGCTCGTAGCAGTGGCGGCCCCGGTGCTGAACGGCCACGGAGAGGCGGTGGCCGCCATCTCGGTCTCCGGGCCGGCCAGCCGGCTGACACCCCCGAGGGTGGCCGAGGCCGCCAAGTTGTGCCGGGTCGAGGCGGCCGGCTTCTCTGCCCTCCTCGGCCACCACCCACGACAGGAAGGTGCCGCATGAACCGCGAGGAACTGCTGCAGCAGATGTACGACTCGACCCTGGTCGGGAACGGGCCCGAGGTGCTGGCGCTCACGAACGCCGGGCTCTCGATGGGTCTCAGCCCCGAAGAGATGCTCTTTGAGGCCCTCATCCCCTCTCTCGAGGAGGTGGGCGCCCGCTTCGAGCGGGGCGACTTCTTCGTGCCCGAGATGCTCATCGCCGGCAAGGCGATGTCGGGCGCCCTCGAGATCCTCCGTCCGCTCCTCGCCGAGACAGGAGTCGAGTCCGTCGGGACCTTCGTCATGGGCACGGTGAAAGGTGACGTCCATGACATCGGGAAGAACCTCGTCAACATCATGTTGGAGGGCGCCGGCTTCCACGTCATCGACCTCGGGGTCCAAGTCGCCCCGGAGCGCTTCGTGGAGGCGATCGAGGAGCACCGGCCCGACATCGTCGGTTTCTCGGCCTTTCTCACGACGACCATGCCGATGTTCAAGGCGAACATGAACGCCATCGAGAAGGCCGGGCTGCGCGACAGCGTCATCGTGATGGTCGGTGGGGCCCCCGTCACCCAGGAGTACGCCGACGTCGTCGGCGCCGACGGCTATGCGGCCGACGCCTCGGCGGCGGTGAAGCGCGCCAAGGAGCTGCTCGCGCGGCGCCGGGCGGCCGCCGGGTCCAAGGTCTGATGGAGACGGTCCTCCGCTCGGCCTCCCGGCAGGTCGTCATCGGTCCGGCGCAGCCCTTTTGCGTCATCGGCGAGCGCATCAACCCGACCGGGCGCAAGCTCTTCCAAGAGCAGCTGCGGGCCGGAGACCTCTCCCGGGTGGAGATCGACGTCGCCCAGCAGGTGGCCGGCGGGGCGATGGTGCTCGACGTGAACATGGGCGCCCCCCTGGCCGACGAGGTGGAGCTCATGGTGAGGGCGGTGAAGCTCGTCCAGAGCCTCACCGATCTCCCTCTCTGCATCGACTCCTCGGTCGTCGAGGCCCTCGAGGCGGGGCTCGGAGCCTACGAGGGCAAGGCCCTCGTCAACTCGGTGACGGCCGAGGACGACCGGCTGGGGGCCATCCTGCCGCTCGTGAAACGCCACCAGGCGGCCGTCATCTGCCTCCCGAACGACGAGGAGGAGATCCCCGAGGAACCCGAGCGCCGCCTCGAGCTCGCCCGCAAGATCGTAAAGGTGGCGACCGACGAGTACGGCATAGCCCGTGAGGACATCCTCATCGACCCGCTCGCCATGCCGGTCGGCGCCGACACGAGCCTCGTGAGGAGGACTCTCGAGACGATCGGGCTCATCGCCCGCGACCTGGGCGTCAACATGACGCTCGGCGCCTCGAACGTCTCTTTCGGCATGCCCGAGAGGGCCGCGATCGGGAGCGCCTTTTTGCCGATGGCGATGCAGGCCGGGCTCACGAGCGCCATCATGGACGCTCGCTCGCCCGAGCTGGTGCGGGCCGTCAAGGCGGCCGACCTCCTCTTGGACCACGACCCCTGGGGGGCCAACTGGATCGCCGCCCACCGGGCGAGAGAGGCCGGCAAGGCTTCGTGAGCACCGCGGCGCTCGACGAGGGCGGGCCGCCCCAGGCTCAAAGCAGGGTCCAGCTCAGGTTCACCCCGAGCGACCGCCAGGTGCGGGTGCCGCCCGGGGTGACCCTCTTCGACGCCGCCAGCTGGAACGGCATCGCCATCGACTCGACCTGCGGCGGCCACGGCACCTGCAAGAAGTGCCGGGTGCAGCTCAAGAGCGGTGACGCCCCCCCGAGCCAGCTCGACCTGCGCGCCTTCGATGCCGAGGAGATCCGCCAGGGCTGGCGGCTCGCCTGCCGGGTGCAGGTCGTGAGCGATCTCGAGGTCGAGGTTCCGCCCCTCCTCACCCGCCCGAAGGCGGCCACCGTCGGCGTCGGGCGCAAGGTCATCCTGCGCCCGGCGGTGCAAAAGCGCTACCTGGAGCTCGAAGAGCCGAGCCTGAAGGACCAAAGAAGCGACCTCGAGCGGGTCCTCGCCGCCATGGACGATCTCGAGCTTCGAGTCGACCTCGAGGTCCTCAGGACGATCGGGCCGCTGCTGCGGGCAAACGACTACAAGTTGACTGCAGTCGTCTCAGACGACATCCTCATCGCTCTCGAGCCGGGCGACACGACAGAGCGCCTCTTCGGGGTGGCGATCGACCTCGGGACGACGACTTGTGTCGCCAGCCTGTTGGACCTCAGGACCGGCACCCCGGTCGAGGTGGCCTCGACGCTCAACCGCCAGCAGCCCTTCGGGGGCGACGTCATCACCCGGATCTCGACGATCATGCTGGAGCCCGCCGCCCTCGAGAAGCTGGCCAGCCTGGCGCACGAGACCCTCGCCGAGCTGATCACCACCATCTGCGAGAGAGCAGGCGTCGCCCCGGACGAGGTCTACGAGGTGGCGCTGGCGGGGAACGCCACCATGACCCACATCGCCCTTAGGATCGACCCCGAGCCGCTCGGCATGGCGCCTTTCATACTCGCCACGCGCCAGTACCCCGAGCTCCTCGCGAGCGAGATGAGCCTGCCGGTCAACCGGCGGGCCCGGCTCGTCGCCTTCCCGGCCCTCGGAGCCTACGTCGGGGGCGACATCATCTCCGGCCTGCTCGCCTCGGGAATGGACCGTGACAGCCGAACCCGGCTCTTCATAGACATCGGCACCAACTGCGAGATAGTGCTCGGAAGCTCCGAGGGGCTGCTGGCCACCGCCGCCCCCGCCGGGCCGGCCTTCGAAGGCGCCCAGATCCGCTGCGGGATGCGGGCGGCCGAAGGCGCCATCGAGGTCGTGAAGCTGGCGCCGGAGGGCCTCGAGCTGCAGGTGATCGGAGACGTGGAGCCGGTCGGCCTCTGCGGCTCGGGCCTGGTCGACGTCGTCGCCGAGCTCGTACGGCTCGGGCTCATCGACTCGAGCGGCCGCTTCGTGACGAGCGAGCGGGCTGCCGAGCTCGCCCCTGGCCTCCGAGAGCGCTTCCAGCAGGTGGGAGAGGAGCGGGTCTTCCTCCTCCACGAAGGCGAGCGCTCGGTCTACCTCTCCCAGCGCGACGTCCGCGAGCTGCAGTTCGCCAAGGCCGCCATCGCGACCGGCTGGACGCTCCTGATGGAAGACGCCGGCCTCTCGGCCGCCGACCTCCAGCAGGTCCTCCTGGCGGGCTCGTTCGGGAGCTACCTCTCGCCGGCCAGCGCCATCCGCCTCGGCCTCGTGCCGAAGATGGCGGCCCTGCGGGTGATAAGCGCCGGGAACGTCGCCGGCGAAGGGGCGAAGATGGCCCTGTTGAGCGTCCGGGAACGAGCCGGCGCCATGGCGCTCACCGAGGAGATCGAGTACGTCGAGCTCTCCGACCGGCCCGACTTCAACGACCGCTTCATCGACCAGCTTCCCTTCCCGGCACCGTGAGCGGGGAGCCGGCTGACGAGGCGGGCACCCTCGCCGTGATCGCCTGCGGCGCCCTCTCGAGCGCCGTTCGAGCCGCGGCCCGCCAGCTTGAGCGACCGGTCGAGCTGCACGTTCTCTCCGCCCTCTTGCACGACCGGCCGGCCGAGATCCCCCCGGCCGTCGAAGAGCTGGCGAGACGGCTGTCGGCAGAGGGGAAGGAGGTGGTGCTCGCCTACGCCGACTGCGGCACCTACGGCGTGCTCGACGACCTCTGCGCCAGGCTCGGACTGCGGCGCCTGCCGGGACTGCACTGCTACGACCTTCTGGCCGGGCCTGCCCGCGTCGCCGAGCTCTTGGAGCAGGAGGCGGGCAGCTACCTGCTCACCGACTTCCTCGTCCGCAGCTTCGAGCGGACCGTCGTAGCCGGGCTCGGCCTCGACGCCCATCCCGAGCTCGTGGCCGACTACTTCGCCCACTACAAGAGGGTCGTCTGGCTGCGCGAGAGCCCGGATGACGAGCTGGCGGCGAAGGCGAGGGCCATCGCAGAGCGCCTCGGCCTCGAGCTGGAGACGCTCGAGGTCGGCTCGCAGCCGTTGGCCAGCGAGCTTCTCAACCTCCTCGAGGCGCCCAGATGAGCGGCCGGGGGCTGCGGGCCGTGGCGGCCGCCGGGCTTTTCGACCGGCCCCGTTACGAGGTGCTCCCGCCCGCCGCCGCCGTGGAGAGGACCTGTGCTGCAGTCCCGAAGTCCGTGACGCTCTCGGTCACCGCCTCTCCGAGCAAAGGCCTCGACACCACCTTGCAGGTGACCGAGCAGCTGGCGGCCGAGGGCTACCGGGCCGTGCCGCACCTCTCGGCCCGCCTCGTCGCCGATAACAGGCACCTGGAGGAGATCGCCGCCCGCCTCGCCGCCAAAGGCATAGAGGAGGTCTTCGTGCCGGCCGGGGACGCCGACCCGCCCGCCGGCGCCTTCGAGGGCGCCCTGCCGGTGCTCGTCCGGCTGGCCGAGATGGGACGCCCCTTCCGGGTCGGCATCACCGGCTACCCGGAGAGCCACCCGAGGATCGACGACGACCTCACAATCCAGGCGATGTGGGACAAGCGGCTCTTCGCCGACTACATCGTGAGCAACCTCTGCCTCGACCCGAAGGTGCTCTCGAGCTGGATCCACCGGGTGCGCCGCCGGGGAGTCGACCTCCCGCTCTACCTCGGCCTGGCCGGTCCCGTCGAGCGGACCAAGCTCCTCTCCATCGCCTCCAAGATCGGTGTCTCCGAGTCGACCCGCTTCTTCGCCCGCCACATCGCCTGGTTCGCCCGTCTCGGGGCGCCTGGCGGCTACAGCCCCGAGCGCTTCATCGAGCGGCTGGCGGGCGCCCTCACCGCCCCGGAGGCGGCTGTGGCCGGCTTCCACGTCTTCACCTTCAACCAGCTGGCAGAGACCGAGGCGTGGCGCCGGTCGCTCCTCGAGCGCTTCTCGCTGGCGGCCACGAGCTAGCTCAGCCCCAGGACCGCCTCGTGAGCGGCATGCCGCTCGAGCCGTTCGGGGCGCTCTTCACCCCGAGCACCTGGTGAACCGCGATCGAGTTCTCCGCGAAGCCGTTGGCCGAGGCCGCCATGTAGAGGCGCCAGACTCGCGCCCTCTCCCTGCTCGAGACGGCGGCGGCCTCCTCGAAGTGCTCCTCCAGGTTGGCCACCCAGAACCGGAGCGTCCTCACGTAGTGCTCCCGCAACGACTCGAGATCGCGCACCTCGAAGCCATGGTCCTCCATGGCCCGCACGACCTCGGCCACGTCCATCAGCTCGCCGTCGGGGAAGACGTAACGGTTGATGAAGCGCCGCCCGCGCATCTTCGAGCCGCCCACCTTCGAGATGGCGTGGTTCAAGAGGCGTCCCTCGTAGTCCAGCAGCCCGTAGAGGGTGGCGAAGTACTCGTGCATCCTCTCGCTCCCGACGTGCTCGAACATGCCGACCGACGAGATGGCGTCGAACTTCTCCCCGCCGAGGTCGCGGTAGTCCTGCAGGCGGATCTCGACCCGGTCCGAGAGTCCGGCGGCCTCGACCCGCTCCCGGGCCAGCTCGGCCTGGGCCGGGCTGAGCGTCACCCCGACCACCTTGGCTCCGTGGTTGGCGGCCGCGTGGATCGCCATCGAGCCCCAGCCGCAGCCGACGTCGAGCAGGCGGGCGCCGGGCCTCGCATCGAGGCCGAGCTTGCGGCAGATGAGCTCGTGCTTGGCCGCCTGGGCCGCCTCGAGGCTCGTCGCGCCGTCGAGGAATCGGGCACAGGAGTAGGTCATGGTCGGGCCGAGGACGAGCGAGTAGAAGTCGTTCCCGACGTCGTAGTGGTGCCGGATCGCCTCGGAGTCCCTCCCCTTGGAGTGGAGCCAGCCGGAGGAGAGGAGCGAGAGCCTCACCTCGACAGCAGGCGGCGGAGGCGGCGGCCCGAGGAGATCGAGGCGGAAAAGGACCCTGAGGAGGGCGCCGAGCGTTTTGGTCGGGCGGGGCGGCCGCCGCCCCATCGCCTCGTTCAGCGACGCCAAGATGGCGTAGATGTCGCCCTCGAGGTCGATCTCGCCCGACACGTAGGCCCGCGCCAGCCCGAGCTCGCCCGGCGCCCACAGCAGGCGCCTGAGGGCGGTCTTGTGGTGCACCACCACCTCGCCCGGGCCGCCGCCCGGCCCGAGCCGGCTGCCGTCCCAGAAGGAGAAGGCGACCGGGCTGCCTTGGGGGAACAATGAGGCGAAGAGCGGCCCGAGCTGCGAGGCGACCCCGGGCGCGGCACCCTCGGGCGGGCGGCTCGAAGAGCTCTCGTTCGACTCCTTCCTTACCAGCTCCGTGCTCATGAGGAAAAAGAGTAACTAGGTCGAATGCCTCATTGCCTTCTGAGACGCTCGGCGAGGGCGTCGCGCAGAGCCGGCAGCACCTCGGCGAGGTCTCCGATGACGGCGTAGTCGGCCCGCGACATTATCGGCGCCTCCGGATCGGTGTTGATCGCCACCATCGTCTTGGCGCTCTGGCAGCCCGCCAGGTGCTGGATGGCGCCGCTTATGCCGCAGGCCAGGTAGAGCTCTGGCGTCACCTTCGTGCCCGTCTGGCCCACCTGCTCTCTGTGCGGGCGCCACCCAAGGCTCGTGACCACCCGGGAGACCCCGACGGCGCCGCCCAGCATCTCGGCGATCTCCTCTATGACTCCGAAGCCCTCCGGGCCGCCGACGCCTCGCCCGCCGCTCACGACGACCCGGGCGCTCGCGAGCGAGACGCCGGCCGCCTGCTCTCTTTGCTCGCTGGCGGTCACCGAGAGGTCCGCCGGGTCGAGCGAGGGCTCGAAGCTCTCCTCGCCGACGGGCTCTGGCTCAGGCGAGGAGGCGGGGGCGACTGCCTCTGCGGCCACGGTCAGCAGCGCCCGGCGCGCCTCGAGGTGGGCCTCTTCCAAAAGGCTCCCGCCCCAGCGCTGCCTGGTTACGACATAGCCCTCGCCCCGCCTCTCGACGGCTAGGCAGTTCGCCACCATCTCCTCGTCCGAGAGGGCGCCGAGGTGGGCGAGGATCTCGTTGCCGTGGTCGGTGCCGGCCGCCAGGACGGCGCTTGCCCCGAGCCGTTCGGCCAGCTGCCAGAGCGCTCGGGCGATCCCGCGGGGGGCGTAGCCGGGCACAGCCAGCGAGACGAGCCTTCGCGCTCCGGCCTGCCTCGCCTGCTCGGCGGCCACGCCTGGCAGCTCGCGGCCGCAGAGCACCAGCTCGTCAGCCAACCGGCGGGCGAGGCCGGCCGTTCGGAGCGAGGCCTCGATCATCCCCTCGGGCCCCGCTTCGCAAAAGACTATGGCACAGCTCATGCCAATATCCCCAGCTGCTCGAGCAGGTCGACCAGCTCGCCGACCGCCTCCCGACCCTCGCCGAGCACCGCGGCCCGGCGGCGCTCCACCTTCGGCACCACGAGCCGCTCCATCGAGAGGCCCTCCTCGCTGTAAGCAGGCGAGAGCGTCTCGATGACGGCCTTCTTCGCCCGCATCCGGCCCGGCAGCGATGGGTAACGAGGCAGGTTGATCCCCTCTTTCACGCTCACGACGGCCGGCAGTTGAAGCACGAAGCTCTCCTCGACCCCGCGGTACTCGCGGCGGGCGGTGACCGCTCCCGATTCGACCGAGAGCGACTTGATGCCGGTCGCCACCGGCCGGCCGAGCAGGTGAGCCACCCGGACGCCGACCTGGAAGTCCGCGGTGTCGGCCGCCTCGTTGCCGAACAGGATGAGGTCGAAAGGACCCGCCTGCTCGGCAGCCGCCGCTATCGCCCGGGCGGTCGCCATCGGACCCCACTCCTTCCCGCCCGCCTCGAGCAGCAGACAGCGCGAGGCCCCGACCGCGACGGCGTCGCGGAGCTGCTCGGCCGCCTCGGGCGGCCCGAGCGTGAGCACCGTCACCTGACCTCCCTGCGACTCGACGATCCGGACGGCCTCCTCGACGGCGCACTCCTCGTGCGGGCTGACGGTGAAGCCGAGCATGGCGGTGTCGATCTGGCGCTCGGAGGGGAGCAGCCCGATGCGGCCGCCCACCATGGGCACCCGCTTCAGGCAGACGAGGAGGTCCATCAGGCTCGCACCCGTTCGTTCTCCGGGTCGAAAAGGGGCCGAGAGCCGGCGACCACCACCGTGACCGGAAAGGTCTCGTTCATGCAGCCGACGAGAAGTCGCTCACCCTCGACCGCCAGCTGGCGCGGCAGGTAGGCCATCAGCAGGTGGCGGCCGACCGAGGGTCCGGCCCCGGCCGAGGTGACGTAAGAGGGCCGGTTCTTCGAGTCCGTTATCCGCTCGCCCTCCCGGGTGAGGATCGGCTCTCCCCCTAGCATGTAGCGGCGCTCCCCCGCCGGGGTGGCGTGCTCGTCGACTGCGAGGGTGCAAAGCAGGGCGGCCGGCTGGCTCTCGCGCTGGCGCAGGTAGGCCTGCTTGCCGATGAACGGCTGGCTCTTCACCCGCGGCCTCGCCATGCCGGCCTCGGTGATGTCGTAGTCCGGCGTGAGCTCGCTGCCGAAGGCCCGGTAGCTCTTCTCGAGCCGGCCGGTGGTGCCGTAGACGCCGATCCCGACCGGGACGAGACCGAGCGGGGCGCCGGCCTCGTAGAGGGCCCGCCAGAGCCGGGCACCCTGCTCGATCGGCACGTACAGCTCCCAGCCGAGATCCCCGACATAGGAGATGCGCGAGGCGAGCGCCACGAGGCCGGCCACCTCGATCTCCCGGCAGGTCGAGAAGGCGAAGCCTTCGTTGGAGAGGTCGTCGTCCGTCACCATCTCGAGCACCCGCCGGGCCTGCGGGCCCCACAGCCCGAGGGTTGTGAGTGCCGAGGTGGCCTCGCACAGCTGGGCCGAGCCGCCGGCCGGCAGGTGATCGAGGATCCACTTCTTGTCCGCCATCCCGTGGGCTCCGCCCGTCACGACCCGGAAGTGGTCCCGCCCGAGACGCATGATCGTGAGGTCGGCCTTGAAGCCCCCTTCCTGGTCGAGGAAGGGCGTGTAGACGACCCGCCCGTCGGCTACGTCGAGCTGGGCGACGGCGATGGACTGCAGGGCGTCGAGAGCACCCGGACCGGTGACGTCGAGCTCCACGAAAGCGCTCAGGTCGACCAGCCCGCAGGACTCCCGCATCGCCAGGTGCTCGGCGTTTATGATCGGCGACCACCAGCGGGCGTCCCACTCGGCCGGCCGGTCCATGACGGCGTCGCCGTACCGCTCGATAAGCGGGGCATTCGACTCGTACCAGTGGGGCCGCTCCCAGCCGGCCGTCTGGTAGCAGAAGGCGCCGAGCTCCTTCTCCTCGGCGTACATGGGAGCGAGCCTTATCTCCCGCTCGAGCGACCACTGCTCGAAGGGGTGGACGATGCCGTACATCTTGTTGAAGCCCTCGCTCGCCCTCGCCCGCACATGGCGGCGGGTCTGCTGGAAGGGGTAGAAGCGGGCCGGGTCTGACTCGTGGATGTCGATCTCGGAGCGGCCCGAGACCATCCACTCGGCCACGGCCCGGCCGATGCCCGGGCCCTCTTTGATCCAGCTGGCGGCGACCGACCAGAGCCCTCTCACCTCGGGCGTCTCGCCGAGCACGGGATGCCCGTCGGGCGTCATAGAGATGAGACCGTTTATGGCGTAGCGGATGCCGACGTTCTCGTCGCCGAGCAGCTCCGGCATGAGCTCGAGCGCCTCGGCGAGCTGGGGGTCGAAGTCCTCCTGGGTAAAGGGCAGCTCGGTCGGAGAGAGGGCCGCCTCCTCGTTGGAGGGGATCTCGCCCGGGGCCACGAGGATCGGCCGGTGGGCGTAAGAGCCCACCTCCAGGTCGCCGCCGTGCTGGCGCTCGTACATGTTGGTGTCGACGTCGCGCACGATCGGGTAGGCGATCTCGCCCGCCGTCTCGGAGAACAGCGGGATCGGGCCGACGCTGATCATCTGGTGGACGATCGGCGTGAGAGGGATGTGGGCGCCTGCCATCTCGGCCAGGCGGGGGCTCCAGACACCACAGCAGATCGCCACCAGCTCGGTCTCGATCTCGCCGGCCGTGGTCCGGAGAGCTCTCACCCGCCGGGTGGCCCGGTCGACCTCGATGCCGAGCACCTCGGTGTTGGCCAGCACCTCGAGGGCGCCCGATCCCTGAGCCGCCTCGCGCATGAGGGTGCCGGCTCGAAGGGAGTCGACCACCCCCACCGCGGGGAAGTAGAGGCCGGCGCGGATCACCGACGGGTCGAGGTAGGGCACGAGGCGGGCCACCTCGCCCGGCTCGATGATCTCGGCCTCGATCCCCCATGCCTTGGCCGTCGTCACCCGCCGGCGGAACTCCTCCAGGCGGGCCGGCGTGCGGGCCACCTCGACGCCACCCGACTCGGTGAAGACGCCGAGCTCCTTGTACTGGCGGGTCGAGTCGGCCGTCAGCTCGGTCATCATCTTCGAGTAGTCGACGGGGAAGATGAAGTTCGAGGCGTGTCCCGTGGAGCCGCCGGGGTTCGGCATCGGCCCCTTGTCCAAAAGGACGACGTCACGCATGCCGAGGCGGGCCAGGTGGTGCACGAGGCTGTTTCCGACGATGCCTGCGCCGATGACGACGCAGCTGGCGCGCTTGTTGTTCACTGTCACATTGGCTCTTTCACTAGGGCTCAAGGAGGGGGAATCTTCGGGGGCGCCCCACGGCTAGCGGGCAAGTCGTGGGGCCGGCAGCAGGACCGTCTGGGGCTCGCTGAAGGTCTCGAGCGCGGCCCGCCCGCCGACCCGGCCCCGCCCGCTCACACTGCCGGCCCGCCCGCCGAAGGGAAGGTGGGACTCCCACAGGTTGGTGGATCCGTTCACGTTCACCCAGCCGGCTCTCGTCCGTTCCGCAAAGGCCAGGCCGGTCTCGAGGTCCTCGGTGAACACGGCGGCCGTGAGACCAAAAGGCGAGGCGTTCGTGAGCTCGAGGGCCTCCTCGACCGAAGAGACCTCGACCACCGGGACCACCGGGCCGAAGGTCTCCTCTCTGGCGATCTCCATCTCGGGGCTGACGCCGTCGAGCACCGTCGCCTCGGCGTACAGGCGGGTGGGAAAACCCTCACGGCGCCGGCCGCCCACCAGGCAGCTCGCCCCCCTTCGAACGGCGTCGGCGACGTGCTGGTCGAACTTGGCCGCCGTCTTCTCGTTGTTGAGGGGTCCCATGGTTGTGGTGGCCTCGAAGGGGTCGCCGAGGACCACCCGGGCCCGGACCGCCTCCAGGACCGACTCGACGAAGTCGGCCCGGATCTCTCTTTGCACGAGGAAGCGCTCGCCGGCCGTGCAGCTCTGCCCGGCGCAGAGGAAAGCCGCCTCGAGGGCCGCCTCGGTGGCGAGCTCGACGTCAGCGTCGGCGAGGACGACCATCGGTCCGTTCCCGCCCAGCTCCAGGAGCTGGGTCTTCCCGGCCGCCCCGCTCGCCACGGCCCTCCCCGTCGCCACCGAGCCGATGAAGCCGACCCCGTCGGTGAACCGGTGGGCGACGACGGCCGCTCCGACCACCGGGCCCTCACCGGCCACGAAGTTGAGCACTCCCTTGGGGAGCCGGGCCTTCTCCGCGATGAGCCGCACCAGCTCGGCGGTGCAGGCGCTCGTCGAGGGGGCCGGCACCCAGACCACGGTGTTCCCGGCCGCCAGAGCCGGGGCGATGAGCTCGGCCCCCATGGTGTACGGCCAGTTCCAGGGCGAGACGACTCCGACCACGCCGAGGGGCAGCCGGCGGACGAGCACCCGGCGGCCGGCCGAGACCGAGGCGGGCAGGCTGCCCTCGAGCCGCCTGGCGTCCGCCGCCGCCATCTCGAAGTAGACCACCAGCTCGTCGACCTCGTCGTAGGCCTCAGCCAGGAGCGGCTTTCCCTGGTCGAGGGTGAGGATCTCCGCCAGCGCCTGGCGCTCCTCGCGCAGCACCGAGGCCACCTCAAAGAGGTGCTCGGCCCGGTCGAAGGGCGAGAGGGCGGCCCAGGAGGGGGCCGCCCGCCGGGCCGCCTCGACGGCGGCGCCGGCCGTCCCGGCGTCGCCCGCCATGATGGTGCCGAAGCGCTCGCCGCTCGAGGGGCTCTCGGCCGGCAGCGCGACCGGGCCGGCCACGAAGGCACCCTCTATGTAGCAGCTGAACTGCCTCACGGCACCTCGTTCGTGTCACGGCGAAAGAAGGCGACGGGCTCGGGCGCAAGGGGGGTGTTGCCGAGGATGAGGTCGGCGGCCTTCTCGGCCACCATCATGACGGGGGCGTAGATGTTGCCGTTGGTGACATAGGGCATGACGGAGGCGTCGACGACCGTCAAGCCGTCGAGCCCGTGCACCCGCATCGACGAGGGATCGACGACCGACATCTCGTCGGTCCCGAGCTTGGCGGTGCAGGAGGGGTGGAGGGCGGTCTCGCCGTCCCGGCGCACCCACTCGAGGATCTCCTGGCCGCTCTCGACGCTCGGGCCCGGCGAGAGCTCGCCGCCGTTGTAGGGCTCGAAGGCCGGCTGATTGAGGATCTTGCGGGCGACCTCGATGGCCTCTTGCCACTCCCGGCGGTCCTGGCCGGTCGAGAGGTAGTTGAACCGGATGGCCGGGTGGACCCGCGGGTCGCGGGAGCGGATCTTCACCGAGCCCCGCGAATCTGAGTACATCGGGCCGATGTGCACCTGGTAGCCGTGCCCGGCGGCCGGGGCCGAGCCGTCGTAGCGGATGGCGATGGGCAGGAAGTGGAACATGAGGTTCGGATAGAGCTCGGCCTCGTTGCTCCGGGCGAAGCCCCCTCCCTCGAAGTGGTTGGTGGCGCCCGGCCCGCGGCGGAAAAAGAGCCAGTCGAGCCCGATGAGCGGGCGGTTGCGCCACTTGAGGGCCGGCGCCAGGGAGACCGGCTGCTTGCAGGCGTACTGGATGTAGACCTCGAGATGGTCCTGCAGGTTCTCGCCGACGCCGGGCAGGTCCGCCACGACGTCGATCCCGAGGGCGGAGAGCTCCGCGGCGTTGCCCACCCCCGAGAGCTCGAGGAGCTGGGGCGTGTTGATCGAGCCTCCGCACAGGATCACCTGGCGGGCCCGGGCGGTCTTCGCCGGACCCCTTGCCTGGCGGTACTCGACGCCCACGGCCCTTTTGTTCTCGAAGATGACGCGGCCCACCATGGCCCGCGTTCTCACCTCGAGGTTCGGGCGCTTCATCGCCGGGTGGAGGTACGCCCTGGCGGCGCTCCAACGCCGCCCGCGCGAGATGGTGCGATCAAAGGGGGCGAAGCCCTCCTGGCGGTAGCCGTTCACGTCGTCGGTGAGGCTGTACCCGGCCTGCTGCACAGCCTCGAAGAACGCCTTGAACAACGGGTTGGTGGCCGGCCCCCGCTCGAGGATGATCGGGCCGTCGCCCCCGCGGAACTCGTCGGCCCCCGCCCGGCAGGTCTCCATCTTCTTGAAGTAGGGCAGGCAGTGGGCGTAGTCCCAGTTCTCGAGGCCCGGCTCTCGCCCCCAGCGCTCGTAGTCGAGGGGGTTGCCCCGCTGGAAGATCATCCCGTTGATCGAGCTCGAGCCGCCGAGCACCTTCCCCCGGGCGTGGTAGATGCGCCGCCCGTTCATGTGGGGCTCGGGCTCGGACTCGTACCTCCAGTCATAGAACCGGTTGCCGATCGGGATGGTGAGCGCCGCCGGCATGTGGATGAAGACGTCGAACGGGTAGTCGGGACGGCCCGCCTCGAGCACCAGCACCGAGTTGCCCGGATCGGCCGAGAGGCGGTTCGCGAGGGCGCTGCCTGCCGACCCGCCGCCGACGATCAGAAAGTCGTGTTGATCCCTGGCCACTCGTCCTCCTGAACCCGGCGGGATGGTACCGGCTTTTCCACTTGACGGGAACCCATTCCGCATGGTGGGCCGGTTATGGAGTGTAGGTGAACTGGTCCTGCGGGACGGGGAGCGAGAGCCGCCGGCTGGCGCGCACCGTGACCTCGACCGTGCCGCTGCCGGGCGGGGCGATGGCGACGAGACGGGGGGGGCGGGTGGCGCTCGCCTTCTCGAAGCTGAACTTGGCGGCCACCGAGCCGAAGTAGACGGCTGTCACGTCGTTGAAGCCGTAGCCGGTGACGACGACCGGGGTGCCACCGGCAGCCGGGCCGCCCTCGGGCGAGAGCGAGAGGACTCCCGGGCGGTCACTCCCGAGCAGCGAGCAGAGGCCCCGGACGAGGCCCCCGCCGCCCGGCCGGGCCGCCCGCGGGGTGCCGAGACCGGTCGCCATGTCGTAGCCCACTCCGGCCGGATAGAGGCCGGGCGCTGCCCCGGAGGGGAGGAAGTCGTTGTTGCCAGAGGTCACGTCCCGGAAATCGGTCCCATAGGCGCGGCTGCCGGCCAGCCTGTAGAGCGAGGGGTTGAGGAAGCCGAGCGGGCGGCCGCCGCAGGCGGTGCTCGACTCGGCCAGTGCGACGAGAGCCGCCCAGAGCGGGGCGGCCGCGCTCGTGCCGCCGAAGCTCGTCCAGCTCCGGTCGTAGTAGGCCGAGTAGCCGACGAGCGGGCTGGCGTCGGCCGAGACGTCGGGCACCTGGCGGCAGTAGCCACTGGCAGCCTGGCAGGGCGCCCCCGAGGAGTAGGAGTTCACGACGTGCAGCGAGGCGGGCGAGTTCGCTTGGTACGAAGGCATCGGCCAGACCGACGAGATCCCGCCTCCGCCCGCCCCGCCACCGTCGTTCCAGGCCGTCTCGCTCGCCCCCCTCGGTCCGAGGTGCAAGGTGGTGCCGCCGACCGAGGTGACAAAGGGTTGGGAGCCGGGGTCGTCGACGGCGAGCGCGCTCGAAAGGGGGGCGCTCGTCGGATAGCAGTCGGCCGATCCGGTGTCGCCCGAGGCGGCCAGCCAGGTCTGTCCCTCGGCGGCTGCGATCTCGAAGAGGGTGGCCTCGGCCTGGGCGGCCGCCGCCACGGCCGCGGGGTTGGCCCCGAGGAATGGCTCGCACTCGCCCCAGGAGGTCGTGACGACCCTCGTCTTTGGATGGTCGACGATGTACTGCATCTCGTCGAAGGGACCGGTGGCGTCGTTGGGAGCCTGGTAGACGACGATGCTCGCCGCCGGAGCCAGCCCGGCGGCGTCCTCGATGTCGAGGGCGGCCTCGCCCGAGCCGGAGCCGGGTCCGGTCGCACCGCCATCGATGCGGGCATAGCTCACCTGGGTGTGGATGCCATAGCAGGCCTCGTAGGCGGCGATGTCTCGCGGGGAGTCGTTCTCGAGCTCGAAGATCCCGATGCTCGAGCCCGCTCCGAGATCCCCGTCGCGCCAGAGCTGGCTCATGCCGTAGGCAGCGGCCAGCTGGTCGGCGGTGTAGCCGCCGGCCACCGCCGCTGTGGCGCTCGGGCAGGCCGTCGGGAGCAGCCGGCGCCGGGAGTCGTTCTTGCGGCGCGACCTGGCCCGCCGCTCGCCCCCGGCGAGCAAGGAGCGGTAGCGGGCGAGGTCCGAGAGACCTATGACCGTCTCGACGGAGAGGGCCGCAGGCGAGGGGAGTCGGACCGGCCCGGCGTTCGCGAAAGCCACCCGGCCGCCGGGGAGGCGGTAGTCGACGAAGGTGGTGCGAAAGGCCCGGCTCATCGCTCCGGCGCGCCCGCTCACCTTCAAGGTGAAGCCGTTGCCCGTCAGGCGGGCCGCGAGCCCCCTTTGCTCGAGCGCCGCGGCCACAGAGGCGACCGAGGCCCTACTCGGGGCGAAGCGGTCCGCTATCTGGGCAGGAGTCAGGTACTTGGCTCTCTCGGCCGAGGAGGGGCTCGACACCGCCGTGGCCAGCGCCTCGAGCAAGGCCGGGTGGCGCGGCCGCAGGACGACGTCGGCCGACAGCTCGGTGCGCGCCGCCAGCCGGCCGACCGCCCGGGCGCCGGCGGGGAGGGCCGGGACCGGCGCCACGACCCTCCCGAGCTGGCCTGGAGCCGGTGGGCTCGCCGATGTGGCTGAGGCGGCCGCCGCCTCGGGGAGCGTCAGGGCCAGGAGACCGGCCGCTGCCGCGACGATGAGCCGGCCAGCCACCGGCAAAGGCTAACCGGGCCGCACGGCTTGCGAGCTGCTCGCCAGGACGAGCTATCGGGCGCTGTCCGCCTCTCGGCAGCTGGCGGGCGGCTTTGCGGCCCGACCGCCGCTGGCTCGACCCGCCGACCGTCGCCCGCAGGGCCGGATGGCGGCTCGAGTCGCCCGCCGGCGCCAGAGGTGCCGCCTTTGCCAGCCGGTGGATCACCGCTCGCCTCCCGGCTGGTGGGCCATCCACCCACCTGGGGGCGATCACCGGCCGGAGAGCCCCGACTGCAGCCGGGCAGGAGCTTCGAGGAAGAGTTCGGAGCCACCAGCGCCCGGTGGCAGGATCTGGGCGGTGGGCGCCGAGCAGATCTCTTCGCAAGAGGCCCGTCGAGCCCAGCTGGCGAGCCAGGGGCTCCTCGGTCGGCGCCCGGCCGGCGGCCCGGCGTCGGTGCTCGAGATCACCCGGGGCGTGCAGATCGACACGATCTCTGTCTTGGCCCGGGCGCACGAGCTCGTGGCGCTCGCCCGCCTCGGAGCCGTCAGCCGAGAGCGGGTCGAGGCCGCCTACTGGGCCGGTCCGCCCTACTCCGCCTTCGAGTACTGGTACCACGCCGCCTGCATCCTGCCGATCGAGGAGTGGCCCTACTTCGAGTTCAAGCGAGGGCGCATCCGCGCCCGGGGCTACCGCTGGCACCAGGCCGCCGACCTCGAGACCAGCTGCAAGGTGGTTCTCGCCCAGCTGCGCGAGCGGGGTCCTCTGACAGCAAAGGAGCTCGGCGGGGCGAAAAGGGGTGGGCCGTGGTGGGACTGGTCGGAGACCAAGATCGCCGCCGAGTGGCTGCTCGACGTCGGGGAGGTCGTCTGCACCTCCCGGCGCAACTTCCAACGCGTCTACGACCTCCCCGAGCGGGCCATCCCGTCCGGCTTGCTCGAGCCGGTCGAAGACGAGGAGGCCGCCCTCGCCCACCTCGCCCAGCGGGCGCTCGGGGCTCTAGGGGTGGCGACCGCGCAAGACGTCGCCGGCTACATAGGCGTCAAACAGGCCGAGGCGGCTCGGGCCCTGGCCGGCCTCGGGGCCGAGCGGGTCTCGGTGCAGGGCTGGCCAGGGGCCGCCTACCTGGCGCCCGGAGCCCTCGAGCTGCCGGGCGTGGCCGGCCGAGCCAGGGTGCGAGCGCGCTTGTTGTCTCCTTTCGACTCCCTCGTGTGCGACAGACAGCGCCTCGAGCGGGTCTTCGGATTCCGCCACCGCCTCGAGGCCTACGTGCCCCGCCACAAGCGTCTGGACGGCTACTACTCGATGCCCGTCCTGGCCGCCGATCGCCTCGTCGCCCGGGTGGACCCGGCGCGGGCAGACGGCGCCCTCGTGGCGAGAAGCGTCCGGCTCGAGCCGGACCTGCCGGAGGCGAAAGCTGTGAGGGCGGTGGCACAGGCCCTCAGGGAAGCCGCCCGCTGGACTGCTTCGGAGCGGGTCGTGGTTGAAAAGGTCAGCCCCTCCGCGGCCCGTCAGCGCCTCGTGTCGCTCCTCTCGCGAGCCTAGCTAGAGCCGGGCCGACAGCTCCGCGGGCGAGAGGGAGCCGGGCGGGCGACGGCCGGCCGCCAGCTCCCGCGCCACTTGTTGCAAGAGCGAGTTCACCGGCGTGGCGATCGAGTGGACTCGCCCCAAGAGGACGATCTCGCCGTTCAGATAGTCGGTCTCGATCTCTCCAGTGCGACGGGCGAGGCTCTGCCAGCTCGACCCGCCGCCCCTCGGGCCCCCGCCGGGCGGCCGCAGCGGGCCGAGCCGGCGCCTCCTCTCCTTGTCGGCCTCCTCGTCGGCCGGGACGATGCCGGCCGCCCGATAGACCTCGAGGGCCTCGGCTCGTGCCCGCTCCAAGAGCCGTTGGACGGGCCCCTCTCCGAGTCCCGGCCCGCAGGCGGCCTCGAGGGCGTTGGCCAGATTTCCGAGCAGCTTCAGGTACTTGAGCGACATGACCTCCTCGCTCGCCCGGGCATCGAAGCCGGCCTCTGTGAGATCGGCCGCAACCCTCTCGGCGGTGGCGTCGCTCCCCCGCGGGGCACGGCCGACGTCGAGAAGGCCGAAGACCGGCGAGGTCGCCAGCTCGACCAGACCAGGCTCGAGATGGCTGGCCACCACCACGACCCGCATGCCGTAGACGTCGGGGAAGAGGCGGAGCGCCATCATCTCGTTGGCGACGCCGTTCTGGGCACAGACGACCGGCACCTGGTCGACGAGAGGCCCGAGGGCGAGCGCCAGCGACTCGAGGGCCTCTCTGGTCTGCTGGCTCTTCACCGCCAGGACAACGAGGTCACCCTCGCCCAGCCCTGCCTCAGCCGGGGAGGAGAAGGCCGGCAGCTCGTAACGTTCGCTCCCCGCCGGGTCAGCCAGCTCGAGCCCGCCCCCTCGCAGTGCCTCGAGATGGGCGCCCCGCGCTATGAGAGCCACCTCCTTGCCGGCGGCTGCCAGCTTTCCCCCGAGGCTGCCGCCGATCGCTCCGGCGCCGAAGACGACGTATCGCATGCTCGGCTTCCTCCTCTACAAAGAGCCGGCCGGCCCGCCGAGCTCTCGCAGGTAGTCGGGCAGCTCGATGCCGGAAAGCTGGTCGCCGGCCGGCCGGGGCACGCCCCAGCGGACCTCGAGCGGCACGGTGCCCGCCCAGCAGGGGCGGTCGAGGTCCTCCGGCTCGTCGACCGGGTCGCCCCGGCGGACTTTGGCGCTCACCTCCTCGAGCGCCAGCTCCACCACGCCGGTCTGGCGGAGCTCGTCGTCGCTCGGTGGACGGGCGTCGCGGCCGCGGCCGGGCACCAGGTGCTCGACGAGCGCGTGCATGACCTCGAGCTTCACGGCCGGATCTCGCACCAGCACCGCCTCGCCCGCCACGACGACCGAGCGGTAGTTCACAGAGTGGTCGAAGAAGGAGCGAGCCAGCACGAGCCCGTCGAAAAGGGTCACCTCGACCACGACCGGAACCGACTCGGCCCGGGCAGCCAGGCGGAAGAGGTGGGCCCCGGTGGAGCCGTGCAGGTAGAGCTGCTCGCCCCTTCTCACATAGAGGAGAGGAAGGACATGGGGGCGACCGCCGGCGATGAACCCGGTGTGGGCGACGAGCCCGGCGTCCAAGATGCCATGGACCGTGCCGGCGTCGTAGTCGGCCCGCTCCGGATGGCGAGAGGGTCGGTTGCTCCCGGTCTCGGCGTACCTGGCGGTCACTCCGTGCCGAGCAGCCGGCCGAGGGCGGCCCGCGCCTCGGCGCTCTGCTCCGCCGATCTGGTGAGGTAGGTCGCCAGCTGGCGAACCCACTCGGCGACCGGCACCTCCTGGCGCGAGAGGGTCACCCCCCTCACCTCCTTGGCGACGGTGGCCACGAGGCTCCCGCGCCGGGAGACGAGCTCGAGAGTCGACTCGCCGAGGCGGAGGCGGATGGCGTTCGCCCGGCCCGGCCGGCCGGCCAGGCGGTCGGAGAGGGAGCGCTCGTAGTCGACCTCGACCATCGAGGCCGGCAGCAGGCCCTCGATGCTCGAGACGAGCACCCGGTGATAGGCATCGAGGTCTGCCGTGTCGGCTCGGAGCGCTGCCGCCACGCTCTCGACGAGCTCGCCGCCGCCGCTCTGGCTCATCAGGAGTCGGTGAGAGGCAGGACCAGCTGAGGCTTCGAGATGGTGTGATCGGCCCGAAGCGGGCGGATGGCGGTGCCGATGGCGAAGAACTCCGTCGTGTGACCACCCCAGCGGTGCCCGAGTGAGAGGAGCTGCACCCCGACGATCCCCTCGGCGGAGAACTCCTCGGCCTCTGTCTGCATCCGGCTCATGGCGAGCTCGCGGGCGTCGTAGAGCGCCTGGGTGTACGTCGGCAGCTCGACGTTCTTTCCGACGTTGCCCATCGCCTTCAGGGCCCCTTGATGGGCGATGTGGTACACGCAGCTGCCCATCACCATGCTGAGTGGGGCGTAGCCGGCCTGGATGAGGGTCCAGAAGTCCTGCCCGCTCAGGTCCGAGGTGAAGGGTTGGCGCCGGCTGTTGCGCCATTCACCCGGTTCCTCCGCCTTCACGGCGGTGCCGACTGCGATGAACTCGGCGATGTCGTTGCCGAACTCCTTGAACTCCACCTCGAGGCGGACCCCGACGATGCCGTCGGCTCCGAGAGCATCGGCCTCGGCCTCCATCCGGCTCATGGCCAGCTCTCTCGCGTGGTACATCGCCTGCGAGAGCGTCGAGAGCTCCATGTTCTGGCTCCAGCGCCCGACCTGGATCCCGACGTGGTAGATCGAGGAGCCGAGCACCAGGCCGAGCGGGCGGAAGCCGGCCTCGCGCACGAGGAGGAACTCGTTGACGCTCAGGTCCGAGGTGAAAAGCGCCCCGGGGGCACCCGGGCGCATCTCTGCCAGGCGGCGCATGGCGTCTTCGGGGATACCGAGGCTCTCTGGCATCCCGCCCTTGGTGTCGGTCATCTTCTCCTCCTCGGGCCGCCGAGCGGCAGGATCTTCAAGCTGTCGGTCTGGGCATACTCGGACTTGTGGAAACGGGCGATGGCCGTCCCCGACATGGTGGCGAGGGCGACGTGGTCGCGGTGGTTCTCGCCGGCCTCGCGCTCCCAGATGGATAGGTCGATGTTCGAGGAGATCGACCCCTCGGCCCCGTAGGCGACCACCCGCGAGCGGAACTGCTTGCGGGCGTCCGAACGGACGAAGTTGACGAGGTCGGTGTAGCCGGATACCTCGGCGTTGCCGCCCATCATGGAGGCCTGCTGGCGGGTCGCCCAGTCGTCGTGGCGGATGGCGATGGCGATGCCGACGACGTAGCCGACGGCAGCCCAGCCGCCGTGCAGCAGCTTGGCGAGGTCCTGTCCGGGAAGATCGGTCGAGAAGAGGTTCTTCGGCCTGCTGGAGGACTTGGCCCTCACCGCCGTGCCGTAGCAGAGGAACTCCCGGTTCTCCTCCCCGAGCGAGCGCACAGTGAAGCGAAGGCCGACAACGCCGTCTCCGCCGAGCGCCTGGCACTCGGTCAGCATCCGCACGAGAGCCTTGTCGTAGCCCGAGTAGAGGGCGTCGACGTAGGGGGCGAAGCCGGCAAAGCCGCCGGCGCCGCTCATCACGTTCGGGGCGGCGTAGCTCTGCTGCATGCCGAAGGGTCCGCCGCCACCGGGGTAGTAACCGCAGCCACCCCAGCCGGTCCAGCCGATGTGCTGGACCACGCAGCCCATCACCTCACCGACGACCTCGAAGCCCAAGCCTTCCAGTCCGGTCTGCCCTGCCACGGACATGAGGCTGGCTGGAGCTGCGCCCGGGCCTCGGGCGATGCGGGCGGCGGCGGCCGGAGGAAGGCCCTTGCCGTCCCACTCGACACTCCCGAGATCGCTCGTCGGACTCTCCTTCCGCTCCCGAGTGCGGCAGGCTACCACCAGCGGGGCACGGTTACCTTTGCCTCTCGAACGGAAAGGAACCGACCCATGGAGCTGAGAGAGGTAATGCGGACGACGGCCGCCATCAGGTCTTTTTCTACCGAAGAAGTGGAAGACGCCCGTCTGGAACGGATCCTCGAGACCGCCCGCTTCGCGCCGAGCGGCGGAAACCGCCAGCCCTGGCGGGTGGTCGTGGTCAAAGAGCCCTCGCTCCGCTCCGCCCTGGCCGAGTGCTACCAGGTCGCCTGGAGGGAGTACACCGCCCACCTCGCCCACGGACTCGTCCCCTTCGCCCCGGACGCCACAGGGCGCTGGGAGGGACCGGCGATCGACCTCGAGGCTGCCCGCAGAAAGGAGGCGCCGAACCAGTTCGCCGACAACCTGGCGAGCGTGCCCGTGATGCTCGTCCTCTTCGCCCACCTCCCCTCGCTGGCCGTGCTCGACAACGGCCTGGGCCGCCAGAGCATCGTCGGGGGCGGGTCGATCTATCCCTTCAGCCACAACGTCCTTCTGGCCGCCAGGGACGAGGGGCTCGGCGGCGTCATGACGACGGTGATCTGCCGGGAGGAGCGGCGGGTGAAGGAGCTCTTGCGCTCCGGGCCCGAGCTCGCCCTCGCCGGCCTCCTCGCTCTCGGGGTCCCCGTGCGCCAGCCGAAGCGTCTCTCAAGAAAGCAGGTGGCCGAGTTCACCACGATCGACCGGCTGGACGGGCCCGCCTTCGGGTCGCTCGGAGGCTAGGGCAGGGCTCTCTGGGGATCAATTTGTGGACAGCCCTGGGGATCAACGGGGGAAAGAGAGAGCTTCCTGTCGATAACCCGGGTATTTCCGAGTTTGCCATTGCGCCCGGGCCCTGACAGGCGGAGGATGCACTCACCAAAGCAGGTGGTGCTGAGTGCCGTTCCAAGAAGGCGAGCCGCAAGGCGAGCCGGGAGGGGGCGGTGAAGGCGACCGGGGGAACGGTGAACCGCAAGGGGAACCGGGAAACCGGAAGCGGCACCGGAGCAACGGGGAGCCGCGAGGCGAGCCGGGAGGCCGGGGCAGCGCCGAGGAAGGCGAGAGCCGCGAGGTGATCGCCGGTACGAAGCGTCGGCACCGTTGCCTGCCGCGGTAGGTGATGAGGCTCCACGCCGGGGCCGGTCCCCCCAGGACCGGTTTCCGGGACGAAGCGAGGCCGACCCGCAAGGGGCGGAGAGCAGAGTCGGGTGACTCGGTGGCCGCAAGGCGCCGGGAAGCGTTGGGGGGCTCGAGTCGCCAGGGTGTAGGCCCCGGGGAGTACGGAGGCATCTGCCGACCGGCTACCCGGGGCCTCGCCGCGTCCGGCCAAGTGGTAAAGGGCCTCGAGGTCTTCTTAAGATCGCGCCATGCCAGAAGCCGTGATCGTTGCCACCGCCCGCAGCCCGATCGGCCGGGCCTTCAAGGGCTCGCTCGTGGAGATGCGGCCCGACGACCTCGCCGCCCAGATCGTGCAGGCGCTCATGGCAAAGGTGCCGCAGCTCGACCCGGGCGAGGTGGAGGACCTCCTCATGGGCTGTGGCCAGCCAGCCGGAGAGGCGGGCTTCAACGTCGCCCGCGTCGTCGCCGTCCTGGCCGGCCTGGACGACGTTCCGGGCGTGACCGTCAACCGCTACTGCTCCTCCTCACTCCAGACCATCCGCATGGCCGCCCACGCCATCAAGGCCGGCGAGGGCGACGTCTTCATCGCGGCCGGAGTCGAGACCACCAGCCGGTTCATGAAGGGCAGCTCCGACGGGGTGCCAGAGACCCACAACGCCCTGTTCGCCGAGGCGGAGGCCCGCTCGGCCAAGCGAGCCGAAGGCGGACAGCCTTCCTGGCAGCCGCCGGAGGGGCTGCCCGACATCTACATCGCCATGGGCCAGACCGCAGAGAACGTCGCCGAGTACGAGAACGTCTCTCGCGAGGAGATGGACGAATTCGCCTGCCGCTCTCAGAACCTGGCGGTCGAGCACGTCGAGAACGGCTTTTTCGAGCGTGAGATCACGCCGGTGACCCTCTACGACGGCACGGTGGTCTCCCGCGACGACGGGCCGCGCCCCGACACCAACCTGGACGGCCTCGCCAAGCTGAAGCCGGCCTTCCGGCCCGACGGCAAGGTGACGGCCGGCAACGCCTGCCCCCTCAACGACGGGGCAGCCGCCGTCCTCGTCATGAGCGAGACGCGGGCGAGCCAGCTCGGCCTCGAGCCGCTGGCAAGGATCGTCTCCTCGGGAGTCTCCGCCCTCAACCCCGAGATCATGGGGCTCGGGCCGATCGAGGCGAGCCGCCAGGCCCTCAAGCGGGCCAGCTTGAGCATCGAGAACATCGGCCTCGTCGAGATCAACGAGGCCTTCGCCGCCCAGGTGATCCCCTCCGCCCGCCATCTCGACATCCCCTGGGAGAAGCTCAACGTCCACGGCGGAGCCATCGCCCTCGGCCATCCCTTCGGAATGACCGGCGCCCGCATCATGACGACCCTGCTCAACGGCCTCGAGCACGAGAACAAGCGCTTCGGGCTCGAGACCATGTGCGTCGGCGGCGGCCAGGGCATGGCGATGGTCGTGGAGCGCCTCTGAGCCCCTGCGGGTCGGAGAGGCCCACCGGTCCGCGATACTTGCAACAGTGAAGCCAATCCCGGTCGTCTTCCACCTCGGGCCTCTCCAGATCCACACCTACGGGATCGGACTGGCGATCACCTTCTGGTTCGCCTACCGCTACTTCGCGAGAAGGCTCCGCAATCACGGCTACTCCGACGCCTGGCTCGGCCGGGCCTTCATCTGGATCATCGTGGCGGCGGTCATCGGCGCCCGGGCGGTGCATGTCATCGCCCACTGGAGCTACTACGCCCACAGCCCGGCCGAGATCCTGGCCGTCTGGCACGGGGGGCTCTCGAGCTTCGGGGGCATGGCGCTCGGCATCCCCGTCGGGCTGGTGCTGGCCCACCGCTGGTGCCCGAAGCTCCGGCTCTCTGTCGCCACCGACCTCGTCTCGGTCGTCCTCGTCCTCGCCTGGTCGATCGGGCGCCTGCTCGGCCCTCAGCTGATGGTGGCAGGCGGTGGCCGGCGCACCAATGCCTGGTATGGCATGTACTACGCCGACCAGGTGGGAAAGAGGGTGCCGGTGCCCCTCCTGCAGGCAGCCGAGTGCTTCCTGATCTGGCTTGTCGTCATCCAAGTCGAGAAGTACGTGCGCCGCCGCGGCGGCCCGATCGGGTTCGTCGCCACCGCGGCGGCCTCGCTCTACGGCCTCTCCCGTTTCACCGACGAGTACGTCTTCTTGCCCCACGGCGCCGGCGGCGTCGGAGTCGAGGTCATCTCCCTCGTCTTCGTCGGAGCCGGTATCCTCTTCGGGACCTTCCTGCTCCGGCGAGACCGGCTCCGCCTCCAGACGGCTGACGCGATGCCGATCGATCCTTGGGCGGCGCCTCTTCCCGAGGGAGACGAAGAGGGTGCGGGCCCGGAGCTCGGCGCCGGGAGCGGCACCGCGGGGGAGAGCGGCCGTCAGCGGGCCGCCGGCATGACCTCGTCGCCCTGAGGGAGCTCGCCGACAGACTCCCAGGCACGGTCTCCCGGGCGGCCTGCTGACACTCGCCCGCCAGGCTCTCGATGGCCCTTTCCGAGATGTCGCCGACCGTCTTCAGCTCCAGCTCGCCCGTCAGCTGCCGCACCCAGGCGACGTGGGCGGGCGCCCCCTCCTCGGTGAGGGCGACGATCGTGCCCCTGGCGCCGGTCGGGCGAGACGGCCGAGGTCGTCGGCGAGAGAAGCTCGGCTCCCGGCCCGGCCGGGCTGAGCGGGCGACTCACCCGAGACCTGCGGTGCCCGAAGACTGCCGCGAGCCGGGCCTTGAGGGCGCTTGGTTGGTCGGGCTCCTTGGCGTTGGGCAGACTGCTGTCATGACCACGCCCCGCGAGCTAGCCGACCGGTTCCACGAGCACTGGCTCTCGAGCCACCCGCTCGCCGCAACGAGCTACGGGATCCCTGGCTATGACCATCTGATGCCTGACGACAGCGACGCCGGGCACGAGGCCTTGCGGGCTGGGGCAGAGGAGATCCTCAAAAGAGCGCGGGAGATCGACGCCGAGACCCTCTCGCCGGCCGATGCGGTCACGCTCGGGTGCACCATCGCCCACGCAGAAGCCGAGATAGCGGCCGTCGAATCGGCGCCCTACGAGCACACCGTGACGGCCATGCCCTTCAGCGGCCCGGCCAACTTCCTCGCCATCGCCGCCCGATCGGTGTTGGTCGACGAGGAGGCGGCCACCAACTACCTCACTCGCCTCGAGGCCAGTTCCACCTGGATCCGCCAGCTCGCCGGCCAGCTCAACGCAGGCGCCAAGAAGGGCCGCTACCCCGTGGAGCCACTCGTCGAGCAGGCGATCGCCTGGGCCGAGAGCCTGCTCTCGGAGGACGCGCCGGCCCCCCTGCTCGCCCCAGAGCCTCCGAAGGACTGGAGCGGTGCCGATGGCTGGAAGAAAGAGAGGGAAGGCCTCGCCCGCCAGGCCGTTAAGCCGGCGCTCGCAGAGTGGCTCGAGACGATAAGGGCCCTCCGGGGCGAGGCGAGGCCGGCAGAGAAGGCCGGCCTCGTCCACCTTCCCGGCGGCGCGGAGGACTACGCCCGGGCGCTCAGGACCCATACGACACTTCCCCTCACCGCCGAGGAGATCCACGAGACCGGCCTCTCGCACATCGCGACCCTCGAGGAGCGGGCGGTGAGGCTCGGCGTCGAGATCGGGCTCGCCGACCTGGGCGCCGCCCATCAGACGCTCAGGAGCTCGGCCGGCAGAGCCCGCCCGGAAGAGGCGATTGCAGCCGCCCGGCGAGCCGTCTCGAGAGCCGAGTCCCGCGCTCAGGAGATCTTCCCGCCTCCGCTTCCGCCACCCTGCCAGGTGACCCCGATGCCACCTGTCGTCGCCGAGGCCGGCATGGCGCCCCACTACACCCCGCCCCGCCTCGACGGCGGGCGGCCGGGCACCTTCTGGTTCAACACCTCTCGGCCTACGGCCGGCACCGGCTGGGACCTCGAGGGGGTCGCCTTCCACGAGGCGGTGCCAGGACATCACCTGCAGCTCTCCCGCCTCCAGCTCCTCGATCACCTCCCGGCACTTCAACGGCAGCGGAGCGTGACTGTCTTCTCGGAGGGCTGGGGCCTTTACTCAGAGCAGCTGGCAGAGGAGATCGGCCTCTACAGCGGGACAGAGAGCCTTCTCGGCTCGATCACCACCTCTTTGATGCGAGCTGCCCGCCTCGTGCTCGACACCGGTATGCATGCATTCGGCTGGAGCAGGGAGAGGGCGATCCAGTTCTACCTGACCCACGTCCCTCTTCCAGTTGAGTTCCTCGAGAACGAGATCGACCGGTACATCTGCAACCCCGGGCAGGCGCTCGCCTACCTGACGGGCAAGATCGAGATATTGAAGTTGCGAGCGAAGGCCGAGCATCACCTCGGAGCAGAGTTCAGCCTTCCAGAGTTTCATGCCGCCATCCTCGACCAGGGCTCTCTTCCCATGCCGGTCCTCCACGCCAGCGTCGACTCCTGGCTTGCCACCCGGGCGAGCTGAGATCCTCCCCGGCATGACCGCCGGGGATTCCCGCTGCGTGACATGATCGCCGAGGCAGGCCCGGTACAGCTGGACCATGGTCCTGCGGCTGGTTCACGGATGCGCCTTTGGCCTTGCGACCAGGACTCGGCTTGGGCCTGCCGCTGCTCTCCCCCGGCAATGACGAGGCCCTTCACCCGCGGCGAGCCGGCGCGCGCCGTTGCATCTCCTGGCTCGCCACCGCGCCGCCATGCGCCTGGTGCCCGCAGTGGACGCACGCGAGCTCTCGATCGCATCCTGGGAGGCTCTCCGGGTCTCGCATGTGACTCTCTTCTCGGCAGGAGAGCCAGCTCGATCGCGATCTCAACTCGGCATGGCCACCCGGTTCGATTCCCGTCGACTCTGGCCGGGGCGCAGTGGTGGTCCCGACCAGCGCTGACGTTGAGCAAAGGTCGGGTGGTGTTGAGTTGTCGCTATGCGAACCGCGGCCCCGCCAAGACCGGGACCGCCACGTCCGCCGAGACGGTTGGGTCCGCCGCTCGCCCGAACCGCGGGCAGGACTCCTCGCCTCGGGCACGAACAGTGGGTCGGAAGTGGGCTGCCCGTACACGTCCCACATGCCGTTCGGCTTGCGGGACCGGCGAGACCGGAGGTTGATCGTGAATGATCGTGGTTGTGTCTGATCGAGGCGCAGTAGACGGGGACAAACCTGATGCCTTGCCGCCGTTGGCCGGGGAGGATCACATCTGTCAGGACTGCAGGCTGTCCTACCAAGAGCTTTCCATCGAGAGCGCAATCGGGATCATCCATTCGATCCCAACCGAGGTTCGCGATGCAGTCCTGAGCATACCGAGCGAGGTGTGGCGAGAGCGCCCCGCCATAGGAACTTGGTCCGTTGCTGAGTACCTCTGTCACGTTCGCGACGTCTACTCCACGTACACCATCCGGCTGCACAGGGCGCGAACTGAGGACCGGCCGGCGCTCGAGCCGATGTTCAACGACCTACGTGCCCGCCGCTTTCGATACAACGAAAGCAACGTGAACGCCGTCCTGGGCGAACTTGAAGCGACCGCAGCCGGATTCTGCGAGGAGATCGACCTCACTGGACCGGAACATTGGGACCGAGTGGTCACCCGGCTTCCCGATGAGCAGCGCACTGCACGGTGGCTGGTCCGACAGGCCGCGCACGAAGGTCGGCACCACCTTGACGACATCCAGGAGACTGGCGAGGCCGTGATGATGCAGGCCTGATAGATCTGAGGTTGCCGAGAAATGGTGGACACACTGTTATGCGCCTTGGTAGCTGGTGGCCAAGGCTAGCTCGTAGCGGATGGGGCTGATGTTGCCGGCCAAGGTGATCCTCGACATCCTGCGCAACCGCAGCTACCGGGCGAGGTGCCCTTCCGCGACCTCTGTCACCAGCCCAACGAGTCTCTCGTCGACTCAGTGCTCTTCGACAAGGCCCAGGCACCGCTCGCCGAACGAGGCGAACGCCGCGGCCGGCGCATCGCTCAGGCGCACCCCTCCCAAATGCTCTCCGGGCTCGTCGTCTGCGGGCACTGCCACCACAGCCACGTCGGCGTCGCCGCGGCGGGCAAAGGCCACCGCTACCGCTACTACACGTGCTTCTCCCGCCAGCGCTACGGCAAGGCCGCCTGTGTCGGCGAGCGCCTCCGCGCTGACGTCCTCGAAGAAGCGGTCTTCGACGCGCTCCTCAACGTCTACAAAGACCCCGAGCTGATCGAACGGGCCGTCGCCGCCAAGACCCAGGAGCGAGCCACCTCGGTGCGTTCGCAGCGCGACGAGATCCTCGCCACTGAGACCGAGCTGAAAAAAACCGAAGCCGCCATCGAGCGCTACATGATGGCCTTCGAAGCCGGTTCGATCACCGACGACCTCTTCGGGCCCTGGGTCCGCGACCTCAGCGACAACGCCCGCGCCCGCCGCGCCCGCCACGAGAAAGTGATCCAGATCGAAGGGATCGCCGCCATGGACCCGCCGACCAAAGCCGCCTCGACTCGCTCCGAACCGACCTCGAAGACGAGCTGCTGCACGGGTCCGACGCGCGGCGCAAGGCCGTCGCCCAAGCCTTCGTCCACCGACTCGTCGTCGACGGACGCGACACCATCCACCCCACCTTCTTCGTGAAGGACCGCCTGCTCCCCGAGATGACCGGCGAACGGCGCGAAACCGCCACCGATGGGCTGTCTCGCGCCGTGACACCTACGGTGGGGACGGAGGGACTCGAACCCTCACTGGAGGCGTTTTAAGCGCCCTGCCTCTGCCGTTGGGCTACGTCCCCTCGACGGCACACGACGATCCGACGGCAGTCGGATCACCATAGACGGGAAACGCCTCATCGAGGAGCCGGCGCTCTGGCTCGAACGGTGCCGAGATCGTCTCGATCTCACGACCGAGCCGCTTGGTCAGCCGGTCTCGGCGCCCGTAGGCGGGCCACGGGCCCACGAGCTCGCTGCTCGCGTCGCCGGAGGTGGCGAAAGAGGCCCAGGCGCTGCGCATCGCGCCGCTCAGCCGATCGGCCAGCTCGCCGCCTCCAGAGAACAACGTGATGAACGGGTGGTCGAGCGTGCCGAAGACAAAGGGGAGCTCGATGGCGTGGCAGGCGCCGACTCGGCCCTCGAAAAGCGGCGACTCCCAGTCGAAGAGATAGGCAGAGACGCGGCCGCCCGACTCCGCTTGGGCCTCGGCCAGTCTCATGGAGGGGAGGCGGAAGGTCCAGTCGCTGGCGATGGCGCAGTAGACGTCAGCCGGCTCGGCGGGCTCGCCTCGCTCGAGCCGCCAGTTCTTGTAGGACTCCACCAACTCTGCCGCACCGAGGCGCTCTCCGAGCCCAGCGCGTCGGATGCTTCCTTCCACCTTGGAGATCGCCCCCGCCCAGTCGAGAGCGCGAAGCGCAGGGTCTGTCAAGAGCCAGAAGCGCCACTCGTCGCGATTGGTCCCGATGAGGAGGTCGACCCCGGCCGCGCTGCCGCTTGCGATCCGGCCGGCCGGCTCACCCGGGAGCAGGAGCCCGTCCACCACCGGCTGGAAGGCCAGCACATCGCCACTCAAGCGCTGCCGGATCGCAGACTGCGCTCGAAGTATCTCTGAGGTCGGAACGTTCTCGAGCAGCCGGCGCTCGAGACGGGTGAGCCCGAGCACGGCTGCCAACTCCTCGGCGACTCGAGAGGCTGCCTCGAGCGAAAGCGCCATCGGCGCGCCGCTCTGCATGATCGCCCGGTCGAAAGACTCCCGCGGCCGGTCGCCCGCCAAGAGGGCGGCGATAGAGATTGCGCCGGCCGACTCCCCAAAGACCGTGACGTTTTCCGGGTCTCCGCCAAAGGCAGCGGCGTTGCGGCGGATCCACGAAAGGGCAGCCAGCTGGTCGCTCAGTCCCCAGTTGGAGCAGAGCTCGCCGTCGCCGGCCGCCAAGGCGGGGTGGCCGAGCCATCCAAGAACCCCGAGCCGGTAGCCAACCGTGACGACAACCACCCCCTCGCGGCTGAGCGACTGGCCTGAGTAGAGAGCGGAGCTGGGACTGCCACCGACATAGCCGCCGCCGTGGATCCACACCATGACCGGTCTCTTGCTCTCGTCGGTCCCCGGGGTCCAGACATTGAGGTAAAGGCAGTCCTCCGACTGTTCCATCGGGTCGCCGGGAACAGCACTCGCCGGGTCGGGCGGAGGCTGGACCGAGCTCGGCGCGTAAGCGGTCGCAGGGCGGACGCCCGTCCAGCCAGCCGGGGGCAGAGCGGGCAGGAAGCGCCTAGGCCCGACAGGCGGCGCGGCGTATGGAACACCGAGAAAAGCGGCGAGGTCGGGGGCTGGCCTGATTCCAAGCAGCCGGCCCTGCTCCACCTCTGTCTCGATCAGCTCCATGAGGATCTCCCGGCGAGGTTGCCGCCTGCGTCCATCGCACATCACTCTAAGTGGTCTGACCTCGGCCTATCGGCACGCGGGGTGTTGACAATCCGCACTCCTGTGGGCAATGTTACGTATGATGCAAATGGGGAGAATGTGCCTAAAGCGCAAGCTCGCCCTGGCGGGGACGGTGGTTGCCATCACCTGGGCGGTCCTGCCCGCCACGGCCGGAGCCACCCCGACGCGTCATCAGATGGCCTCCACGAAGGCGCGAGCTGCTGCGCTCGCAAGCGAGCTGGCCAATGACCAGACGAAAGTCCAGATAGCAGCGGCCACTTACGACGATGCCCAGATCAACCTCGCCAAGGCGAGGGCGTCGCTGCGACGGATCGCCTCGGCCCTCAAAAGCAGCCACCACGAGATCGACCTGGCACGGCTCCGCCTCCGAGCAGCCGCCGTGGCGGCGTACGTCACCGGAGACGGCCAAGGTGCCAACCTGGCAGCTCTCTTGAGCTCGAGCCTCTCGGATGGCCAGTCGATCGCGGTCTACGGGAACTCTGTCGCCGAGAACCTGGACTCGTCTGTGACAGCGCTGCGGGCTGCGACGGCGCGGCTCGAGCACGAGCAGCTGAGGAGACGACGCCAGGAGCAGGCAGCGGAGGCAACGCTGCACAGCTCCGCTCGAGCCGCTGAGGTGGCAAGGCGGCTCACCGCCCAGGTGACCTCCATCCTGCATCAGGTGAAGGGGCGGCTCGCCGTGGAGATGGTCCAGTACTCCCTGGCAGTGGCCCGCCAGGAGCGGGCGGCCGCCGCCCGAGCCAAGGCTAGGAAGCAGGCGGCCGACGAGGCAGCCGCGCAGGCAGCGGCTGGAGCAGTGCAAGCGGTTGAGACCACCGACCCCAAAAGCGGGTCGGGAAGCGGCGGTGCTTCGGGCGGCGGTGCTTCGGGCGGCGGTGCTTCGGGCGGCGGTGGTGCGGGCGGCGGCAGCTCGGGCAGCGGCAGCTCGGGCGGC
>JAJZLV010000070.1 GCA_021803215.1 Actinomycetes bacterium | reverse complement strand
CGTGGCGCACCCTTGGCTCCGAACGGCCTGGCTGGTACCTGATGAACTACCACCCGGCCGTTTCAGGGCTGCTTTGGGCCGATCCGTGACTCTCTGACGCCAGTCCGACCAGCTGTTCGCCGCCGACGACACCGGCTCGGAGGGACGAGCCAGTGCTCCGGCGGGGCGGGCACGGACGTTCCGCCCCTCCGATCCGGCCCAGCAGTTCCTCCTACCCCCCTCCATCGACGATTGGCGGCCAGAGGACCACCCGGCCCGTTTCGTCGCAGAAGCCGTCGACGAACTGCCCGACCTCGGTCCCATCTACGCCTCCTATAAGAGCTTCGACGGCGCCCCGTCCTACGACCCCACGATGATGCTGACGCTGCTCTTGTGGGGCTACTCGTGCGGGGTGAGCTCTTCTCGGGAGATGGAGCGGCGCTGTTCGACCGACGTCGCCTTCCGCTACCTCTCTGCCAACCAGGCCCCCGACTACCGCGTTTGACGATCGATCGCATGTCGACAGAGCATGTGCCGTGTCTGCTGACTCGCTCGGCCTGGGTGCAATGTTTCTTCCGCCCGATGGCGCCGAGGCGGGCTGGCTCGTATGTCGACGGCTGCGGCGAGAAGACACCGCGGCGCTGTACGAGGCCATTCTCACGTCGCTCGACCACCTTCGGCCCTGGATGCCTTGGGCCGATAGCTACACCCGCGAGATGGCAGAAGACTTCGTCGCCCGGCACACATCTGCCCCGCCGAGCGAGCCGGTCACTGATACTCACTACGTCGCGGCCGACCGAACCGGACGGCTGCTCGGTCTCTGCGGGCTGCACGGGAGGCTCGGAGCCGGGCGGCTAGAGATCGGCTACTGGGTCGACGCGAGGCACACCAAGCGAGGAGTCGCCACGCTGTCGGCTGCCATGCTCACCGAGCGCGCACTGGAACTACCCGGGATCGACGCCGTCGAGATCCATCACGACGAGGTGAACGGTGTAAGCGGTCGCGTCCCGGCCAAGCTCGGCTTCGAACACGTAGCCACCGTCAAAGACGAGCCGGAGGCGCCAGCTGAGAGCGGAGTCGAGTGGCAGTGGCGCCTCGACAAAGATGCCTGGCCGGCGAGCCCGGCCAAGCAGCTGCTCGACGCCGCCCGCGCGGCTGGTTGAGCGAGCCGGTAGCTCTCCCCCAGCCCGACTGGCCACCGGCCACGGCGTCGCTGGCTCAATCAATCACATCCCGGTGGCTCACCCCCGTCGCGAACCGCATCTGGCTCACCCGCTGACACCCAGTCACCACCCCGCCAGCGCCACCCTGATGTTAAGGTTTCGGGAACTGCCACAATCTACGAGCGAGACCGATCCGTGCGAAATCGCTGGCAACTGGTGGACTCTTGAAAGGCGGCAAGAGGCAGGGACGTCGGCGGCCGCATACTATTGTATTCATGAAGCACGAGAGCAAGGGATCCGCGGCGGAGCTGTTGCGGGAGGCTCGCCAGCGAGCAGGGTTGAGCCAGGGGGTGCTGGCGGCTCGGGCTGAGGTACCAAGGACGATGGTCTCAACGTACGAGCGGGGACTACGTCAGCCGACCTTGCCAACGCTGCGGCGTCTACTGTGCGCGGCCGGCTTCGATCTGGCGGTGCATCTCGTGCGGATCTCTGGAGAGGCCTCGGTGCTCGGCGAGATGGAGGCGAAGCTAAGCGCAGAGGAGCACGAGATCTGGGAGCGGCTGATCCGTGACGACGGCGAGTCGGGAGCGCAACCGCGGCGACCGCCTGTTCGAGCTAACGAGCAGCCCCGCCACCGGCAGCAAGGAAGATGAGCGCGACTTCAGGCCGCCCTCCTCGTCCCCCTGGACTCTTTCATCACCGGGCGTTCCGCCTGGTGTGGATTGGCGAGAGCACCAGCGCGGTCGGCAATGCGGTCACTGCTTTCGCGCTGCCGCTCGTGGCCGTTACGACCCTGCACGCCAGCACCCTGGCTGTCGGTCTTCTTTACGCTTTCGAGTGGCTGCCGTGGCTCATCCTGGGCCTACCTGCAGGCGCACTGATCGATCGCTGGAACCCTCGCACCACCATGATCGCGTGCGATGTGGTCTCCCTGGCCGTATTGGCAACGGTGCCCATCTCCGGCTGGCTCGGCGTGCTCTCGCTCACCCAGGTTCTCGTCGTAGCGGTCGCCGCAGGGATCTCCTCGGTGTTCTTCACCACTTCCTACACTCTGCTGCTGCCGCGCATTGTCGCCCCTTGGGGTATTCATCTGACCCGACTTCCGCTGGTCAGCGAGTCATCCGCCAGGGGCGATCCGCCTTGGGGCGATCCAGGCTCGGCGGGTGTCCACGCCGCCACGGCGGTACCGGCGGCACCTTCTTCGACTTCGAATCGGCGACGAGCTGCCGGTAGCGCACCGGATCGTGGTTGACCGCCAGCTCGAGCACTCGGTAGAAGAGGAGTCCGTGGCTCCTCGCGGTGCGGCGATTGAAGCGGAAGACGAACTCGTTCAGATAGCTCTGCAAATGAGGGTCTCCGACCGAGCCCTGATGGGTGCCCAGCATCCATCGCTTGGCGAGTGAGGCGACGCGGTGCACGCCGGGAAGCAGCGCCCCGACATCCTCGCCGCGGGCAGCGGCCGCCCGCTGGCTGTGGGGCTCGTGGACATAGCCGAGCCGGGTGATGCCCACGTAGCTGGGCCATCCGTCGGTGACCACGGTCGCCCCGGGCTCGACACTGTCAGCGACAAAGCGCTGGAGGGACTCGGCGGAGGCGTCCTTCACCACTGCCATGCGGCAGCGGCCGTACCCATGCGGTTCCTTGCGCTCGACGGCGATCGCCACCAGGGACTTCTTGCCCTTCGTCCGTCCTCTCAGGCCGGGCTCCTCGCCGCCGAACCAGGTCTCGTCCACCTCGACGGTGCCGGTGAGCCGGTCCCGGCCGGGTCGGACGAGCACCGAGCGCAGGCGATGCAGCATCGCCCACGCCGTCGGATACGAGCCGATCTCGAGGGCGCGCTGGAGACCAAGCGCAGAGACGCCCTCCTTCTGGGAGACGAACATCCAACAGGCAGCGAACCACACCGTGAGGGGCGTCCTGCGCCGGTCGAACAACGTGCCCGCCGTCACGGCCGTCTGCCTCAGGCAGCTCGCGCACTTGTAGCTTCCGTCAGCCACGATCCAGCCGCTCGGGTTCTCGCACCGAGGGCAGACGAACCCTTGTGGCCATCGCAGCCAAGCAAGGTAGTCGAGGCAGTCCGCGTCGGTCGAGAACCACGACTGCAAGTCGCCGGTCGAGCGTGGGTAGTGCACCCCGCCCCGGGGATGAGCGACCGCCACGCCGTCAGCGTAGTCGGGTCAGATGAATACCCCAAAAAAGCACAACTGCAGGCACCCGGAACAACTGTGCCAGCAAGCCTCCTGGGATGGGGACCGTACCACCACGATCTTCGGCTACGCCAGCGAGAGAGCGACCATCCTTGCGCTCAATCGCCTGTTGACCTGGCGCACTTGGCAGAGCCCTCATCGTCGGGTCCCCCTCTGGCTCAGCACAGAGCCTGGGGCAGTCTCCCTCCTAGCAGCCGGTGAGACAAGTGTCCAAGTGGTCTCATTCTCAGACAGGTCCGTCACTCTCGGAATTGAGCGCCACCGAGCCGCTCGACTCGACCAGCTGTCTGCGCCGCGGCACCTTCGCTCTGTCAGCCGGACCTCTTGACCGGTTGTTAAGAGGTTGCGTGGCGCACCGAGCGGCATCGTCCCAGGTCAAAGGCTATTTTCCCGTCGGGGAGGTACTCTTGACCACCTATTTGACCACCAAGCTGACCACCAACTTTGGTGGTCAAATCTGGTGGTCAATCCGGCAGTCTCACTGCCTCTAACTCGCCTCGCAAGGCTGTGACCAGGACTTTCTCTGGTCGGGCTGCCGGGATTTGAACCCGGGACCTCTTGACCCCCAGTCAAGCGCGCTAACCAAGCTGCGCCACAGCCCGTCTATCTGACCACCGACTTGATCGGCAGCTGCCGACGCTCAAGGAAACGCGCCAGCCCGCTCATCGTAGCCGGCCTCCCGAGCGGCACCGAGTGTCAGACCCGGGCGCAGTGGGTCGCCGCGCCATACAGGACGAGGAGCGCTTCTGATTGGGCTGGCCATCCAGGAGGATTGGCATGGGCCGCGGACCCCGACTGCTATGGGCGGCCGCAGCTACCCGGCTGTGCAAGCGATCTTGCCGCTCCCGACTCTCATAGGGTCCGTGTGTCCGCCCGCAGACGAGCCCCAACAGTGTGTTCGGATCCTTGGGAGGACCGGGCGGACGACGAAGCGGTCACCCACCATCAGCCGGCTCCTGTCTCGGTTGCTGGTGCCAGCAGAAGCGCCGTGCCACCCTGCCCGCAAGGCTGCGGACCTACCAGGCGAGCGCTCTCGGTCTTCGCCTCGATTTCGAGCTCTTCCTCGCGAGCCAGGGGCGGCGGGTGCGGGTGCGGGGCCGCCTGTGGCTGCCGGGCCGTACCTGGAGCTCCGTGAGGGGCCACTCGGTTTGCCCCCTCATCGGCTGAGCCATCAGCTAATTTGCCGGGGCCAACACAGGCAGGGGGATTGCGATGAGCAACACGTCGCGAGGCCCGGGCTGGTGGCTCGCGTCCGACGGCAAGTGGTACCCGCCTGAGGCCGTACCGGGCGGCCCTCCTCCCGGCTACGGACAGCCATACGGACAGCATTGGCCGCCGGGCTACCACGAGGGCTCACCCCCCTACGGTGCCGGCCCGCCTCACTGGCAAGCCGGCTACGCCTGGAACTACCCCCGCGGTCAGGGCAGGCAGCCCCAGCGCCGGACCCAGTGCTCGGGGTCATTCTGGCGCCCTGGTGGAAACGACTCGTCGCGGCCCTCATAGACGGCTGCCTGATCTGGGCCGTCGGCTATGTGATCGAGCTCATCGGCATGCTCGGGAGCACACGTCTGATCATGCTCGGAGCCGGCCAGACCGTCGGCCTGTCGGTCTTCGCTCCGATCCTGGTCGCCTGGGCAGCAGTCGTTGCCGGCTCGTTCCTCTACTACGGCCTGATGGTGGGCTCGGCTCGGGGCCAGACCGTCGGCATGATGGCCATGTCGATCGCGGCCCGGGATGCGGTCACCGGCGGGAAGCTTGGCTTCTGGTGGGCCCTTTGGCGCCAGATGATCGCCTTTCTGTTCACCGTCGTCTTCGTCATCCCCTTCCTGATCGACTGCCTTTCACCCCTTTGGGATCGGCGGCGGCAGGCTTGGCATGACCATGCCAGCCACTGCATCGTGGTCGACCTCAAGCCCTACTAGGAAAGCCTTCTTCGCTCAGACGTGGTGGATCAGCCATTCGATCCCCTGAAAGGCCCGATAACCGAGGTAGATGACGGTTCCGACGACTATGAACTTGAAATGCCAGGGGGCTCTGACCTGACGCTGCTCCTCGTCGTGGCTGGCCCCCCCGTGCTCGAGCTCCTCCTCGGACTGCTCCTCCTCATCGGGAGGCCGGCTGGGCTCTCCAAAGCTCATCAGACCGGGGGCACCCCGTGGCGGCGATCTGTCAACCAACGGCTTTTCGAGGCCGCCAGGGCGAAGCGGGAGACGAGCTCCTCCCGGAGCTGCTCGGGTTGGACGACGGCGTCGATCACCAGGTCCGAGGCGAGCCTAAGGAGGTCGACGTCCTCTTCGTACTCCTTTCGCCGGGCAGCCACGAAGGAGTCCCGCTCGAGCTTGTCCTCGATGGTCGCGATGCGGTTCGCATAGACCGCATTCACAGCTGCCTCAGGGCCCATTACGGCGATCTTGGCCGACGGAAGGGCCAGGCAGGCATCGGGCTCGAAGGCCGGACCCGACATGGCGTAAAGGCCGGCTCCGTAGGCCTTGCGCAAGATGACGGAGATCTTCGGCACGGTCGCCTCCGAGACGGCCGTGATCATCTTCGCCCCGTGGCGGATGATGCCCTCCCGCTCGACCTTGGTGCCGATCATGAAGCCCGGGACGTCAGCCAAAAAGAGGAGCGGGATGTTGAAGGCATCGGCGTTCCAGATGAAGCGGGCCGCCTTGTCAGCCGAGTCGGTGAAGAGGACCCCGCCCTTCACCAGCGGGTTGTTGGCGACGACGCCGATCGAGCGCCCGGCGAGACGGGCCCAGCCGATGACGAGCTCGGGGGCGAAGAGGGGCTTTATCTCAAAGAAGCTCCCGGCGTCGACGAGTGCCTCGATGACGCGGTGGATGTCGTAACCGGAGCTCGGGGCAGCCGGGACCGAGTCCGGGGCGAGGTTCCTCGCCGGCGGGACGGCCTCCTCCCAGGGAGCAACCTCGCGCCACGAGCCCGGCAGGTAGCTGAAGTACTGGAGGGCGGCTTCGATGGCGCTCTCATCGTCGGGATAGAGGTTGTCTCCGCAGCCCGAGACGCTGGCGTGCATCCGGGCGCCACCCATCTCTTCGAGGTCGGTGTGCTCCCCCACCACCATCTCGGCCATACGGGGCGACCCCAGGTACATCGAGGCGTTCCCCTCGACCATGATGACGACGTCGCAGAAGGCGGGGATGTAGGCACCGCCGGCTGCCGAGGGTCCGAACAGGCAGCAGATCTGGGGCACCCGGCCCGAGAGGCGGACCTCGTTGTAGAAGATGCGGCCCGCCCCCCTTCGGCCGGGAAAGAGCTCGACCTGGTCGGTGATACGGGCTCCGGCCGAGTCCACCAGGTAGAAGACCGGGAGCTCGTGCTGGAGGGCGTACTCGGTGAGCCGGACGATCTTCTCGACCGTGCGAGCACCCCAGCTCCCTGCCTTCACGGTCGGGTCGTTGGCCACGACGCAGACCGGGCGGCCCTCGATCCGACCCTGCCCGGTGACCACTCCGTCGGCTGGCAGGTCGCCGGAGAGGGCGTTCGCCAAGAGGCCGTCTTCCATGAACGAACCCTTGTCAAGCAAGAGGGCGAGGCGGTCGCGGACAAAGAGCTTGTTCTGGGATCTGAGCTTCTCGCCGCTCCTCTCGAGGTTGCCGGCCAGGGCGCGGGCGGTCGCTTCTTGCAGCCTCTCCTCGTCGGTCGGCTCGCTCATCGTCCCGGGCGGATCCTCACCCGCAAGTCGATGGGGGTTGGTCCGAGCTCGAAGCGCTCGCGCAGGAAGCGCTCCAGGTAGCGCATGTAGGTGGGCGGCAGGCGGCGGGTGGCAAAGAGGGTGACAGTCGGCGGGTCGATGGCTCCTTGCACGGCGTAGAGGATACGAGCCCCCGGCGCCGGGTGGGCGCTCTGGGCGGCCCGGAGGGCCTCGTTGAGGCGGGCCGTCGGGATGCGGCGGTGGTAGGCGGATATGGCGTCCGACACGACCGGGATGAGGCGATGCACCCCGAGCCCGGTGCGAGCCGATATGCGGATCACAGGGGCATAGCCGAGGAAGCCGAGCTTGTCTGCCACCTCCTCGTTCACCTCGAAGCGCCGATCGGTCTCGAGCAGGTCCCACTTGTTCAACAGGACGACGATCGGGCTCCCAGAGGCGTCCACCCGTTCGGCCAGGCGCTGGTCCTGATGGGTCACCCCCTCAGTGGCGTCGAGCACCAAGAGCGCGACGTCGGCCCGATCGAGAGCCCGGAGCGAGCGGACGAGCGAGTAGTACTCGGGGGCGTCACCCGCCCGTGCCCGCCGGCGCATGCCGGCGGTGTCGACGAGGCGAAGGGTTCCGGCCTCGGTCTCGATCAAGGTGTCGATGGCGTCTCTCGTCGTCCCCGGCAAGTCGTGGACGACCGAGCGGTCCTCTCCGACGAGCCGGTTGAAAAGAGTCGACTTGCCGACGTTCGGCCGCCCTACGATGGCGACGGCCGTCGCCTTGACCTCGGGCTCGGCCACCGGCGGGGCCGCCGACGGTTCGCTCGCCGCGGGCAGCCGGGCGACCACGTCGTCGAGGAGGTCGCCCATCCCCCTGCCGTGGAGGGCGCTCACCATGGCCGGGCTCCCGAGTCCGAGGCCGGAGAGCTCCCAGGCATCTGCCTCCCGGCGTTCTGAGTCGACCTTGTTCGCCACGACGAGGACCTTGGGGGCCACCTTGCGGAGCCGGTTGGCCATGTCGGAGTCCTCGCCGGTCACACCCGTCGTGGCATCGAGCACGAAAAGCACGACGTCGGCCCCGTCGACGGCCCGCAGCGACTGCTCGCTCACCTTGGCCTCGAGGGAGTCGCCCCGCTCGACCACCCCGCCGGTGTCGATGAGGAGGAACTCTCTTCCGGCCCACTCGCACTCGAGCTCGAGGCGGTCCCGGGTCACCCCCGGCGTCTCCTGCACGATCGCCACCTGGCGGCCGGCGACCCGGTTGACGAGGGTGGACTTGCCGACGTTCGGCCGGCCGGCCACGACGACGACCGGCAGCCGGCGTGTCGCCGCCCTGCTTGCTTGCGCTACCTCGCCTGTCTCTGTCATCTCGTCCCTCGAAGCGCTCGGCGCAGCGAGGCCCCATCGCTCGCAACCACCTCGACCGGGCGGGGAAGCTGCGATAGCGAAAGGCCGTCCAAGAAGACCCCCTTCGAGAGACAGAGATCGGGCAGGAGGTAGCGCCGGTCCTCTGGAAGCTCCGCCAGGACACGCGAGAGGTCGCTGCCAGTCATGAGGCCGCTCACCGCTATGTTGCCGCCGAAGAAGTCGTTCCGGACCGGCAGCACCTCGACCGAGCCGTAGCCGGCCCGCTCGAGGAGCGGGCGAAGGACGAGCTCGCCGTAGCAGCCCGTGAGGATCGTCACAGGCCGCCCGGCTCGCCCCAAGGCGACCGGCATCGCACCGTCGGTCCGCGGGGCCCGGTAGCCCTCTGCCGGGGCGCCCTCCACCCACTGGAAGAAGCCACCCCGACCGACCTTGCCGCTCTCTTTCGAGCCGGAGAACTCGAGCTCGAAGCGTCGGGCCATGCCGATGCCGTTCTCGTGCTGGCAGAAGCCGTCGTAGTGGTCTGGTGGGGGGAAGTCTCTTCCCGCCAACAGGTAGTACTCGTCGGCCGCGTAGACCAGGCGGCGCCCGAGGCTCCTGCGAAAGAGCTCTTGGAACCAGGTGACCGTCTCGAGGACCGCCTCGGCCTCGGGCCGGGTGTGGGGGCGCATCGCCTCTTCTCTCGAGAAGCGGGAGATCCCGAGCGGCACGACGGCCGCCGTCGTGAGCTCGGGGTACTCGTCAAGGATCCCCGCCAGGGTGTCCTCGAGCACCGGCCCGTCGTTCACGCCGGGGCAGACGACGACCTGGCCGTGGATCTCTATCCCCGCGTCCAAGAGCGCCCGCAGCCAGCGGAGCGATGTCGCACCCCGCCTGTTCCTCAACATGCGGGCCCGCACGACCGGATCGGTGGCGTGGATCGAGACGTACAGGGGCGAGAGGCGCTGGTCGATCACCCGTTCGAGGTCGGCCTCGGTGAAGCGGGTGAGGGTGGTGAAGTTGCCATAGAGAAAGGAGAGCCGGTAGTCATCGTCTTTCAGGTAGAGGCTCTTTCTCATCCCCTTCGGCAGCTGGTAGATGAAGCAGAACTCGCAGTGGTTGTCGCAGGTGCGCACCTGGTCGAAGAGGGCCGAGGAGATCTCGATGCCGAGTGGCTCGCCCGCCGGCTTCTCCACGGTGGCCGTGAGCTCGAACTGGCCGCGTATCACCTCGAGCTCGACGAGCGGCTCGTCGGCCATCAGCTGGTACTCGATGACGTCGCGGGGGACCTGGCCGTTCATCGAGCGGATCTCGTCGCCCGGCATCAGCCCGGCGCGGGACGCCGGCGAGGAGTCGGCCACGGCCACCACCTGGGGTAGTGGCATAGCCAAAGGCTACTGGCAGATAGCCTCTGGCAGGTGCGAGTGACCAAGGTACGCCTGGCAGAGCCCCGGGGCTTCTGCGCCGGGGTGGAGATGGCCATCAAGGCGCTCAGCTGGATGGTGCGCATCTTCGAGCCGCCCGTCTACTGCTACCACGAGATCGTCCACAACAAGGTGGTCGTCGAGGCCTTCGAGGCGCTCGGCGTCGTCTTTGTCGACGACGTCGACGAGGTGCCGCCCGGCCGCCCGCTCATGCTCTCGGCCCACGGGTCGGCACCGGAGGTCGAGAAGCGGGCCGGCGAGATGGGCCGCATCGTCGTCGACGCCTGCTGCCCGCTAGTCACCAAGGTCCACCACGAGATGAAGGTCCGCGCCCGCAAGGGCTACACGGTCATCTACGTCGGCCACGAGGGCCACGAGGAGGCGATCGGCACGATGGCGGTCGCCCCCGAGTCGGTCCGCCTCGTGCAGCGGCCCGAGGATGTCGAGCAGCTCGAGATCGCCCGGGGCGAGCCGGTCGCCCTCCTCGCCCAGACGACGCTCGCCCACGACGAGTGGTCCGGCATCGTCGAAGCGGCGAAGGCTCGCTATCCCGAGCTCTGGATGCCCGGCCGCTCCGACCTCTGCTACGCCACCACCAACCGCCAGGCGGCCATGCGGGCGCTCGCCCCCTCCTGCGACGCCGTGGTGGTGATCGGCTCGGCCAACTCCTCGAACACCGTCTCGTTGGCCAAGACAGCGCTTGCCAGCGGCTGCGAACGGGTTCATCGGGTGAACTCCCTCGCGGAGCTTCCCGACGACCTCGAGGGCATCGTGGGCGTGACGGCCGGCGCCTCGGCGCCTGAGTGGCTCGTCGACGAGATCCTCTCGGCCCTCTCTCCCTCCGAGGGGATCGAGCTCGTGCACGTCACGGCCGAGGACGAGTACTTCCCTCCCCCGCCCGAGCTGCGGGACCTCTTGAAGGCAGCCGCCCTGGCGGCCTCCCTCCTCGTCGGCGTGCCGGCTGATCCGGGTCTGCCGACCGCCTCGGACCGCTCCACGCCGGCCGCCTCGGTGCTGAAGCCAGTCGGCGCCCCCCAATGAGAGAGCGGGAGGCGCGCCGGCGCCGCCAGACAGACGAGCTGATCGACCGGATCGCGATCGACGAGTTCGAGGCCTACCACGAGCACCCCAGCCTCGAGCCGGTCGTCATCGTCATGGCCGCCTACAAGGAGGCCGACAACATCGAGCGGGTCGTGAAGGCCATGCCGGCCGTCGTGAACGGCGAGGCTGCCTCTGTCCTGGTCGTCGTCGACGGCGAGGACGACGGAACGAGCGAGATCGTGCGGCGATCAGGCGGCTACTGCGTGGTGGCACCGGTCAACCGAGGCCAGGGGGCCGCCCTGCGCCTCGGCTACCGGGTCGCCCGCCAGCACGGGGCCCGCTACATAGTCACGGCCGACGCCGACGGCCAGACCGATCCGGACGACCTGGCCCGGGCCCTCGGCCCGGTCATGGCGGACGAGAAGGACTTCGTGAACGGCTCCCGGCGCCTCGGCTCCACCCACGGCACCGACGCCGTCAGAAACACCGGGGTAGTCGTCTTCGGCCGGCTGATGAGCCTCCTCATGGGGACCCGGGTGACAGACACCGCCAACCCCATCCGGGCCTTCCGGGCCGACCTCACCGCCTCCCTCCTCTTGGAGGAGCCGCAGTACCAGGCCTCCGAGCTGTTGATCGCGGCACTCTCCTCCGGCGTCAGGTACGGCGAGGTGCCGGTGACGATGCTCACCCGCCACAAGGGGGAGTCGAAAAAGGGTGGCAACCTCTCCTACGGCTACCGCTACGGGAAGGTCCTCCTCCGCACCTGGTGGCGAGAGCGGCTCAGCCGGCGCTCTCGAGCGAGATCGCCTCGGGGCTGACCGCCAGCGGAGTCTCGACGCCGGCCGGCACCACGGCAGGCGCCCCGCTGGCCCGACCCGGGATCGAGCCCCGCCCGGGCACGTTGCGCCAGACGAACCCGAGCGCCACGATCGAAGCCCCGATCACCCCGGCAGCGACGACGAAGGGCAGCCAGGCCCGCACCGCGAACATCGCCCCGGAGACCGTCGCCATCACAGCCACCGCTCCGGTCTGCATGCTCGAGACGGCGCCCTGGGCCCTTCCGAGCTCGGCCGGCGGAACCGAGGCCGAGAGCTGGGCGAGCTCCGCCGGGGCGCCGATTGCGACGGTGACGGCCTCGAGCGCCCCGAGGCCGACCAGCCAGGCGACCGAGTGCAAGAGGGGGTAGATGACGGCGAAGGCGCCCGAGCCGGCCAGCGCCACCAGGACGAGGTAGCGCCGGTCCATGTGATCGACCAGCCACCCGACCGGCAGCGAGACCACGGCGAAGGGGAAGGCGAAGAGCGTCCAGGAGAGCCCGAGCTCCCAGGAGGTGGCTCCCCGCAGGTTCAGCAGCAACGACCAGCAGACCTCGTAGGTGCCGACGAGCGCCCCGCCCGCCAAAAAAGCGATGCCGACGCCCATCACCGAGCGGCTCTTCCAAAGAGGAGTCCGCTGCGAGCGCGCCACCGGCCGGTGACCGGAGAGGCGGGGCGTCAGAAGGCTGATCGGCAAAGTGGCCAAGAGAACGACGGCGGCGGCTGCCAGGAAGAGGTAGTCCATGTTCTTGAGGCCGGCGACGCCGCCGAGGAAGGGGCCGATCGCCATTCCTACGGTCCGGGCGCCGTAGAAAGCGCCGAAGGCCCGGCCGCGCTCTTTCTCAGGGACGGCCTCACCGATCATCGCGGCGTTGGCGACGTCGACGATGCCCGTACCGGCGCCCTGCAACGCCCGGAACAAAAAGGCTGCCCAGGGCGCCGCGAAGAGGGCGAAGAGGACGGTCGCAACCGAGTAGGTGACGAGCCCGGCGATCTGGATCTGGCGGCGCCCGATCTTGTCCGAGAGGCGCCCAATCGGATACTGCACCAAGACGGCGGCGGCGAAGAACGCAGCCATCGTGAGACCCACCATGGCGAGCGAGGAGCCGTGACGGCGGAGGTAGATCGGAAGGAGCGGTAGCACCGAGCTCGCCCCGCCCCACTCGGCGAAGGCGCAGGCGGAGACCGCGATGACGATCCGCCGGGTGGCGCGGTCCTCGATGGCGCCGGCCCGGACGATGCGCTTCAGCGCGTTCATCTCAAGCCTCCGGCTGGAGCGCCCGCTCGACCAAGTCGAGCAGCTGGCGCCGAACTGCCGCCCGGCGTTCGCCGGCGAGCGGGGCCAGCTCGAACAGGTCGGCCAGCCAGAGGCCGTCTGCGGCCAGGCGGACCACGGTCGCCACCTCGGGCGGGAGGCCGTCGGACTCTATGCTCAACTGCCAGGCCTCGAAACGCTGGCGCATCGGCTTCAGGACCTCGACGTCGGCGGTGACCCCGGCCAGCAGCGCCCCTCCGAGGCGGATCTCACGGGGGTCGCTCGGCTCCTCCCCCGGGTCGAGGGTGGCCTCGAGGTAGGCGCGGGTGAAGGCGCCCGGTTCCCGCGAGTAGGCCCGACGCGCGACGAGATCGGCCTCGAAGCTCACGACGAAGCGCTCGACCATGGCCGATACGAGGGCGGCCCGGCTCGGGAAGTGGTAGAGGATCCCTCCCTTGCTGACCCCGGCCTCCTGGGCGGCCGAATCGAGGGTGAGCCGGCTAACGCCCTCGCGGATGACGAGGTCCTCGGCGGCCGCCAGGATGCGGGCGCGGGTCTGGGAGATCTCGCCACGGGTCACGGTCGTACTGTACCGTCTGGACGGTACAGACCGGCTGGACGGCACAGACCGGGTGGACGGCACAGACCGGCTGGACGGCACAGACCGGCTGGACGGCACAGACCGGCTGGACGGCACAGACCGGCTGGACGGCACAGCTGGGCGCAGGTGCGAGACCCCCCGGAAGAATCGGCGAAGCAACCCAGGCCGACCCGCAGCGGGCAGGCCGCTGGCTGCCTAGGAGCGTGGGTCACAACCCACCAACGACCTGTGGACGTCGGCTGAGCAGGATCCTGAAGCCCAGTAGGAGTTCGAGCCGGTCCCGCCGCCAGCAAAGAGCCTGTCGGCGGGCCCTCCCGGGCTT
>JAJZLV010000028.1 GCA_021803215.1 Actinomycetes bacterium | reverse complement strand
CGGCCGGTGCCGCCTGGAGAGGGGCGGGACCCCAAGACGATGCGCCCCGCCCCCGATCCCGCCGCCGCCGATACGGGCGGTGAAGGGGCCGGGCAAGCCGGCCCCGAACAGGCTGAAGCCCTCTCGAGCCCTCGCACGAACACGGAGGGTTGACGAGGCCCACCAAGTGGCGAGCGGTCGCCTTACCGCCCTCTCGGCCGCGCCTGGCCTCTCGACGCCCTCATCGATCGGCGCCCGCCCAGCCCGCAGCCACGCCGGCGCCTCGGCCGGCGACGGCCCGAGGGGTGCGCCGCCTACTGGCCGCCGATGCGGGTGGCGCAACCCTCCCAGTAGGGCTCGCGCAGCTCGCGCTTTAGGATCTTGCCGGAGGCCGAGCGGGGAAGTGGCTTCTCCTGCACGACGATCTGCTTGGGAACCTTGAAGCTCGCGAGGCTCTTGCGGCAGTGCACTTTCAACTCCTCGGCCGTCACCGGTCCGCGGGTCACCACCACTGCCTGCACCGCCTCGCCCCAGCGCGGGTCGGGGATCCCGAATACGCAGGCCTCGAGCACCCTGTCGTGGAGGTAGAGCGCCTCTTCCACCTCGACGCTGTAGACGTTCTCGCCCCCGGTCACGATCATGTCCTTCAAGCGGTCGACGAGAAAGAGGTAGGCGCGGTCGTCGAGATAGCCGAGATCGCCCGTGCGATACCAGCCGTCCTGCAGCACCGACGCCGTCTCCTCGGGCCGCTGCCAGTAGCCGGCCATGACGTTCGCACCGCGGATGGCGACCTCGCCCACCGCAAAGGGCGGCAGCGGCCGGCCGGCCGGCCCGATCACCTTCAGCTGCACGCCGACTGCCGGCTGCCCGCACGAGCGGGCCCGGGGCTCGAAGAGCAGCTCCTGCTCGGCCGGCATGGCCGAGGCGATCGGGGCCGTCTCTGTCGTGCCGTAGAGGTGGAGCAGCTCGGAGTCGGGGAAGACCTTGTGCGCCCGCCGGAGCACCTCGGTGCCTATCGGCGCCGCCCCATGGCTCAGCAGTCGCAGGCTCGCCACGTCCCGCTTCTGGCGGAGCTGCGCCTCGATCATGCCGATGAGCATCGTCGGCACGGCGAGCGTGGCGGTCACCTGCTCCGTCTCGATCAGATCGAGAGCCCGGTCGGAGTCGAAGGTCGGCAGCACCACCTGGGTGGCGCCCACCCAGCTCGCCGCCAGCACTGCGCAGGTGCCGGCGGCGTGGAACATCGGTGCCATGAGCAGCCAGCGGTCCGCCGGGCCAAGCCGCGCCCAGGTGAGCGCCGTCCAGGCATTGGCGATGAGGTTGCGGTGGGTGAGCATGACGCCTTTGGCCTTGCCGGTGGTTCCGCTCGTGTAGAAGATCCCGGCGAGATCGCCCTCCTCGACGCCGGCGGGGGCGCCGAGCTCGGCCTCGCTCGCAGCCGCGATCGCCTCCTCGTAGCCGCCGGGCATCCGGATGACGTGCTCGAACAGCTGCTCGTAGGGTCGGGCCGGCATGTCGGTCAAAAGCACGCGGGCGCCCGAGTCGGCGCTGGCGAAGTGCAGCTCTGCCTCGCTCGAGCGGGTGTTGAGCGGCACGATCACGAAACCACCAGCCGGGATCGCCTGGTAGGCCTCGACGTAGCGGTGGCAGTTGGCTGCCACCACCACCACCCGGTCACCCTTGCCAAGACCGAGCCCGCCCAGGTGCCCGGCGAGCCGGCGGCAGCGGGACCACGTCTCGGCGTAGGTGAACCGCTCCTCGCCACAGAGAACCGAGACCGAGTCGGGTGCCGTCAGACACCCCCGCTCGATCGGGTCAGCCATCGTGTGCACCGTCGGCACCTCCTCCTCGGGCCGGCGACGCCGGCAGCTCCCCACCTCGCGTCCCCCGCCCCCGCCCGGTTCTCAGACCCCGGGCGGGCGCCGGGCCCGCGCACTGCAGCTTCCCGCCCGGCGAGATCGCACCCAGGCGGCCCCGAGCCGGTCGCTCCCTCACCGCTCGAGGCCCTCAGCCATGCTGAGCCCTGCCCGCCGCCGGCCACCCGGTGGCCGGAGAGCGGGCGGCAGCCGCCAGCTCCTCGAGCAGCTCGCTCCCGCGGCGCCGGGCTGCCTCGGCCCGTGAGTGCTTCAAGTCGTCATAGCCCCGGATCGCCTCGGGCAGCCGGGCGATCTCGAGCAGGAGGGCCTGTGCCACCGGCCCGTCGCAGCCCTCTCTCGCCCCAGCCTGGCGAGACAGCTGCTCCAGGGCCTCGGAGACGAGCTGGCGGTACCAGGAGATGAGCGCTCGCTCCTCCCGACGGTGCCGGGTCGCCCCGAAGGGGTCGAAGGGCGTCCCCCGCAGAAAGCGCATCCCCGCCAGCAGCCCGAAAAAGGGCGCAAACCACGGCCCGAGGGCGATCTTCCGGCGCAGCCCGAACCGGCGGAGCACGGGCGGATACAGGTGCACCTTGACCGAGAGCGGCGCCGCAAAGGTCGATGAGAGCTGCTGGTTCCAAGATGGCTCGCGGTAAAGGCGCGCCACCTCGTACTCGTCCTTGTAGCTCATGAGCTTGTGCAGCGAGATGGCGACGGCTGTCGCCACCTCGCTGCTCGCCAACCCGGCCCTGCGCGCCTGGCCGGCGACCTCGACCACGAAGTCGACGTACCGGCCCGCCCAGCTTCCGCCCTGGTAGCCGACGAGGTCGAGCGCCCGTGGCTCGACAGCAGCCTTGACGGCACCCTCGAGCGAGACGGCCCGCCCCAAGAGGGCCGAGCCCTGGCGCCGCCTGCGCCAGCTGAGGCCCGTCTCGGCACCTGGCCCTCCGGGCGCCTCGGTTCGGAACGGGTCGGGCGGCATCCGTCTCGCCAGCGCCGCCGTCACGGCCGCCGGGTCGTGGACCCACCACCGCCCGAGGCGGAAGGCCCGGCGGTTCTCCTCGACGGCGACGCCGTTCAGGCGCAGAGCCGCCTCGATGCTCTCCGCTCTGACGGGAAGCAGGCCGGCCTGGTAAGCAGTGCCGAGCGCCACGACGTTTGCCATCTGATGGTTCCCGAGGATGGACTCCGCCAGCCGGCGGGCGGCCACGGGGTGAAGGCGCCGCCCGTCGACCCGCCGTGCGACGGCGGCGACGAGGGCCTCCGCGGACGGGCGGAACCCCACGTCGCGGACCATCTCGCCGGTCGCGAACGGTGTCGTGTTCACGACGGCCGCGGTGCGGACGGGATCGCAGCGCTCGAGGTTGGCGGGCGCCGTCGCGCTCACCGGGTCGAAGGCGAGGTACAAGTCGGCTTGCCCGACGCCGACGCTCCTTTGGACGAATGGCTGGGACTCGGCGGTGAGCACGAGGCTCGAGAGCACCGGCCCCCACTTCTGGGCGGCACCGGTCTGGTCGTAGCTCCACAGCTGCCAGCCGTCGCGAGCGAACGCCGTGGCCAACACGGCGTTGCCGGTGATCACGCCGGTGCCGCCGACGCCGGGGAGAACGATGTGGTAGAAGCTCTCCGGCCGCACCTTGCCGGCCGGCTCGGGCACCTCGAGGTCGTCGAGCTCGCTCGCCGGGTGGGGGGCGTAGCCGCTCCCCTTCTTCGTCCTCACAGTCGCGAAGGCCGGGCAGTTGCCGGCCAGGCAGGAGAAGTCCTGGTTGCAGGAGGAGGCGTGGACCCTCGTCTTCGGCCCGAGGCCGGTCTCCACCTCTTCGAGCGACATGCAGTTGGAGCGGCGGCCGCAGTCGCCGCAGCCCTCGCAGACCCGCTCGTTGATGAGCACGAAACGCTCCGGCGGCGGCAGGAGGCCCCTCTTCTGGCGGCGCCGGCGCTCGTTGGCGCACGTCTCGTCGTAGATGAGCACGGTCACTCCCCCGAGCGCCGCCAGCTCGGCGCCGACCCGCTCGACATCGGAGGCCGGGTGCAGCGTGACCGCGCCGGGGAACCCCGCCCGGCGGTAGGCGCCTGGGGTCTTCGAGACGACGGCGACTCGCGACACTCCCTCGAGGGCGAGCAGGCGCGCCAGGTCCACGACGCTCTTCGCCCCGACCGCCTCCTGGGCTCCGGTGTTGGCCACGAAGCCGTTGAAGAGGATCTTGAAGGTGATGTCGACCCCGGCGGCGACGCAAAAGCGGATGTTCAGGTAGCTCGAGTGGAACAGCGAGCCGTCGCCGACGTTCTGGACGATGTGGCGCCGTTCGGTGAAGGGGGAGAGGCCGATCCAGGGAGCTCCCTCGCCGCCGAGCTGCGTCATCGCCTCTATGTGCCGCTCCGGCTGCTCGATCACCGAGGCGAAGCTGTGACAGCCGGGGCTCCCCCAGGCGACCTGCCCGGGAGCAAGGCGCGTCGAGGTGCTGTGCGGGCAGCCGGAGCAGTAGTTCGGCGTCCGGACGACGAGCGGCGCCTGCTCCCGCCGGTGGGCCTGTGCCAGCTCTGAGAGACGGCGCTCGATGGCGGCGCGCTCGGAGTCGCCGACCAGGTTGACCAGCAACGGCCCGAGCCGCTCGGCCACGCCATCGGCGTCCATGCCCCCGTGGAGCGGGAACAGCGGCCGGCCGGAGGCGTCCCTCTTGCCGAGCACCTCGACGGGACGGTGGAGCTCCAGCAGGGCGGCCCGCAGCTGGTCCTCGAGGAAGCCCCGCTTCTCCTCGACCACGATCACCCGCTCGACCCCCCCGACGAGGCCACGCACCGTGGCAGCGTCGAGGGGGTAGACGAGCCCGATCTGCACGAGGCGGATGCCGGCGCGACCGAGCAGCTCCCGGTCGAGGCCGAGGCTCGCGAGAGCCTGCCGGAGGTCCGCGAAGCTCTTGCCGGCCGAGACGATGCAGAGGCGGTCGCCGGCCGAGCCAACCTCGAGGCGGTCGAGGCCGTTGGCCCGCACGTACTCGGCCACGGCCGCATGGCGCTCCTCGTACAGGTGGCGCTCGATCTCGAGGTTGCGGCCGGGAAAGAAGCTGAAGTCGGTCCGTTTCTCGAAGGCTCGGCCGCCGACCTCGAAGCGCGGGACGACCGGGTGCGGCTCGAGGGCCAAGTCGACCGTCTCACCGCTGTCGCACAGGGCAGAGACCAGCTTCAGCGCGACCCAGCAGCCCGAAAAGCGCGAGAGCGACACGGCGTGGAGGCCGTATGAGAGGAGCTCTTGCACGGTGCCCGGGTAGAGCACCGGGATGCCGGCCGCCTGGAAGGCGTAGTCCTCCTGGAAGGGGAGGGTCGAGCTCTTGGCCTCGTGGTCCTCGCCGCTCAGGAGCACGACGGCTCCCGAGGAGCTCGTCCCGGCGAAGTTCCCGTGCTTGAAGGCATCGCCGCTGCGGTCGGCCCCGGGCCCCTTGCCGTACCAGAACCCGACCACACCCTCGAAGCGCTCGTGCGGGTGATGCTCGAGCATCTGGGTACCCATGAGCGCCGTGGCGGCCAGCTCCTCGTTGGCACCCGGGACGTGGACGACGCCCTCGTCGGCCAGCAGATCACTCCGCCGGGCGAGCGCCAGGTCGAGCCCGGCGAGGGGAGAGCCGGGGTAGCCCGTCAGGAAGACGCCGACCGAACGGCCGGCTTCCCGGTCCCGCCGGCTCTGCTCGAGGGGCAGGCGGACGAGGGCGTCGAGCGCCGGGAGGTAGAACCGCCCCGCCTTGGCGGTGAGCCTGTCGTCGAGGCGGCCCGGCCTGTCGTCGAGACGGCCCGGCCTGTCGGCCATCTCCAGGCCCTCAGACGCGCACGTAGGCGAAGTCGCGCTCGCGGCCGCCCACGCCGGTCTCCGGGGGCGCGATCCACGAGGCGAACTGGCCCGGTGAGGTGCACGGCTGCATCAAGGCGGCCACCCGCTCCCGATCCTGCTCGGTGGGGAGCCACTCCTTGGCGCCGAGCTCCCATTCGGCCGCCGGGACAAGTCGCCCGTCGGGCGTCACGTGGCGGCCGGCGAAGGCACCGACGGCGCGGTTGAATCCACGGTGCGGGAGGAAAAGGCGCGCATCGACCCCGGCCTTGGCAAGGATGCGGTTCCACCGCTCGACGCCCTTCTTGCAGTCCTCGATGAAGTCGTCCTGCAGCATGACGTTGAGCGCCTGCAGCGCCGGCACCTCGATCGGACCGATGCCGCCTGCTCCGACCGACTCGAGCGAATAGCTGGCCTCGGTCAGGCGGTGGTCGTCGTCACGGTCGCGCTCGTGGAAGCGGCCTTTCAGGCCGGCGGCGTAGTAGGAGGCGGCGTTCGAGGAGCTCTCGCTGCCGAAGAGGTCGAGCGTGACGCTGTAGTGGGCGTTGAGGTAGCGCTGGATGGTGGAGAGGTCGATCCCGCCGAAGCGCTCGACATCGTCGGTGTCGTGGGCGGTCATCAGCTCGGCCGTGCGCTGCACCACGCGGGCTATCCCGGTGGTGCCGACGAACATGTGGTGCGCCTCCTCTTTCAGCATGAACTGGGTGGTGCGCGCCAGCGGGTCGAAGGCGCTCTCGGCCAGCGCGTGGAGCTGGAACTTGCCGTCCCGGTCGGTGAAGTAGGTGAAGAAGAAGAACGAGAGCCAGTCGGTCGTGGGCTTGTTGAACGCCTCGAGCAGGCGGGGCCGGTCGACGTCGCCGGAGTGGCGCTCGAGCAGTGCCTCGGCCTCCTCCCGCCCGTCGCGGCCGAAATACCGGTGCAGCAGGTAGACCATCGCCCAGAGGTGCCGACCCTCCTCGACGTTCACCTGAAAGAGGTTCCTCAGGTCGTACAGGCTCGGGGCGGTCGCCCCGAGATGCCGCTGCTGCTCGACCGAGGCGGGCTCGGTGTCCCCCTGGACCACGATCAGCCTGCGAAGGTCGAAGCGGTACTCGCCCGGCACCTCCTGGAAGACCGGCTCGCCTCTGCGAGCTCCGAAGGCGACGCGCCGGTCCGCCGCGGGCTCGGCGAGGAAGATCCCCCAGCGGTACTCGGGCATCTTCACGTAGTCGAAGTTGGCCCAGCCCTCCTTGCCGACCGAGACCGCCGTGCGCAGGTAGACGTCGGACGAGGCGAAGTGCTGGGGACCGGCGCTGCGCCACCATTCGAGGTAGCGCGGCTGCCAGGAGGCGAGCGCCCGCTCGAGACGCTTGTCGTCGCCGAGGTCCACGTTGTTCGGTATCAGGTCGCCGTAGTCGACTCGAGTCACCGCAACCTCCTTGCCTGGTGCCGCTGCCGCACTCTCTTGCTTCCCCTCCTTGGCGCGCGCACCTAGGTGCGCTCGGTGCTGAAGACCGGTGCGCTGCCGGTGCCGTACCGCTTCAGGGCGCCTTCGGGCCCGCTCGCACTCGGCCGCTGGAAGATCCAGTTCTGCCACGCCGAGAGGCGGCCGAAGATCTTCGTGGCACAGGTCTCGGGACCGGCGAAGCGCAGGTTCGCCTCCATCCCGGTGAGGGCGTCGGGCGAGAAGCTGGTCCGCTCCTCGACGGCCACCCGGATCTCGTCCTCCCAGTCGATCTCGTCGTAGACGAACGTCACGAGTCCGGCAGCGCTCGCTGCCGCCGCGTCGAGCGGCTGCCCGGAGAGCTCCCTCAGGCGGTCAACCCTGGAGGGCTCGCCGAGGAAGCGAGTCTCGAGCCTCGTGAGTCCGTTGTCCATCTCGAGGCGGCCGAAGTTCATGCCCGTGAGGGCGACGCGAGCCTCGGCCGGCTCGCCGTCGGTCTCGAAGGCGCCCTCGGCCATGTAGCTGCGGTCGGCGGCGAGCGCCAGCTCGAAGAGCGAGCCATCGAAGCAGCTGCGCGGCTCCACCAGGGCGAACACGCTCCTCCCGCTCGTCTCGAGCCGGCGGAGCACACGCCGGAGGAGCCCGGTGACCTCGTTGGCGAACCAGTCGTCGGCGTGCGCGACGAGGTGCTCGTCGTAGGTCCGGACGAGGCTCCCGTCGCCTGAGGTGCGCAGCAGCCAGGTGCCGCAGGTCGCTGCGTTGAACCGCAGCCAGAGGAGCACGTCGTCGAGCTCGAGCGCCATGCGAAGGGGCCAGAAGTCCGCGCCCTCGGCTCGGGCCGCCTCCGGTCCGGCGGGGCATTCGCGCTCCGGTCCGGCGACCGTGATGTCGACCGTCCTCGCTGCTCGGTCGACCGCCGCACGGACGTAGCGGTGCCCGATCACCCTGTCGGTCCGGCTGGCCTCGAGGAGAGGGAGGGCGACACCCGCACCGGCACCCCTCGGGGAGTCGCCGGCGAGGGCGGCCGCCCGTCGGGCGACCGCCTCGGCAAAGGTGCTGCGAGGGGCGAGCTCGTCGACGAGGCCCCACTCGAGCGCCCTCGTCCCCCGTGTGCCCTCGGCGCGGGTGGAGACGACGTCGGCGAGGTCGCGGCGGACCTTGCGCTTGTCGACGAGACGTGTGAGTCCGCCGGTACCGGGCAGGACGCCGAGAAGGGACACCTCCGGCAGGGACACCGCCGCCGCGTTGTCGTCGACGAGCAGTATGTGGTCGCTCGCCAGTGCCAGCTCGTACCCGCCGCCGGCGGCGGGCCCGTTGAGCGCCGCCAGGTAGCGCTGCCCGGAGCGGAGGCTCGCGTCCTCGATGCCGTTGCGCGTCTCGTTGGTGAACTTGCAGAAGTTCACCTTGAAGCCATGGGCGGCCTGGGCGAGCATCTGGATGTTGGCGCCGGCGGAGAAGACCCGCTCCTTGGCGCTCGTGAGCACGACGACCGTCACCTCCGGATGCTCGAAGCGCAGGCGCTGGACGGCGTCGTGAAGCTCGATGTCGACGCCGAGGTCGTAGGTGTTCATCTTCAGCTCGTAACCCGGGTGCAGGCCGCCGCCCTCGTCGACGTCGAGGGCGAGCGTCGCCACCGGGCCGTCGAAGGACAGCGTCCAGTGGCGGTAGCGGTCGGGCCGGGTGGCGAAGGTGATCTCGCCCTCGATCGGCTCCTCGGTCGGCGGGGCGTCCGCCGCGGGGTCATCGTGGCTCACCTCCTGCCGCAAGGTGTCCATAGTCCCTGCTCCCCTCCGGTGGTCGTCCGACTCACCCTGCAAGCAGCTGTGACCGGCCCTCCGTGAGAAATCATCCTACAGAGTCTGAACGCCCGTCGAAATTGCATAGCATGGAGCCATGCCCGCGACTCGGTCGTGCGACGCGTGCCGCGCGCGACGGCGCGGCGAGAGGTCCGCCGCCAACCGGGGCGACCTCCGCCGACCGGCAGGAGCCCCGGCGCTGCCGCTCGGGCGAGGGCAGGTGCCGGCGTGAGCCCGGCTCGAGTTCGCCGCGGGGAGCGAGCGCCGCGTGCCCGGGCTCCCCGGCTTCCGGCGAGCCTCCCGCCTCTGCCTGTCGCCTACGGCATCGGCGAGGGTCGGCACCAGGAGGACGGCCCGCCGTCGTGGCCCGTCCCGCTCGAGCCGGAGCGTCGCTCCCTGCAGAGAAGTCAGAGCGCCCGCTCGCTCCTGCTCACCGTGCTCGGCGAGTACGTACTGGTGCGGGGCGGCACGGTGTGGACCTCCACGCTGCTCGAGGCGCTCGCCCTCTTCGGGGTCGAGGACAAGGCGGCCCGCCAGGCGCTCGCACGTGCGGCGAAGGCCGGTTGGCTCGAGAGCGAGCGCGTCGGGAGGGAAGCGCGCTGGCACCTCACCGACCGGGGCAGGGTCCTGCTCGCAGAGGGGTCGGCGCGCATCTACGCCTTCGATCCGACCCGCCAGGACTGGGACGGCAAGTGGGTGGTGCTCGTGATCTCCATACCCGAGGAGCGCCGCGCCGACCGCCACGTGCTGCGGACCCGGCTCGCCTGGGCGGGTTTCGGGTCGCTCGGCCAGGGCGTGTGGCTCTCGCCCGACACGAGACGCCGGGTGGTCGTGAAGTCGATCTTCGAGGGTCTCGAGCCTCCGAGCCGTCTCGTGTGCTTCGTCGCCGAGCTCGGCGAGATCGGCGACGCCGGGGCGGTCGTCCAGGACGCCTGGGACCTCGTGGAGCTCGAGCGACGGTACCGGGCCTTCATCACCGAGTTCGCCGCCGCGGCCGAGACCGACCCGTCGCTCGCCTTCACGGTGAACACGCGCCTCGTCCACGAGTGGAGGAAGTTCCCCTTCACCGACCCGGGGCTGCCGACCGCCTTGCTGCCCCCGTGCTGGCCCGGCCAGCGCGCTCACGCCCTGTTCCAGCAGCTGCACGAGGAGTTCGTGCCCGACGCCGGCGCGTGGTTCGAGGAGGCGGAGCGACGGGCAGCCCAGCGCCACGAACGTCGAGGCTCCCGGCAGACCGGCTGAGTCGCCGGACCGACTGGCGTCATGCCGGCATCGGCGGCGCCAGCGCCGGGACGCCGAGCTGGCGCAGCTTGAAGCGCTGGATCTTCCCGGTCGCCGTCTTCGGCAGCTCGTCGATCACGATGATCCTCTTCGGACGCTTGAACGGGGCGAGGCGCGCCCTGCAGAACTCTGCGATGGTGTCGACCTCGAGGTGCTCGCCGGGCAGCGGCACCACGAAGGCCACCGGCTTGTCGAGGCCCTCCTCGTCGGGAAGGCCGACGACGCCCGCCTCGAGCACGCCGGGGCACTCGAGCAGGACGGACTCGACCTCGGACGGCGCCACCCAGATGCCTCCGGCCTTGATCATGTCGTCCGAGCGGGAGAGGTAGGTGTAGTAGCCGTCCTCCGACCGCGCGTAGACGTCCCCGGTGTGCAGCCAGTCCCCCCGGAACGAGTGCCGGGTGCTGGCCGCGTCGCACCAGTAGCCGATTGCGATCGAGTCGCCGCGCAGCTCGAGGTGCCCGGTTGCCGCTCCCTCGAGGACGTTGCCGTCGTCGTCGAGCAGGCGCAGCTCGTAGGAGTCGACCGGCGTGCCGGTCGTGCCGGGCCGGATGTCGTGCTGCTTGTTGGAGATGAAGATGTGCAGCGCCTCCGTCGATCCGATCCCGTCGAGGATCTCGACGCCGAAGCGCTCCTTGAACCGGTGGAACAGCGGTGCCGGAAGCGGCTCGCCGGCAGAGACGCCGTGGCGCACGCCCCTGAAGGCGTCGTCGGGGAGGTCGGCGGCGAGCAGGGCGGCATAGAAGGTGGGGACCCCGAAGAAGAGCGTCGGCCGGTGCGAACGGAGGGTCTCGAGGACCGAGCTCGGGGCCGGCAGCCTCGGGTCGAGGACGGCGCAGGCCCCTGCGGCGAGCGGGAAGGTCAGGCTGTTGCCGAGGCCGTAGGCGAAGAACAGCTTGGCGATGGAGAAGCACCGGTCCTGGACGCCGATGCGAAGGACGGTGTCGGCATAGGTCTCGGCGGTCACCTTCAAGTCGACGTGGCGGTGGATCGCGCCACGCTGCCGGCCCGTCGTCCCCGAGGTGTAGAGCCAGAAGCCCGGTGACTCGTCCCAGGTCCGATAGGGCTCACTCCAGCCGCCGTTGCCCGCCATCACCTCGTACCAGGGGTGAGCCTCGGTCCCGGAGAGGCCAGGCGGCGGCTCACCCACCACGACGAGGTGCTCGAGCTCCCGGGCCGACTCGGCCATCTCGACGACCTTGGCCGTGAACGGCTCGCAGGTCACCGCCACGCGCGCCCGGCTGTTCTCCGCCAGTCTGGCGAGATCGTCCGGGGTGAGCATCGTGTTCACCGGGACCGGCACCGCCCCGAGCCGCATCGCCCCGAGGAAGGCGGCGACGAGCTCGACGCCGTCCGCCATCACGAGCATCACCCGCTCCTCGGGCCGCACCCCGAGGGTGGCGAGCCCCGAGGCGGCGTCGCAGACCCGGGCGAGCAGCGACTCGTAGGTGACCTCCTCGCTCCCGCAGGCGATGGCCACGCGGCCGCCCGCACCCGCCTCGACGTGCCGGTCGACCAGGTACACGCTCGCATTGAACGGCTCGGGCACCACGAGCCCCCTCTCGTCCTCGGTCAGGACCGCTCGTCGAGCAGGTCCCGGGCGCTCGGGAAGAGCACCAGCTCCTCTCGCTCCATGTGTGATTCGAGCAGAGCGCACAGCCCGAGGCAAGGGGCGGTGACGTCGTCGCCGCCGCCGTAGAGCTCGTCGCGCAGGGCGAGTATCTCGACGTGCTCGGCAGCGAAGACGCCGACCAGATCCGGCCCGACGGCATCGGCGATGGCGGGAAAGAGGGTCGCGTCCTCTGTGAGGGAGTGGTCGTCGAGCCCAGCACCGAGCACGGCCGCTCTCGCGGGGAGGGCGGAGCGGAGCTCGGCCGCGTCTCCGGCCTCAGCCAGGGCGCCGAGCGCACCGAGCGCCTCCCGCACGGCGGCGTGCTCCTGCTCGAGTCGGTCGATCAGCTGGACCAGCTCGCTCGACATCCCGCCCTCCTCTCGTCGGCTCCCGCCTGCGAACGCCACGGTGCCTCAGGCGCCGGTGTGCGCCTTGGTGCGCGTGTAGATCTCGACGTAGCGGCTGCAGGCGGTGAGGGCACAGCTGGCGCACTCGGGCGCGAAGCTCTGCGGGGCGAGGGCGCGGGTCGTGACCTCGCAACCGAGTGAGGTGTAGAGCTCCACGACCTCGTCGACCCTGGCGGCGTCGGCCTCGAATCGCCGCTGCCAGCCCGCCGCCTCGAGCTCCTCGGGCAACTGCCCGCCGGTGTCGGACAGCTCGCCCCCACCGGCCCCCTCGCCGCTCATGTCCCGCCGCCCCTACGAACCGGCCGCGGCCAGCGCACCGGGACGCCCGGCACCGGCGGCCCTGCCCTCGGCGATCTTGCGCGCCTGGTGGGCGGCGAGCGTGGCCGCCCCGAGGGCGGCGACGAGCTGCACGAGGTCGCCCTCGGGGACGTTCACGTCCACCTTCAGCTCGGACCTCACCGCCTTCACCATGGTCGGGTACCGCATGATGCCGCCGATCAGGGTGTACTCGGGCTCCATCTTCACGCGCTTCATCAGCTGGACGGATTTGCCGACGAGCGAGACGATCGCCCCGTGCATGATGTCGGCCGGGGGGATGCCCTGGGAGAGGTGGTTGATCACCTCGGCCTCGGCGAAGACGGTGCACACTCCGGAGATGGCGACGGCCTCGTTGGACGTCGCCGCCAGCGGACCGATCTCCTCGGTCTCATAGCCCATGTAGCGAGCCGTCTTCTCGAGGAAGGCCCCGGTCCCCGCCGCGCACTTCTCGTTCAGCCGGAAGGACTTGACGCGCCCCATCTCGTCGATCCGCGACGCTTTCACCGACTGGCCCCCAACGTCGAGGATCGTCCTCGTCCCCGGGTAGAGGGCGTGGCAGCCCCAGGCCGCCGCGGTCAGCTCCGTCGCGGTGACCTGGCTGAAGGGGACCTGGAAGCGCCCGTAACCGGTGGCCACGATGTAGTCCACCTTCGACCGGTCGATGCCCGCTTCGTCGCAGGCAAGCCCGAAGGCGGCCTCTGCCGCCTCGCCCGGCTTGTAGCCCGAACGGACGAGCGCCTGGCCGGCGATCTCCCCGTCCCCGGTCACGACGACCTTGGTGTAGGTCGCCCCGACGTCGATCCCTGCCGTGACGCTCATGACAGTGCCTCCGAGGAGTGGGCCGGGCTGCGCCCGGCGACGATGCGGTCCATGGCGAACAGCGCGGCGCCGAGGGCGCCCATGTAGTGGGAGTCGGAGCTGACGTTCACCGCGAACCCGAGCTCCTCGTTCAGCACCTCCACCATCCCGAGGTTGTTGGCCACGCCTCCGGTGAAGGTCACCTCCTGCTCGATGCCGACGCGCCGCATGAGGCTGAGCGCCCGCGAGACGACCGAGCGGTGCACCCCCATCAAGATGTCCTCGACCTTCTTGCCCCTGCCGAGCCACGAGAGGATCTCGGAGTCCGCGAAGACCGTGCAGGTCGTCGAGATCTTCACCGGCCGCTCCGACTTGAGCGCTGTCGGGCCGAGATCGCCGAGGGCGATGTCGAGCGCCGTCGCCGCCGCGCCGAGGAAGCGACCCGTCCCGGCAGCGCACTTGTCGTTCATCACGAAGTCGAGGATCTCCCCGGTCGGGCTCACCCTGATCGCCTTGGTGTCCTGACCACCCATGTCCACGACTGTCCGAGTGTCCGGGAACATGTGGACGGCCCCGCGCCCGTGGCAGGAGATCTCGGTCGTCTGGGCGTCGCCGAAGGTGACCTTGTAGCGCCCGTAGCCGGTGCCGACGATGAAGCCGACCCCCTCTTCTTCCTCGTGGATGTCCCCGTCGCGAACCGCCGCCTGGTAGG
>JAJZLV010000124.1 GCA_021803215.1 Actinomycetes bacterium | reverse complement strand
CGCTGGTGCCGTTGAAGGTGGTCACAGTCGAGGCGTAGTTGCCGGCCGTGGCGGTGTTGGTCACCCCTCCGAGCGTGATGGTGAAGGCCGTCCCCGACGGACAGTAGACGGAGGTGAAATCGAAGTAGATCAAACCTCCCGAGAGCGAGGCGGTCGGGTTGGCGATCGTGATCGTGTAGCTCGACTGGGCGCTCACAGATACGACGCTGAGGGCACTCCCGCCGCCGCTCGCGGCCGTCCCCGACGGGACGCTCATCTCGACGGAGCTGAGGTTCTGACTCGATCCGGTGGTGAAATCGTAGGTGTACTGCGTGTCGGGCGACGAGGTCGTCGAGCTCGATGTCGACCAGGTGACGCTTTTCAGCCCGGTCGAGGTGATGGAGACGGCTGGGACCGACCCGGAGGCGATGGCGGCCCCGGCGTCGAGCACGGTGATGGTGGTGGCGTACTGGCCGGGCGTGAGGGTGTTGGTCAGGCCCGTCAGCTGGATTGATATCGCCGTCGACGAGGTGAAGGTCTCTGAGGAGGAGCCCGGCTCGGTATAGGTGATGGTGTCGCCCGAGATCGAAGAGACGTTCCAGCCGGCGATCGCGCTGGGGGTCACCGTCCCGACCGCCGGGGTGCCGGCCGTGCCGGGTGGAACGGTAACGCTTATCTGGTTGATCGTCCCCGAGCTCAGGGTGAACTTGTAGGTGTATGTGACGTTCGTCGCCCCGGCGCTCGTGGCACTGGTCGTGAGAGAGAGCGATGAGAGGCCGGCGGAGGTGAAAAAGACGGTACCGCTCGAGCCGGTGTCGACCGGAGCCGTCCCGGTGTAGGTGGTGATGGTAGAGGAGTAGTTGCCCGCGGTCGCCGTGTTGGTGAGCCCTGTTAGCTCGATCGACACGACAGTGCCCGCCGGGAAGTCGACGGCGGTGAAGCCGAAGGTGATGGTGCTCCCCGAGAGGCTCGCCGTCGGGCTCGCCATCGTGATGCTGTAGGTGGTCTTGGCGCTGATGGTACCGACCGGCACGTTGCTCCCGCCGCCGGTCACGCTCGTGCCGGGCGGCACCGTCATGGTGAACTGATCGAGCGTGGCCGTCGAGGCGGTGGTGAAGGTCCAGGTGAAATTGACGTCCGGGGTCGAGGTGACGGTCGAGCTCGGGCTCCAGGAGACGTTCGTGAGGACCGTCGAGCTGATGGTCACCGTCGGGGCCGTGCCGGAAGCCTCGACGGTGCCGTTGTCGAGAGCCGTGACATTGCCCGCAAAGCTCGTCTCCGTCGAGGTGTTGGTGAGGCCTGTCAGCTCGACCGAGACCGCCGTGGCGCTCGAGAAGGTTACGGTGCTCGGAGAGCTCGGCTCGAGGCTGAGCAGAGTCGTCCCTCCTGCCAGCGAAGAGGGAGAAAGGCTCCAGCCGGCGATGCTCGAGGGCGTTACGGTGCCTAGGGCGGGCGAGCCGGCGGTCCCAGAGGGGACCGAGAACTCGAGCTCGTCGAAGGGAACCCCGGCCGGCACCGTGAAGCTGTAGGTGTAGTCGACCCCGGTGGCTCCCTCCTTGGTGGAGGTGAGGTCGAGCAAGACCCCGCTCAAGGCGCCGGCGGCGAAAGAGACGGCGGTGGCGATCCCGGAGTCGATCGCGGCGGCCCCGTTCCAGGTGGTGACGGCGGCCACGTAGCTACCCGGGGTGGGGGTGTTCGTGAGCCCGCCGACGGCCAGCGAGACCGTCGAGCCGGAGGGAAAGCTCCCGGCGAAGGGTACCGAGAGCACGCCGTTGGAGATGCTCGGCGTCCCAGTCGTGACCGAGATGGCATAGCCGTTGTTCGGCGCTTCGGCCGTGACCGCTCCGAGGCTCGGGGTGCCCGAGGTACCGGGCGGGAGGCCCATGGTGAGAAGCGTCAGGCTCCCGCTGGTGGCGACGGTGAAGCTGTAGGTGTAGGTGGCACCGGTGGCGCTCGTGGTCGTCGCCGACGCCGACCAGCCGACGGTGGTGAGGGTGCTGCTGGCAATGCTCAGACTGGGAAGCGCACCGGCGTCGACCGGCGTCGTGCCGCTGTAGGTGGCGACATCTCCGAGATACGAGCCGGTGAGCGAGGCGTTGGCAAAGCCGGGGATCGTGAGCGAGACGACCTGGCTCGGGCCGATAGAGGTGGAGGAGAACGAGTAGGTCACCAGGTCTCCCGAGAGGCTGGCGGTGCCGCCCTCGAGGCTCGGCGGGCTGACCGATATGGCCGAAGAGGCGGGGGGCGTGAAGCCGGTGCCTGGCGGGACCGAGAAGGAGATGGAAGAGAGGTTCGAAGCCCCGCTCGCATCGGTCGTGAACTGGACGGAGTAGGAGGCCGAGGCCGATGCGAGCTCGGTCGAGGGGTAGGCGAAGACGTCGCTCAGAGCGCTCGGCGCCAGGCCGATGGCAGCGGTCGTGCCCTCGTCGACGAGGGTGCCCGAGGCGTAGGTGGAGAGAGTCGCGGCGTACGAGCCTGCCGTCGGCGAGTTGACGAGCCCCGTCACCTGGATCGTCACCGTCGAGCCGCTCGGGAAGTAAGCCGACATCGGCAGGGTGAGCGTCGTGCCACTCAAGGTGGGAGTGCCGGTCGTGACGGAGATCTTGTAGGGGCTGGAGCCGCCCGAGTAGGCCGTGACGCTCTCTGCCAGGGTGCCAGACGAGGTCGTCCCGGCAGGGAGGCTCACCTCGGTGGCAGTGAGGCTGTCGGAGGTGGCGAGGGTGAGGTAGTAGGTGTAGGTGGCGCCCCTCGCCGAGGCGACCGGGGTGCTTATCGACCAGCCGAGCCCGGTGAGGCTGCCGGCGGCGCTGGCCACGGCCGGCGGGAAGAGGACGAGCAGGAGCGAGAGCACCGCCGCCAGAGCAGCGCCGGCCGGCAAGCCGAAAGGCCGCCGGCGGGCGGGCGATGATCGGTCACCTGGACCGTCATCACCTTGCTCAGACCTGTGCCAAACCACATCGGAGTCCTCTAGACCTGGAACCCGTTCCCAGCCAAGGGTCAATGCTACGCCTCAACAGCTCCTGGACGGGGCACTCCCCGCAGGAGCTGATCGCCCGAACCCTCTCCTAGGGCCCCGAGGTGATCGAGAAGGTGACGGTCGAGGTGTAGGTGCCGGCGGTCGCAGTCGGCGGGATGCTGAGCCACCAGCCGACCGACGAGATGGTTATGTCTCCAAGACCGCTGCCCGCAGCGGCGTCGAAGATCGTCACTGGGGTGGGAGAGCTCGCAGCCGTCGTGATGGCGACCGGATAGGTGGTGCCGTTCGACGGCGGAGTGCAGGCGCCCGAGCTGGTGCATGCCGCCGACGGGCCCGTAGTCGCGGTCGACGAGCTGGTGCTGCCGTTGGTCGAAAAGGTCCCGCTGCTGGAGAGCGAGGCCGAGGTTGTGCTGTCGGTGAAGGTCGTGGCCGCCACCTGCACGTGCCAGCCGGCACCGCTTCCGGTGTTGTCGTCCACTGTGTAGCTCTGGTCCCCGGTGGTGTTGTCGACGAGCGAGAGCGTCGCCCCGTCGAGCGTGCCGCTCCAGGCGAGCTGGGCCGGGGGGGTGAGGCTGAGCGTGCCGGCGTTCAGCGTCAAGGTGCCGGTTACAGAGCAGCTTCCCGTCGTCGTGCCCGGCGTCGGCGTCTCGGCGCTGCAGGCCGTCGTCGTGGCCCCCGCCTGGCCGCCTCCGAGCACGAAGGCGCCGAGCGCCACCCCGACTGCCACCACCGGAACGAGCACGACCGGTAGAGCCAACTTTCGAATCCGCCGCATGACACTTCTCATCTGAGATCCTTCTCTTTCTGGCCTGCCCCGACCGGTAGCTGTGTTCGTCCGCCGTTGCAGCTCCGGCGCTGGCTTTGGAGGCAAGAGCCACCCCAACCGACACGATTGTGAAGGATCGGTCGGCGAATTGCCACCAACCCAACCCTCAAGGTGTGCTTTCCACCACTCTCAGTGGTCTCACGCTCTCCCCGGCAACTCCCCTCCACTCCTACCCGAGAACTCCCTAGTCAGGGAGGCGCCCTCCTAACTATCGTCGTAATGTCTGTCAATAGACTGTTCGGTGGGCCGCTACAGCCACTTTCGGTGATGTCAGCCCTGCCTTGCGACCTGTGGCACGCTCTAGACCATGGCGAGCGCACCGACAGCCTTCGACCGCTCGATAGCCCTCGGCCAGCTGGCCGGCGAGGAGCTAGACGTCCTGGTGGTGGGTGGCGGCATCACCGGAGCCGGAGTGCTGCTGGACGCCGCCAGCCGGGGCCTGCGGGCCGGGCTGGTCGAAAAGGAGGACTTCGCGGCCGGCACCTCCTCCAAGTCCTCCAAGCTGGTCCACGGCGGGCTTCGCTACCTCCAGCAAAGGGAGTTCGCCCTGGTCCACGAGAACCTGGTCGAGCGCCAGCGCCTCTTGAAGAATGCTCCCCATCTCGTAGAGCCGCTTCCCTTCCTCGTCCCGCTCTTCGGGAGTGGCGGCGTCGTCGACCAGGCGGTCGTGCGCGCCTACCGGGTGGCTCTCTCCATGTACGACGTGGCGGGCGGCTGGCGGATCGGAAAGCGCCACCGGAAGATCACCGCGCAGGAGCTCTCCTCGCACTTTCCCACCATGCGCCTCGACCGCCTCGTCGCCGGCTTCCTCTACTACGACGCCCAGGCCGACGACGCCCGCCTCACTCTCGCCATCACCCGGACCGCCGTGCTCGCCCACGGGGCGGTGGCCGCCAACCACGCTCGAGTCACCCGGCTCGAGCTCGGCGCCGACGGCCGGCTCGCAGGTGCTCTCGTCGAGCCCGAGGGCCAAGAGCCCATCAAGGTGAGGGCGAAGGCGGTCGTGAACGCCACCGGCGTCTGGGCCGACCAGGTCCAGCAGCTGGAGGACGAGGCGGCGCGGGAGACGATCCGGCCGGCCAAGGGGATCCACCTGACTGTGAGACAAGAGGCGATCCCCTGCGACATGGCAGCCGTCCTGCCCGTTCCGGGCGACAAGCGCTCCATCTTCGTCGTGCCCTGGGGCGGGCACACCTATGTCGGGACGACGGACACCGACTACAGGGGAGACCTCGACTCCCCCGACGTCTCGGCAGAGGACGTCGACTACGTCATCGCCGCCGTCAACTCTGCCGTCAGCCAGCCGATCAGCCGGGCCGACGTCACGGGCGCCTGGGCGGGCCTTCGCCCCCTCCTCGCCGCTGCCCCCGGCCGAAGGCGGGCTCCGAGTGCCCGGACGGCGGACCTCTCCCGGCGCCATCGGGTGACCCTCTCGGGAACCGGGCTCGTCACCATCACCGGCGGGAAGCTCACCACCTACCGGAAGATGGCCGAGGACACCGTCGACGCCCTCACCCCCCGGCTCGGGCGGCTGCGGCCTTCTCCCACCAAGCACCTGCGCCTGCGGGGCGCCGACGGCCTCGACTCCTTCGACCGGCTGCACGGCGAGAAGAGCTCCCCCGGGCCCGGGGTGATCTCTCATCTCCGGCGGCGCTACGGGGGCGAGGCCCGGGCCGTCTTGAGCCTGATGGGCGAGCGGGACGACCTCGCCGAACCGCTCGTCGAGGGACTTCCCTACCTGGCGGCAGAGGCCGTCTACGCAGCCCGCTACGAGATGGCAACGACGCTCGAGGACGTGCTCGCTCGCCGCACCCGGGCCGTCCTCCTCGAGGCCGAGGCCACCTCCAGGGCTGCCCCGCAGGTAGCCGATCTCCTGGCCGGCGAGCTCGGATGGGACGAGGCGCGGAAGAAGGAGGAGACGGCGGCTTTCGAGCTCTTCGTCGCCGCCGAGCTCGGCGCCCTTCGCCAGAGCCGGGCCGAGTGACGCCCGTCGAGCCGTCGCGCCCACCGACTCCCCCGATCGAGTGGGGCGCCGACCCATCCGAGCTCGGCGAGGTCTTCTCCGGACAACCGGGCACGGCGGTGGACGAGAACCTGGAGCGGGCGCTCTCGGCCACCGGTGCCTCGGTCAGCCGCCGGCCGGCCGACCTGGCCGAGGCCTCACGCGACTGGTGGCCGATCTCCCTTCGCTGGGCGGCTGCCGGGCTGGCGCCCCGGCTTCCTTCGCTCGTCGTGCGACCTCACGACACCTCGGAGGTCTCGGCCGTGCTGGCGCTCGCCGGCGCAGCCTCGGTCCCGGTCACCGCCGCGGGCGGCAGGAGCGGGGTCTGCGGCGGCGCCGTCCCGCTCCACGGCGGGATCGCTCTCGACTGCTGCGGCCTCGCCGGGCTCTACGAGGTGGACGCCGAGTCGCTTCGCTGCCGGGTGGGTGCCGGCACCTTCGGCCCGGAGCTCGAGAGAGCGCTGCGAGAGGAGCACTCGCTCACAGTCGGCCACTTCCCCCAGTCGATCGACCTGGCCACGGTGGGCGGCTGGGTCGCCTGCCGAGGTGCGGGGCAGTCCTCGACCCGCTACGGGAAGATCGAGGACATCGTCGCCGGCCTCGAGGTGGTGCTGGCAGACGGCCGGGTCGTGCGCACCGGGGCGCTGGCCGGAGCAGGACCCCGCTCGGCGACCGGCCCCGACCTCACCCAGCTCTTCTTGGGAAGCGAGGGGACGCTCGCCGTGGTGACCGCCGCCTCGCTCCGTCTCCACCCGCTGCCCGGCTACGAGCGGCGAGCTGCGTTCGCCTTCGCAAGCTTCGCCGGCGGGCTCGAGGCGCTCCGTCTGACGCTTTCGCACGGGGCGACCCCGGCGGTGGTCCGCCTCTACGACGAGGCCGAGACGAGGCGGAGCTTCGAGCTCGAGGGGACGAACCTCTTGATAGCCCTCGACGAGGGCGAGCGCCGAGTCTGCGACGCCGCCATGGACCTCCTGGCGGCGGCGGCGAGCGACCTCGGCGGCCGGCCGGCCGACGAGCGGCTGGTCGGGCGGTGGCTCGAAGGGCGAAACGACGTCTCCTCCCTCGCCCCGCTCACCCGGGCAGGCATAGTCGTCGACACGATCGAGGTCTCGGCTCCCTGGTCGGTCCTTTCGAGCCTGGCGAGCGAGGTGACCTCGGCTCTCTCGGCCGTCCCGGGCTGCCTGGCCGCCTCTGTCCACGAGTCGCACGCCTACACAGACGGGGCCTGCCTCTACTTCACCTTCGCCGGCCGCGGCGAGGACCCGGACGACGACGACTGGGCGGCCGCCTACTACCGTCTGTCCTGGGACGTCGCCATGGCCGGCTGCCGCCGGCTCGGCGCATCGATCTCGCACCACCACGGAGTCGGCCTCGTGCGGGCCCCATACATGAAAGAGGCGCTCGGCGAGGGCTTCGCGGTCCTCGAGTCCCTGAAGCGGGCGCTCGACCCCAAGGGCATCCTCAATCCGGGAAAGCTCGGGCTCTCCTCCCCCTTCGGGCCGCCCGGCGAGCCGGCGCGTGGGGTGGTCTGAGATGGAAGGCAGGATCCTCGTAGTCGACGTCGGCACGAGCGGCGTCCGGGCCACGGTCGTAGGAGCCGGCGGCGATCTGCAGCAGATCGTCTTCGAGGAGGTCCTGCCGAGCTCACCGGCCCAGGGCTTCGTCGAGTTCGACCCGGCCCGCATGAGAGAGGCCGTCCTCGCCGTGGCGTCGGCCGCTCTCGAGCGCACGGGCCCGGTGGACGGGGTCGGCATCGCCAACCAGCGAGCCTCGACCCTCCTCTGGGAGCGGGCCACCTCCTCGCCGCTCGGGCCCGGCATCGGCTGGCAAGACCTGCGCACGGCGGGCATGTGCCTTCTCCTTCGAGAACAGGGCGTCCGCCTCGCCCCGAACCAGTCGGCCACCAAGCTGGCCGTCCTGCTCGACATGGCAGACCCCGAGCGACAAAGGGCAGAAGAGCTCTGCTACGGCACGGTGGACAGCTGGGTCGCCTGGGTCCTCTCCGGTGGTGAGCTGCACGTCACCGACCACACGAACGCCGCCGTCACCGGCCTCGTCCTCGACGACGCCAGCGACTACGACCACGAGCGCTGCGAGAAGCTGCGGATCCCGGCCGAGATCCTCCCACGCATCGTCTCGTCAGCCGGCGTCGTCGGCCACGCCACGGCCCTTCCGGGCGCCCCGCCCATCGCCGCGCTCGTCGGCGACCAGCAGGGCTCCCTCGTCGGCCAGGGCTGCCTCCGCCCCGGGCGGGCGAAGGCCACCTTCGGCACCGGCGGGATGCTCGACTGCTGCCTCGGAGCCGAGCCTCCGCCGGCCGCCGGCCGCACGACGAACGGCTGCTTCCCGATCGTCGCCTGGAGCCAGAACGGCCGCCTCACCTGGGGGATCGAGGCGGTGATGCTCTCTGCCGGGAGCTGTGTCGAGTGGCTGCGAGACGACCTCGGCATCATCGCCAGCGCCCGAGAGAGCGGCTCGATCGCCGCCTCGGTCAGCGACACCGCCGGCGTCTATTTCGTCCCGGCCCTTCTCGGGCTCGGCACGCCCGTCTGGGACTTCGGCGCCCGCGGGATGTTCGCCGGCATCACGCGGGGGACGACGAGGGCCCATCTCGTGCGGGCGGTGCTCGAGGGCGTCGCCCACCGGGGCGCCGACCTGCTCGAGGCGGCCGAGGCCGACGCCGGAGTCGAGATCCCCCGCCTCGCCGTCGACGGCGGCATGAGCGACAACCCCCTCTTCTTGCAGGCCCTCGCCGACAGCTGCGGCCGGCCGGTCGAGGTCGCCCCCGTCACCGAGGCGACGACCCTCGGGGCCGCCTTCCTCGCCGGCGTGGCCGTCGGGCTCTGGCCCGACCTCGAGAGCGCGGCGGGCCAGGTCTCCCCGAGGGCGGTGGTCGAGCCGGCGGGGCGCTTCGACAAGGAGCGCTGGCTCGAGGTGCGCCGGCGGGCCGAGCAGGCCATCCCGGAGCTCAGCGTCCTCGAGTTCTGACCCGGCAGGCCCACCAGCTGCTCAGCTCGACCTCGGTATCTGCCGATAGACCGTTACGCTGGGCGATCACCCGAGCATCGGGCAAAGGAGCTCTCACGAATGACGACCGAGGAAGCCCTCTCCACCGCCGCGGCTGCCTCCGCCTCGGGCGAGGCGGCCCGGGCGGTCGCCATCGGCAGGGGGCTCATCGGCAACCTCGTCTCGGTCGTCCGGGGCGCCGAGGAGGCTTGCCACCTGGCGGCCGTCGCAGTGCTGGCCGGCGGACACCTCCTCATCGAGGACGTCCCCGGGGTCGGCAAGACGATGCTGGCAAAGGCGGTCGCCGCCTCGATCGGAGCTGACCTCGCCCGCATCCAGGGCCATCCGGACCTGCTCCCCTCCGACATCACCGGCGTCAGCGTCTTCAACGACTCGACTCGCGACTGGGAGTTCAGGCCCGGGCCGGTCTTCTCCCACGTGGTCCTCTTCGACGAGCTGAACAGGACCCCTCCGCGCAGCCAGGCGGCCCTCCTCGAGGCGATGGAGGAGCAGCAGGTGAGCGTCGACGGCCAGTCCTGGCCGCTTCCCTCCCCCCATCTCGTCCTCGCCACCCAGAACCCGCTCGAGCAGGCTGGCACCTTCCCGCTCGTCGAGAGCCAGCTGGACCGCTTCCTCCTCGCCACCCGCCTCGGCTATCCCGACGCCTCGACCGAGGCCGCCCTGGCGCTCGGGCGGGGCGCCCAGGGCGACCTCGGCCGGCTGGCGCCGGTGGCAAGCCCCGGCAGCCTGGCTACGGCCCAGTCCGAGGTCGCCGGCCTCCACGTCCACCAGTCGGTGGCCGAGTACGCCGTCTCGGTCGTGCGAGCCTCCCGGGAGCTGCCCGATGTACGGCTCGGCGCCAGCCCGCGGGCGACCATCGCCGTCCTGGCGGCCTCGCGGGCCGAGGCGGCGCTCTCCGGCCGCGGCTTCGTCACCCCGGCCGACGTGAAGGTGGTGGCGCCCGCGGTCCTCGGCCACCGCCTCGTGCTCGAGGGCAGGCGGGGCTCGATCTCGGCCGGCGCCGAGATAGTCGAGCAGCTGACCGAGAGCCTGCCCGCCCCGCGGCCATGAGCCGGGCGCGCCGGAGCGCTCCGGCCGGCCGGCTCCGCCCCGAGCGCTGGGCCGGCCCCGTCACCTCGGCGCTCCTGCTCCTCTTCGTCTGGGCGGCGGTGGCCCATGCCAGCGGATCGGGTTGGGTGCAGGCCCTCGGGGCGCTCGCAGCCGGGGTCGCCCTGGTCGGCCTGCTGGCACCGGCGCTGGCGACGAACAGGCTGCAGGTGAGGATCGAAGCCTCGCCCGACGACGCCACCTCCGGCCGGCCCCTCCGGATCAAGGTGAGGGCCGAGAGCTCCTGCCGTCTCACGCCCGTCCGGCCGGCGGGAACCCCGACCAACCTCTCGGCCGGCAAGAGCACCGAGGTAGAGCTCTTGCCGGATCGCCGCGGGCTGCTGCGAGCGATCGAGGTCGACCTCTCGAGCGCCGCCCCTTTCGGCCTTCTCTGGTGGTCTTGCCGCCGCCACCTCGCCCTCCCCCGACTCGTCGTCGTCTCGCCGGCGCGGGCGCCGAGCGGGCGGGCCGGCGAAGAGGTCGCCGAGCCGGGCAGCGCCTCTCCAGCCTCCCGCCTCGCCGAGGAGGGGGAGCGGCGAGGCTCTCGCGAGTACCAGGTGGGAGACAGCCCCCGCCGGGTCGACTGGCGCTCCACCGCCCACACGGGCTCGCTCATGGTGAAGGAGTCGGACCTCTCGCTCGAACGCTTCGTCCGGCTCCGGGCGGAGCTGCCCGAGGAGCCCCTCGCCGCCGAGGAGGCGGCCTCCAGACTGCTGGCCGCCATCTGCGGCCACCTCGCCGAGGGCCGACCCGTCGTTGTCGAGCTCGGAGAGGGCGCCCTCCACCCGAGCCGGGTCACCTCCGAGCGCCAGGCGGGTCGCCTGCTCGCTCGCGTCGGGAAGAACCCATGGGGGGCGCTCGGCGAGGAGGAGAGGTGAGCCGCCCGGCGGCTCCGGCGGGCGAGGCCAATCTCGGCCTCAGAGAGCGGCTCCGGCGGGCCAACGCCCCGGTCCGCCCGGAGGACTCGGTGACCTTCCGGCTCATCACGACCGTGGCCGTCGTCACCGGCATCCTCTCTTGTGAGGCAGTCGGCGAGCTCCCGGCCTCGACCGCTCTTCTCGCCGTCGTGGCGGTGGCGGTCGGGATGGCCTTCTCCTATCTGGCGAGGAACCGCCCCCGCCAGTGGCTGAAGGTCCTCCTGGCGGCCGCCGTGATCGGCGTCTTCGCCTGGTTCGTCAACCAGGTCCTGCAGGCGGCCGGGACGGGACAGCTCGTCTCCATCGAGGTGCCGCTGGCCGGCCTTTTCACCTGGGTGCAGGCGATCCACTCCTTCGACGTGCCGGCCCGGCGCGACCTCCTCTTCTCGCTGGCGGCGGCGGCCGCCCTCGTCACCGTGGCCGGCGCCCAGGCTGTCTCGGCCAGCTTCCTCGTCTTCGCCGCCGTCATGCTCGTCTGCTGCGTGGCCGGCCTCGCCTGCTCGTGGCGCTCCATGACTGGTGGAGGCCACGGGCTCCCCTTCGGGCTCCTCGCCGGCAGCCTGGTCATCATCCTCGCCGTGGCGATCGGCCTCCTCATCGTGCTGCCCGCCCCCCGGGCGACCCAGAACCTCTCGCTCCCCCACTCGATAACCAATTTCTTGCGCCTGCCCAACGACGGCGGGCTGGCCGGCGGGAGCGGCCCGAACCCGACCCAGCCCTCCCATCCCGGCAAGCCCGGCGGCCGGGTCGGGGTCGGGGGCTACATCGGCTTCTCCGGCAACCTCGATACCGCCGACCGCTTCTCGCTCGGCTCGAAGGTGATCATGCGGGTGCGGGCCGACTCGCCCGGCTACTTCCTCGGGCTCACCTACGACACCTGGAACGGCCAGAGCTGGCTCCCCTCCCGCCGAGACAGGGGCATCACCCGCCTGAGCGGCGGCTCTCCCTTCGAGCTGCCGGTTCCCGGGCTGGCCGGCCCTCCCGGGAAGGAGAACGTCCAGACCTTCTACGTCGAGACCGCCCTCCCGAACATCCTCTTCGCCACCTCCCAGCCGACCGAGGTCTTCTTCCCCTCCCGCTCGATCATCCTCGGGAACGACGGCTCGATCCGCACCACCGTCGCCATGACGGCAGGCACCGTCTACACGGTCGTCTCGGCCGACAACGAGGTCTCCCCCGCCCTGCTGGCGACAGACACCCGACCGCTCACGAGAAGGGTGAGGAGCTTTCCGGCCATAAAGGACGCCCTCCAGCTCCCCTATCCCTATCCCCGGGCGGCCGCCCTGGCGCGGCGCATCGTCGCCCGCCGCCACGCCCGCACGACGGTGGCGAAGGTCGAGGCGCTCGAGTCCTGGATCGCCGGCCACACGAAGTACACCCTCGACATCCCGCCCCTCCGGCCTGGCCAAGACGCCGTCAACCAGTTCCTCTTCGGATCCCGCCGGGGCTACTGCGAGCAGATCTCGACGGCGCTGGCCGTGATGCTCCGCACTCTCGGCATCCCGGCCAGGGAGGCGACCGGGTACGTGCCTGGTCCCTACGACCCGCTCTCCAACCTCTACGAGATCCAGGCAAAGGACGCCCACGCCTGGGTGCAGGTCTACTTCCCGAAGTACGGTTGGCAGAACTTCGACCCGACGGCCAACGTCCCGCTCGCCCCGAGCTCGCCCGGCTCCTACCTGGCCCACGCCATCCTGGCCGACGCCGGCCGGCTCCCGCTCGTCCCGATCGGCTCGGTCGCAGGGGCCGGCCTGGCCGGTTACGGCGCCTTCTCCCTCGAGCGGCGCCGGCGCAGCCTGCCCCGCAGCTTCGCCGGGCGGGCCGCCCTCCGCCTCGAGCGGCTCGGGAAGAGGGCCGGTCTCCCCCGGCGGCGGGCCGAGACCTTGAGCGAGTACGCCCGGCGGCTGGAAGGGCGCTATCCGAAGATCGCCCTCAGCCGGGCGGCGGCGGTGCTGGAGGAGGCCCACTACTCGGCTGGGTCCGGCGCGGGCACCGGCCGGGCCTCCCCTCACGAGGCCGAGGTGGGCGCCATCCTGCGGGCCTTCTCCCGCCAGGTCGGGTGGTGGCGCCACCCGCGCCGGTGAGCCTCAGGGCCTGGCGCCGAGCGCCTCCTCGAAGGAGGCCCCTTTGAGCAGGAGGTTGCGGACGGCCATCAGGGCCCGCGGCATAGAGAACCCGACGGCTCCCACGAGGCGGCTCCCTCGCCCGTAGAGGGCGAGGAAGCGCCCGCTCTCCAGCTCCCCCTCCACCACCGCCATCTCGTCGTCCGGCTCGGGCAGGCCGAGCAGCTGGATCTTCTGGTCGTACTGGTCCGACCAGACGTAGGGGACTGTCTCGAAGTCGGCCTGCTCGCCGAGGAGGCTGCGGGCGGCATGTGGTCCCTGCTCGGCGGCGTTGGTGCGGTGCTCGAGGCGGACAGCGGCCCGGGAGGGACCGAACGGGAAGCGGGCAATGTCGCCTGCCACCACGACAGAGGGGGCCGCCACGAGCCTGGCGTCGCAGGCCACCCCGCCCGGGCCGACCTCGAGCCCGGAGCCCTCGAGCCAGCCGACGTTCGGGACCGCCCCCACCCCGACGACGGCGGCGTCGGCCTCGAGCCTGCTCTTGTCGGCCAGCTCGACCACAAGGCGCCCCTCGGCCGTCTCGGTGACCGACCCGACCCCGACTCCGAGATGGAGCTCGACCCCCTGGCGGCGGTGGAGCTCGGCACAGGCCGCTCCGGCCGCCGGACCGAGAGCCCTGAGGAGGGGGGCTTCGAGCGGCTCCACGACGCTCACCCGGCAGCCGAGGCCCCTGGCCGTGGCGGCCACCTCCATCCCGATGAAGCCGGCGCCGACCACGAGGAGTCGCCCCTTTTCCAAAAGGGCCCGGCGAAGCAAGAGGGCGTCCTCGAGGCTGCGCAGCACGCGGGCCCCGGCCAGTCCCTCGAAGGCTGGGAGCCGGCGGGCCCGCGAGCCGGTCGCGAGCACGAGGCCGTCGTAGGAGAGCTCCTCGCCCTCCGCCAGGTGAACCACCTTTCTCGAGAGGTCTAGCCCGGCGGCCACCCCTCTCTTGTGCTCGAGGGCGAGCTCGGCCAGCCTCTCCGGCTTCCTCAGGTAGAGCCGCTCCTCGCCCCACTCGCCGGCCAGGAACTGCTTGGAGAGCGGGGGGCGGTCGTAGGGGTCGTGCGGCTCGTCACCGAGCAGCACGAGCTGGCGCTCGAAACCCTGGCGGCGCAGCTCCTCGGCGGCGCCGAGCCCGGCCAGCCCGGCGCCGACCACGACGATGCGATCCATCAGATCGCCCCGCGGGGACTGGCGGGCTCAGCCCTCAGGGGAAGAAGGGCTCGGGCCGCAGGCCCGACATCCCCCGTGGCTCTCACAGCCCGCCCGTAGGTTGCTC
>JAJZLV010000147.1 GCA_021803215.1 Actinomycetes bacterium | reverse complement strand
AGGGCGAGGTCGGTCTCGTCAACTGCCAGTCGGCCAACCACGAGATAGGAACCCTCCAGCGGCTCGATGAGGTGGCCGAGCTCTGCGAGAAGGGCGGCGTGCCTCTCCACGTCGACGGGGCCGCCTCCTTCGGCCACCGGCCCGACCTGCTGAGCGAGAGGGCCGACTTCACGAGCGTCTCCGCCCACAAGATGGGCGGACCGCCCGGCGTCGGGGCCCTGATACTGGGGCCGCGAGTCCGGCTCCGCCCCCTTCTCCTCGGCGGGGCAGAGGAGCGCGGCCGGAGGGCCGGCGCCGAGGACCTGCTCGGCATCGTCGGCTTCGGGGCGGCGGCCGAGGAGGCAGCCGCGGCGATGGAGGCCGAGAGCGCTGTCTCGGCCAAGCTCGGCCGCAGCCTCGTCGAGGCGGCGCTCGGCGTCGAGGGCGTCACGCTCCTCGGGCCCGGCACGGAGGCCGAGCGGCTCTCTCACATCGCCTGCTTCGAGGTGTCCGGGCTCTTCGGCGAAGCGGTGCTGCTCGGCCTCGACCGGGCCGGCATCGCGGCCCACTCCGGCTCGGCCTGCTCCTCTGAATCCCTCGAGCCCTCTATGGTCCTCGAGGCGATCGGCGCTGCCCCGGACTCATCGGTCCGTCTCTCGCTCGGCTGGAGCTCGAGCGAGAAGGACGTCAGCGCCTTTGGCCGTGTCTTCCCCGAGGTCGTCGCCGGCCTGCGGACGCTCGCCCAAAGCGCCCGCGGCTAGGCCTTCGAGGCCTTCTTCGAACGAGGCGGGCGGGCCCTTGCGAAGCTGGGTGGTACCGGCTGGCCGGCCGCCTTGTAGGCCGCCTCGGCTTCCAGGTGGACGCTGTAGACGAGAGCGGCCGAAGGGTGGTCGACCAGCATGGCGTCGAACTGGCTCACAGCCGGCTTCGCCTCCTTGCGGTCGACGTAGAGCATCACCCCGTCATAGGCCCGGCCGATCGCATAGCCCGGGTCCGAGCGGACGGCCGCCTCGATCTCGGCGTCGCCCTCCCGCACCATCGAGGGGTCGTGGCTCGAGAGCCCGACGATGCGGCTGAGCCAGCCGGCGCCGGCGAGGGCCTCGGGTTGACGGGGCCGCAGCGCCAGCACCTTGGCGTAGGTCGAGAGCGCCAGGCCCATCTGACCGGAGGAGCCGAGCTCGGAGGCCTCCGCCAGCATTATCTGGACCCGCTCGTTCGTGCTGAGAGAGGGCCCGGTCGAGAAGGGACCAACTGCTGCCAGGCTCAGGGACAACAAGAGGGCGGCGAGGAGGAAGCAGAGAAAGGCGCTCCAGCCCGTCACCAGGCGGGCCCGGCGGCTCTGCGGGTAGAGGCGCCGGGAGCCGGCCGGGCGGGCCGGCGCCGACTCCTCGAATGGCTCTCTAGCGAGCTCGCCCTCGGCTCTCGCCAGCCGGCTCGAGTAGCTCGACTTGAGCCGGGCATACTCGACCTCGGCGATGTCACCCGCCTCGTGCTCGCTCTCGAGGTCCTCGAGCGAGCGCCGGAGATAGGCGAGCTCCTCCTCGAGCTCGGCCCGGCTCATGCGGCGCTTCCTCCATCGGCGGTCCCCCTGGCACCGGCCGAGGGCCGGCGCCGCCACAGGTACCAGCCGAGGCCTGCCACCGCCAGGCCGACCAGGCCGACTGGCACGAGGTAGAGCGTCTCGCCCGCCCCGGCCGAAGAGGGCACGAGAAGAGCGGCCGCCCCGTAGCGGTTGGTCACCCACGACTCGACTCTGGCGTCAGACCAGCCCTCGTCGACGAAGCGAGCCACCTCGTGGCGCAGGGTGACTGCAGAGGGGGCGTTCGACTGGGCGATCGAGAGGTCCTCGCAGGCGGGGCACTTGATTATCCCGTCGAGGCTGGCGATGCGGGCCTTCGGCGAGTCGGGGTTGCCGTGGACGCTCCCGAAGGCGAGGAAGGCGACCGCCAAGGCTGCCAGGAGAGCCCAGGCGCTCCGGGTGGCGAGGAGGGACCGCCGTCCCCGCCGCCCGCTCATCCGGCGGCGGCGGCGAGGTGGGCCGCCTTCGACTCGAGCAGCCGGTCGAGCTGGGAGGCGGTGATGCCGCCGAGGATGGCGGCCACCACTCGGCCGTCCGGTGCGATCAGGTAGGAGCGGGGCAGGCTGCCCACACCCCAGTTGGAGGCGATGGTGCCCCCCGGATCCGAGATGGCAGGCCAGGTCGCCCCCTCGTTGCGGTCGAACAGGATGCCGTCGCGCACGCTGTCGCCGTAGAGGACGCCGATGACCATCGGCCGCTTCCCGTCTGGGTGTGAGTAGTAGAAGCGCTCGATCTGGGGCGTCTCCGCCTGGCAAACGGTGCACCAGGAGGCGAAGAAGTTCACCAGCACCCAGCGGTGCCTGTAGCTGCCGAGCCTGACCTCCCGCCCGCCCGAAAGCGTCCGGCCCGACAGAGCTGGGGCCGGCTTTCCGAGAAGCGGGCTCGGGGCCACCTGCTCGGCGGCCGAGGGCCGGGTGGCGAGCACCGCCACCAGCACCGCGACGACGACGAGGACGCCGAGAGACGACCAACGAGCGACCGCGAAGCGGCGCTTGGTGCTCTGCCTCACGTCCGGCTCCCGACCGGGAGGACGGCGCCCGGCTCCGCCCCGACCGGCTCTCGCCCCGGCCGCTGCCCGCTCTTTAGGGCCGGCGCCGAGACCGCCTCGGTCCCCCGCCGCCGCCGCTTGCCGGGGACCGCCGCCAGGAGGGCTCCGACGCCGATGGTGAAGCCGCCGATCCAAAGCCACATGATCATCGGCTGGGCCACGATACCGAAGGTGATCGGGCCTCTTCCTCCCGGCAGGGCGGAGTCGATCGTGACATAGACGTCGCCCGAGAAGAACGAGGAGTCGATGCCCGGCGTGCCGATCCCTTCTTGGCCGGGGAAGTTGGTGATGGCAGGGCGGAGGAGGGCGCCGTCCACCAGCACGCTCGCCACCACGCCGTTGTCGTTCGGGTGGACGAAGTGGTGAGCCGAGTAGAAGGCGATCGAGTGCCCCTCTACGACAGCCCTCTGGCCCGGGCGGAGGGTGACGGTGCCGCGGTGCCCGAACGAGTTGGCGGCCACCAGGCCGCAGGCAACCATGACGACCCCGAGGTGGACGATCATGCCGCCGTTCGCTCGGCCGACGAAGCCCCGCCAGGCTCCGGCACCCGATCGGTGGGCCGACCAGGTGGCCAGCACCAACTGACGCAGCGCCGATCCGGCTGCCACTCCGGCAAGGCCGAAGGCGGCCAGCGGCCCGAAGCCGCGCACTCCCCCGAGGACGCAGCCGGCCACGACGGCGAGCCCGACCCAGGCCGGCACCGCGAGGCGGGACCGCAACAGCTCGACCGAGGCGGACCGCCAGGGCAGCACCGGGGCGACGGCCATGAAGAACAACAGGGCGAAGCCGATCGGTCCGGTGACGGCGTCGTAGTAGGGGGCCCCGACCGAGATCGTCTGGTGGCTGAGCGCCTCTACGAAGAGGGGAAAGACGGTGCCGATCAGAACGACGAGGGCAAAGGCGGCGAAGAGGAGGTTGTTCACCAGGAAAGCCCCCTCGCGCGAGAGAGGCGAGTCGATCGATCCCGGCGAGTGGAGCTGGTCGCCCCGCCAGGCGATGAGTCCGACGCCGGCCGCCACCACGACGCCGAAGAAGGCGATGAGGACCGGACCGAGGTTCGAGTCGCTGAAGGCGTGCACCGAGACGATCACGCCGGAGCGGGTGAGAAAGGTGCCGAGGATCGTGAGGGCGTAGGTGGCGATGAGAAGCGAGAGGTTCCAGACCCGGAGCAGGCCTCGCCGCTCCTGCACCATCACCGAGTGGAGGTAGGCGGTGGCGCACAGCCAGGGCAAGAGGGCGGCGTTCTCGACCGGGTCCCAGGCCCAAAAGCCGCCCCAGCCGAGCACCTGGTAGGACCACCAGGCGCCCAGGACGATGCCGACGGTGAGGAAGGCCCAGGCGGCGACGGTCCAGCGCCTGGTCTCCACGAGCCAGCCCTCGCCGAGACGGCCGGTGACCAGAGCCGCGATGGCAAAGGCGAACGGGACGGTGAACCCGACGTATCCGAGGTAGAGCAAGACCGGGTGGAAGGCGATGAGCGGGTTGTCCTGCAGGAGCGGGTTCGGCCCGAGGCCGTTCGAGACCGGATGGCCGGAGACGGTGAGGAACGGGTTGGCCGGCCCGGCCATGAGGGCGAAGAAGTAGGCGGCGATGCACATCCCGACCAGCCCGGCGATGGTGAAGAGGCGGTCGGTCAGCCGGTGCCGGAAGCGATGGTACATGGCCGCCAGGTAGCCGGTGAGGATGAGCGCCCAGAGCAGGATCGAGCCCTGCAGGGCCGACCACATGCCGGTGATGTCGTAGAGGAGCGGTGTCTGCCTGGCGTTGTTGTTGGCGACGTAAGAGAGCGAGAAGTCATGGGTCAAAAGGGCGTGCTCCATGGCGAAGACCGCCAGGAGCACTCCTACGACCAGGCCGAAGATGGCCTTCGAGGCCGCCCTCACGAGCGGCTCGCTCCGCCGTAGGAGGCCGATGAGAAGGCCGATGGCGCCGCCAGCCGAGGAGACAAGCCCGAGGGCCACCCCGGCCTGCCCGAGTACGGCGTTCACCGTCCGGCGGCGGTCTTCTTCGCGCCCGTCGACCGCACGCGGTTCGGGTGGGCGGCGATGTACTGCTGGGAGTGCTTCACCATGATCTGGTCCGAGGCGAAGTTGTCACCGCTCCCGACGAAGTGGCCGACCACGACGACGGGAAGTCCCGGTCGGAACAGCTGAGGCGGCTCGCCGGTGTTGACGATGTGGATGCTGGCGCCGCCCTGGCGGATCTCGAAGGCGACCCTGGAGCCGCCCAGGTGGTGGACCGTGCCCCGCACCACCGTGCCCTCGAGCTGGAAGGTGCTGTTGCCGAGCTGGGCTCGGTTGGCGACCGCCTCGCTGGCCGTCTTGAAAAAGACGATGGCCGAGGTGAGCCCCTTGTAGACGAGGAAGCCGAGAGCGGCCACTATGACCACGCCGACGACAGCCAGCCGGCGGCGCGTGGTGGCAGCCGCCTGGCGGGCGGCCGCGGTGCCGGCCTTGCTGGCGGGACCGGCCGCCGTCGCCGTGCTCATCTCTTCTCCTCCGGCTCGGGCCTCTCTTCGACCGGCGGGCGGCGTCGCGGCTGCAGCCGGGCTCGGGCGGCCCGCTGCCGGGCGAGCAGGCTGACGGCGTAGCCGCCGAGTCCGATCGTGACGACGAGGTAGCCGGCTTCCACGTACCCGCTCAAGCGAGCACCCCCTCCGCCCGCCTCTCCTCGAGGGCGAGGTCGAGACCCTCGTCCTCCTCCCTCTCCGAGAGAGCCGCCAAGCGGTAGCGGTGGGCAGTCAGCCAGGCGTAGACGAGGGTGAACGAGACGAAGCTCAAAAACAGGGTGAAGGCCATTATCCCGTGGACGTACAGGTGCCGGCCGGCGAGATCGACCGTCGGAGGCTGGTGGAGGCTTCGCCACCAGGTGACCGAGAAGTAGACGACCGGGACGTCGACAAAGGCGATGAGGGCCGCGATCGCCGAGCGCCTCGCCACGACCTCGGGATCGCCCGGCACCCGCCGCAGGGCGAGGTAGCCGAGGTAGAGCACGAACAACAAGGCGGTCGTCGTGAGAAGGGGGTCCCAGGTCCACCACACACCCCAGGTGGTGCGGCCCCAGATGGAGCCGGTGACGAGGGTGAGGCCGGTGAAGACCACGCCGACCTCGGCCGAGGCACCGGCCAAGCGGTCAAAGCGGGCGTGGCGGGTACGGGGCCAGAGGTAGAGCAGGCTCGAGCAAAAGGCCATCCCGTAGGCGACGAAGGCCACCCAGGCCATCGAGGGGTGGATGTACAAGAGCCGCACCAAAGAGCCGAACAGCTTGGCGTTCGGCGTGACGAAGAGCCCCAGCCAGTAGGTGGCTATGACGCCCACGAGCCCGAGAGCCCCGACGAGCCTGACAAGCCTGTTCCTGCTCATGCCTCCTCCAATAAAGGACCGAAGGCGACGATGCCGACGGCCACGTAGATGACGGCGAAGACCACGAGCAGCCCGAGCCAGCCGGCTCCGGCCCCCGGCCGGCCGGTGAGAGCCTCGTCCCAGGCCTTGGTGGCCCCGAGGAGGACAGGAGCGGCGACGGGGAGGAAGAGCAATGGCAGGAGGGTCTCTTTTATGCGAAGCCCGGAGGCGATGGCACCGTAGGTGACGCCGACGGCGGCCAGGCCCACCGTAGCGGCCAGGCAGGTCGCGATGAGCACCAGGGCCCCCGTCAGCTCGAGGCCGTATAGGACCGCCACTCCGACGCTCAAGAGGGCCTCGAGCACTATGAGCTCTCCGGCGACGGCAGCGGCCTTTCCGAGGAAGATGCCGGCCGGGTCGAGGCCCGAGAGGCGAAGACCGTCACGGGCTCCGTCGGCGGCTTCGACCGCGAACGAGCGCTGGGTCGCCAGCACCGAGGAGAGGAGGACCGCTACCCAGAACAGACCGGCCGCGGCCGGCGAGAGGACCGCCCGGTTCGGACCGAGGGCCAGTCCGAACAGCAATATGACGACGGCCGCGAAGGGAACGACCTGGTTGAGGGCCACCTTTGACCTGAGCTCGATGCGAAGGTCCTTCCCTGCCACGAGGAAGGCGTCATGCCACACCGGCCGGCTCCTTCACCACTCGACCCCCGGCGAGAAGGATCACCCGATCCGCCAGCGAGGCGGCGTGATGGTGCTCGTGCGAGCAGAGCACGACGGTGCGGCCCCTCGAGCGCGAGCCGGAGATGAGCTCGTCCAGCAGTTGGCGCCCCTCCTCGTCGAGTCCGGCGTGCGGCTCGTCCAAGAGCCAGAGAACCGGATCCCGGGCCACGAGAACCGCCAGGGCGGTCCTGCGCCGCTGCCCGGCCGAGAGCCGGGCGACCGGGGTGTCGAAGAGGCGGCCGGCGAGCGAGAGGCGGGCGGCGGCCGGCTCGGCCCGGTGGCGGTCGGCTCCGCTCGCCCTCAGGGCGTACCGGAGGTTCTCTCCGACTGTCAGCTCCTCGTAGAGGAAGCTCTGGTGGCCGAGGAGACCGACCTGGCGCCGCAGGCTGCGTCGCTCGACCGACAGGTCGTGGCCGAGGACGAAGCCAGCCCCGCGGTGCAGCGGCAGCAGGCCGGCACAAAGGCGCAGCAGGCTCGTCTTACCGGCCCCGTTCGGCCCGCGGATGTGAGCGATCTCGCCCTCCTCGATATCGAGCGAAGCTCCAGCGAGGAGGGGAAAGCGGCCGGACAGTACGACGGCCTCACGCAGGGAGACTGCTGGCGCCATGGGATCGCCCCAATGCTAGGGGGCGGGGCGGTGGTTGGGCCAAGCGGCTAGCCGACCTGGGAGCGCAGAAGGTCGATGTCGGCGTCCACCATCATCTGGACGAGCTCGGGGAAGCTCACCTCGGTCTTCCAGCCGATCTCCTCTTGCGCCCTTTTCGGGTCTCCTACCAGCAGGTCCACCTCAGCCGGGCGGAAGAAGCGCTTGTCGATCTCGACATGGCTCTCCATGTCGAGGCCGGCCCGGTCGAAGGCGATCTGGCAGAACTCCCTCACCGAGTGGGTCTCACCGGTGGCGATCACGTAGTCGGTCGGCTCGTCTGACTGCAGCATGCCCCACATGGCACGGACGTAGTCGCCGGCAAAGCCCCAGTCCCGCTTGGCGTCGAGGTTGCCGAGACGGAGCTTGTCGTCGAGGCCGAGCTTGATACGGGCCACCCCGTGGCTCACCTTGCGGGGGAGGAACTCCATCCCACGCCGGGGGCTCTCGTGGTTGAACAAGATGCCCGAGGTGGCGTGCATCTGGTAGCTCTCGCGGTAGTTGACGGTGATCCAGTGCCCGTAGACCTTGGCCACGCCGTAGGGGCTGCGAGGGTAAAAGGGCGTCCGCTCGCTCTGGGGCACCTCCTGCACCTTGCCGAACATCTCAGAGGAGCTGGCCTGGTAGAAGCGGATCTCCCGGTCGGTGAGGCGGATGGCGTCGAGCATTCGCGTGACGCCCATCGCTGTCACCTCCCCCGTCAGGACGGGCTGGCTCCACGAGGTGGGCACGAAGGACTGGGCCGCAAGGTTGTAGACCTCTTGGGGCCGGTGCTCGCGAAGGACGTTGATGATCGAGACCTCGTCGAGCAGGTCGCCCGTGACGAGCGCGATGCGGTCTTGGATGTGGGCGATGCGCTCGAAGTTGACGGTGCTCGAGCGCCGGAGCATCCCGACCACCTCATAGCCCATCGACAAGAGCAGCTCGGCCAGGTAGGAGCCGTCCTGGCCGGTGATGCCGGTGATCAGAGCACGACGGGGCATCGCACCTTTCTACTCGCTTTTGCCCGCTGCGGGATGACCCAGACGGCACAGCTCCCCGGTTACCAACAGTAAAGTTGCTGCGCCATGTCCGCCGTCCCAGTCAGCGTGAGCCCGCCCCGCCGGCGCCTCACCGCCGCCCGCCGCCGGCGCCAGCTGATCGAGGTCGCCCTCGAGACCTTCGCCGCCAGCGGCTACGCCGAGACGACCATGGAGGAGATCGCCACAGCCGCCGGGGTGACCAAGCCGCTGCTCTACCAGCACTTCGCCTCGAAGCGGGCTCTCTATCTCGAGCTTTTGGACGACGTCACGACCCGTCTCGTCGCCGCCCTCGAGCAGGCGGCCGGGCACGAGGCGAACCCCCGGCTCAAGGTCGAGGCGGGCATGCGGGCCTACTTCCGCTTCGCCCTCGAGAACCAGGCCGCCATGCGGATGCTCTACCAGGCCCCCGAGGACGAGGAGATCGCTGAGGGGCTCCGCTCGATCGAGATCGCCATCACAGACTTCCTCGGCCCGCTCATCGACGCCGACATCGACGACGACCACCGCCGCACCCTGGCAGTGGCCGTGGTAGGCATGACCGAGGGCGTCACGCGGGAGTGGCTGGCCGAGATGCAAAGGCCGGGCTCTTTTTCGACAAAGGGCGCTCTCGCCGAAGGAGACGGCTCGGTCGTCGGCGCCGAGGCGGAGGCGATGGTGCTCGCCGAGCGAGTGGCCAACCTCGCCTGGGGCGGGCTGCGGGGCATCCGCCGCTCTCTCTCCTAGCCATCCAGGCCTTGGCCGCACCGTCGGGGCCCAGGCTCACGAGAGGGCCGCAGAGCCGCCGGCGGCGCTTCGCGTGGTTCCGCTCGACCGGCCCGGAGGCCCCCGACCGCCGCAACTTCGCCGGCCCGCTTGAGGTGCCGACCGCCCCCCGAGCAGGTGGAGCGATCACGACCGGCTCCGGCCGGTGTCGCGCCCGGACCTGTCGTCGAACTGGAGCCTCCGCTCGCCGGGCTCCCGCTGCCACCGAGCTCGCCCGCCGCGGCCAGCGATGCCCCCCATGCCGGCGGCGATTGCAGGACGAGAGAGGACCTAGGTGCCCCGCTATCCGCGGAGCGGGCCCGACGCGCCGGGCAAAAGCCCTGGGCAGCTACTGGATGTGCATCCCGGAGATGGCACGGGCGACGATGAGCCGCTGTATCTCGGAGGTCCCTTCGAAGATCGTGTAGATCTTCGAGTCGCGGTGCCAACGCTCGACCGGGTACTCCCGGACGTAGCCGTAGCCCCCGAGGATCTGGATGGCCTGCTCGGTCACCCAGACGGCCGTCTCTCCGGCAAAGAGCTTCGACATCGAGCCCTCGCCGGCCAGGTAAGGCTTGCCGTTCATGCCCATCCAGGCGGCCCGCTGGTAGAGGAGCCGGGCGGCATCTACCCGGGTCCTCATGTCGGCCAGCTTGAAGGCGATCGACTGGTGCTCGATGATCGGCTTCCCGAAGGTCTTCCGCTCCTTCGCGTACTCGAGCGAGTACTCGTAGGCGGCCCGGGCGATCCCGACGGCCTGGGCGGCGACCGTCGGCCGGCTCGCCTCGAAGGTCGCCATGGCCGCCTGCCCCTTGGCCTTCTTTCCTTCCTTGGCCCGCGCCAGGCGCTCGTCGAGCCTCTCTTTTCCCCCAAGCAGGCAGGAGCCGGGGACCTTCACGTCCTCGAGGACCACCTCGGCGGTATGGGAGGCCCGGATGCCCATCTTCTTGAACTTCTGGCCCTGCGAGAGCCCCTCAGTGCCGGGAGGAACTATGAAGCTCGCCTGCCCCCGGCTCCCAAGCTCCGGCTCGACAGATGCCACCACGACGTGGAGGTCGGCGATGCCGCCGTTCGTGATCCAGGTCTTCGTGCCGTTGAGCCTCCAGCTGTCGCTCGCCTCGTCGTAAACGGCCCGGGTCTTCAGGCTGCTCACGTCGGAGCCGGCGTCGGGCTCGGAGACGCAGAAGGCAGCCAGCTTCACCTCCTCCGGAGTGCCGAAGCACTGCGGGGCCCACTCGCCCACCTGCTCGGGCGTGCCGTTCGCCACGATGCCGGCCACCCCGAGGGTGGAGCCGAAGATGGCGAGGGCGATGCCGGCGTCGCCCCAGGAGAGCTCCTCGTTGACGGCCGGCAGCAGCTGTCCGGTCGAGTCCGCGAAGCAGCTCGCGAGGAAGTCGAAGGAGTAGAGGCCGACCTGGGCCGCCTCCTTGATGATGGGCCACGGGGTCTCTTCCCGCTCGTCCCACTCGTGCGCGGCCGGGCGCACGACGTTCTCGGCGAAGTCGTGCACCCACTTGATCACCTGGAGCTGGTCCTCGTTCAGCTCGAGAGAGAAATCGCTCATCACTCGCCTCGTGTCGGCGGGGTCTATGCCGGCCGTTGCCGCCAGGATACCCCCCAGTGACCAAAGAGTAACTGACGGAGTGACCCGACGGTAACCTAGGTGCGAACAACCCGCCGCCCGCAGGCGAGGGCTCAGCGAATCCGGCAAGCGCCGGTGGGAGAGGATCCCGCCCGCCCGCAGCTGCGCCGGCCGGAGAGTTCGAGCCGGTGCTAGCTGTGAGACGAGCGGCGGTCAGCTCAGCTGGCGCGGACGTTGCCGGCCTGCAGTCCCTTCGGACCCTCCTGGACGTCGAACTCGACCTCCTGGCCCTCGGTGAGCGTGCGGTATCCCTGCATCTGTATAGCGGTGTGGTGGACGAAGACGTCCGCGCCGTCGGACTGGGAGATGAACCCGTAGCCCTTCTCGGCGTTGAACCACTTCACAACTCCGGTCGCCACTTCGGCGATCCCCCCTTGACTCGGAAATGCGGACGGAGCGGGAAACTGCCCCACTCCGACAGCCACGCTAGCAGGGATTGCCAGCAGACTCACAGAAAATCTCTCAACGGTAGAGACGGGTGCCCGCCGGCGTGTCCTCCACCCTGTAGCCGAGCTGGACGAGCTGCTGGCGGAGGGCGTCTGCGGCCGCCCAGTCCCGGGCGGACCTCGCCTGATCCCTCTTCTCGGCGAGGTGGAGGGCCTCTTTGGCGACGACGCTGACGGCAGTCGGGAGAAGGCCGACGGCGGCCGCGCAGGAGAGGGCCGCTCGGCCCTCCGAGAGACCGGCCGGCCGGTCGCCGCTGGCAAGTGAGGCATTCGCCGACCTGATGGCCTCGAAGACGAGAGCCATGGCACGGGGGGTGTCGAGGTCGTCGTCCATACGCTCTTTGAAGCGCTCGGGAAGCCTCGAGGCGGGCAAGGTGCCTTGCGGCCCATCTCCGGAGCTCTCCTCGATCCGCCTCGCCAGGGAGTCGAGGCGCTCGAGGGCCTGGGAAGCCGCCTCGAGATGGGCCTCTCTCACCTCCATCGGGGCGCGGTAGTGAGCCTGCAGCACCAGCAGCCTGTAGGCGCGAGGGTCGTGGGCCTCGGCAAGCCCTTCAAGGCTCGTCACGTTGCCGACCGAGCGGGCCATCTTCGCCCCGCCGACCTCCACCAGCCCGTTGTGCGCCCAGTGGTCGGCGAACCGGCGACCGAGGGCGACCGCCTGGGCTCGCTCGTTCTCGTGGTGGGGGAACTTCAAGTCGGCGCCGCCGCCGTGCAGCTCGAAGCCCTCCCCCAAGAGGGCGAGCGACATCACGACGCACTCGGTGTGCCAGCCTGGCCGGCCGGGACCGTAGGGCGAGGGCCAGCTCGGCTCGCCCGGCTTGGCCTTCTTCCAGAGGGCGAAGTCGACCGGAGAGCGCTTGACACCGGTCGGCTCGACCCGGGCTCCCGCCCGAAGCGACTCGAGAGACTGCTGCGCCAAGAGGCCGTAGCCAGGGACGTGGGCGACCGAGAGATAGACGCCGTCCTCGGAGTCGTAGGCGATCCCCCGGGCCACCAGCTCGGAGACGAGAGCCACCATCTCTTCGACGTAGTCGGTGGCGTGCGGCACGACATGGGGCTTGGCCACCCCCATGCGGTCCATGGCAGACCACCAGAGGGCCTCGTTCTCCTCGGCGACCTCCTTCCATGGCCTTCGTTCGGAGTTGGCGCGCTCGATGATCTTGTCGTCGATGTCGGTGACGTTCGAGACGTGCCTGACCGTGGTCCCGCCCGACTCGAGGTAGCGCCGGATCACGTCGTAGACGAGGGTGAAGCGGCCGTGTCCGATGTGGGGAGGACCGTAGACGGTCGGCCCGCAGACATAGAGGCGAAACGGCCCATTCTTGGCGGACATCTCGGCCAGGCTGCCCGTCGCCGTGTCGTGGAGCCGCAGCATGGAAGTACCGTACTAGTCCTATGAAGCCGCCCAGCCTGCCCGATCGGCCGAGCCTCGACGACCTCGAAGCCAAGTGGACGGCCCTCTGGGAGGAAAGGGGCACCTACCGCTTCGACCGATCGAGGGAGCGGTCCCAGGTCTTCGCCATCGACACGCCACCACCGACGGTCTCGGGCTCGCTCCATGTCGGCCATGTCTTCTCCTACACCCAGACCGACGTCACCGCCCGTTACCAGCGCATGCGCGGCAAGGCCGTCTTCTACCCGATCGGCTGGGACGACAACGGCCTTGCGACTGAGCGTCGCGTGCAGAACTACTTCGGCGTCCGCTGCGACCCGAGCCAGCCCTACGACCCCTCCTTCCGGCCACCCGCCAAGCCCGGAAAAGAGGAGATCCCGATCTCGCGTCCGAACTTCGTCGAGCTCTGCCACGAGCTCACCAAAAAAGACGAGAAGGCCTTCGAGGATCTCTTCCGCCGCCTCGGCCTGTCGTTCGACTGGAGCCACCACTACACGACGATCGGCGAACGGGCGAGGCGAGCCTCCCAGGCGGCCTTCTTGCGCAACCTCGCCCGGGGCGAGGCCTACCGGCACGAGGCGCCGACCCTCTGGGACGTCGACTATCAGACCGCCGTCGCCCAGGCCGAGCTCGAGGACCGGGAGCGGCCGGGTGCCTACCACCGGATCGCTTTCGCCCGCGCCGGCGGCGACGGTCCGCCGGTCGAGATCGAGACGACCCGCCCCGAGCTCCTGCCCGCCTGCGTCGCCCTCGTCGCCCACCCCTCAGACGAGCGCTACAGGGCGCTTTTCGGGACCAAGGTCCTCACCCCCCTCTTCTCCGTCCCGGTGCCGGTCGTCGCCCACGAGCTGGCCGAGCCCGAGAAGGCGAGCGGCATCGCCATGGTCTGCACCTTCGGCGACCTCACCGACGTGACCTGGTGGCGCGAGCTCGGCCTTCCGACCCGGACGGTCATCCGGCGCGACGGTCGGCTCGGCGAGGCTCCCTTCGGCGACGAGGGCTGGGAGTCGACCGATCCAGAGGCCGCCCGCCGCTACTACGGAGAGCTCGAGGGCTTGCCGGTGAAGCGGGCCCAGGCGCGCATCGTCGAGCTGCTCGGTGAGCAGGGCGCCCTCGTCGGCGAGCCCCGGCCCATAACCCATGCGGTCAAGTTCTACGAGCGGGGTGAGCGGCCCTTGGAGATCGTCTCGTCCCGCCAGTGGTACCTGCGGACGATGGACAACAAAGAGCGCCTCCTCGCCAGGGGACGGGAGCTCGACTGGGTGCCGGCTTTCATGCGCTCTCGCTACGAGCACTGGATCGAGGGTCTCACCGGCGACTGGGCCCTCTCGCGCCAGCGCTACTTCGGCGTGCCCTTCCCCGTCTGGTACCGGCTCGACGACGAAGGCGAGGTGATCGAAGACGGTCTCCTCCTCCCAGCTGAGCCGCTCCTCCCGGTGGACCCCTCGACCGACGTCCCGCCGGGCTACGAGGAGTCGGACCGGGGAAAGCCCGGCGGCTTCGCCGGCGACCCCGACGTCATGGACACCTGGGCGACCTCGTCGCTCACGCCCCAGATCGCCGGCGGCTACTTCGACGACGAGGACCTGTTCCGCCGGGTCTTCCCGATGGACATCCGGCCGCAGGCCCACGACATCATCCGCACCTGGCTCTTCGACACGGTCGTGCGGGCCGAGCTCGAGAACGACTCACTCCCCTGG
>JAJZLV010000034.1 GCA_021803215.1 Actinomycetes bacterium | reverse complement strand
CGACGTGTTCGAGGGCACCAGCTCCGGGAAGGAGTCGCCGACGCCGGTGAACGGCTCCACGTTGATCACCGCCACCTCCTACACGGTGAGCGGGCTCACCAACGGCACCACCTACTACTTCACTGTCAAAGCGTTGAACAGCGTCGGGAGCTCCACGGCGTCCAATCAGGCGTCGGCCACCCCGGCTGGACCCGTTAAGGGTCCGGCCCCGGCCCCGCCCCAGGCCGTCGCCATCGGTACCGGACCGCCCCAGGCTCCAAGTGGGCGGTCGCCCCTGTTACCCGTCGGGATCGCCATGGTTGGGCTGGGAGCGGGCGGCGTGGCGGTCGAAGAGGTCCTCCGACGCCGTGCACGGCGTCGTGCATAGCCGATGGGACACACCCGGCCAAGCGCACGAAGGCGACCACGGGGCGCAGTTGCCGTCTCGTCTGGCCTCGTAGGGCTGGTCGGAGTGATCTTGTGCTGGTTGGCGTTCGTCGGCTCTCCCGCCGCCCGCATTGCCCGCCAGGCTCACGCCGACCATCTCCGGGCGGTGGCGAGCGCCGCTGCGCCACTTGCCCCAACCGCTTCGCCCGCCCCGGCGCCGGCCGTACCCGCCCCAACGCTTGCCGGCGTGGCCGCCCCGTGGCACCCGACGGTCCCGGGGCAGGTGGCGACGCTGACCATACCTGCCCTCGAAGTCACCGCTCCGGTCGCCGCTGAGGGGGTCTCGGGCGGGTCGCTCGACATCCCAGCCGACGTCCACCACGTCGGCTGGGATGACCAGACGCCACTACCAGGGCACCCAGGTGTCACCTTGCTCGCTGGGCACGTCAACTGGGTCGGCCAAGGCGAGGGGGCGCTCGGCCAGATCGGCCAGCTCGTCCCCGGCGACCAGGTGCTCCTCGACTGGAGGGGAACCCAGACGACCTGGACCGTCGACGCCCGGCCTCGGCTCTCCCCGAACACCGTTGCCCACCGGTCCCTGTTCACCAACGCTGGGCCGCCCCGCCTCGTCCTGGTGACCTGCGGCGGGCCGTTCCGGGAGACCGCAGCCGGCGGCAGCTACGCCGACAACGTCATCGTCACGTTGGCCCCAGCCGGTTGAGCACCCCCTCCGGTGGCCCGCAAGCCGAACCCTGAGTGGGAACACCGCAGGCCAGCGGTGCGGTGCGAGGGAGGGTGTCCCGTAAGACCCGCCCGGCAAAAATTCTCGCAACGGTGCGCTATACGGGACACGCGATGCGAACCGAATATGGTCCGACCGGTTGCGCCATCCGGCTGCCCCAATATCCCGGCTGCCGGGTCGCCCAAGAGTGTCCCCGAAGTGCCGTTAGTGGACAGGCAACTTGCATGGCTACCGCGTGGCCCAATCTAACCTCACCTCCCGCGCTCCAGGGGGCTGCCTGCCTAGGGCCGCCACCGCTTTCGCCACCCACGAGGGACGGCTGTGATGTCAACGTCCCCCGATAGGGGGGCCCAAGATACCCATGAGCGGCAAGACCGGGCGGTAAGCCTCGCCGAACGACTGGCCATTCACCCCATAAGTCACCCCATAATTCCGGGCTGTTCAAACACAGGTCGACCGACAGAACCGACGATCCACCCAGCTCAGGCCGGCTGAAACAAACGCAAGCCGTCGAAACAGAACCGAGACGTCGGCTTTCAAGACCGTTGCATTCGTCCGCTCTGCCATCCCTCCGACTGGGAAAACTCTAGTTCGAGCCCACCGGAGATGAGCTTCGAGTCGTTCAGCACCTGTCATCCACGTCTGAGCAGGTTCCGCCACTCGTCAGCTCGAGCCTTAGGCGACGCGTCTCGCTTGTGCAGGACTCTGGGCACATCACTGACGACGACTTCATGCTCACTCTCGCGGTCCCCCAGCCGTAGCTCGGCATTGGAGTGGCGCGAACTTCGGTTACGCGTGTCCGTGGCAAGGGCCGATGTTCTGGACTACACGGGAAGCTGTCGCAACTTGGCTGCCCGGTTGATGGATGAGGCTCGCCCTCAGGGGTGGTCTTCACTGACCAGCACGCCACGCGATGGTTGACGGCGCGCCTGCAGGAGTGCGCGCCGAACGCGCGGCGACGCTTGGATGAACCGCCTCACGGTTGGCCGGCCAAAGGACCCCCGGCGGCCACAGAGCTAGATCTGGCGGCCGCAGGCCGCGGCGAACGCCCGACACCGCCGGGCGGGCACCAGCCAATGGCTTTGCCCCACCAACGCGCTAAGCAGCCGGTGGCGGAGTGATGAATCCCCGCAAGCCGTCCAGCCACTGCCGGGCAGCCGCGCGCCGGGAGGAGACCTCCTGGCGCCGGCTGGGGCCGCTCTCGCCCGCCGCTGGGTAGGAACCGAGGAACTTGCAGCCACCGAGGGATGCATGGAGCTCGGTCAGGCAGTCTGCGACCAGCTGGTCGGCAACATGGCCCTCGAAGTCGATCGAGAAGCAGTAGTCCCCGAGGGAGCGCTTGGCAGGCCGAGACTCGATCTTGGTGAGGTTGAGGCTACGGGCGGAGAACTGCCCGAGCACCTCATGGAGCGAGCCTGGGTGGTCCTCGGCCTGGAAGCAGACGATACTCGTCTTGTCGTGACCGGTCGGGGCCGGGACGCTGCCCGGAGCAAGCGCGAGGAAGCGTGTCTGGTTGCCGGGAAAGTCCTCGATCGCCTCGGCGAGCACCTCGAGGCCGTAGACCTCGGCCGCCAGTCGCGGGGCGATGGCCGCCGTCCCGGACGGTAGTTCCTCGGCCACAAGCCGGGCGGCGTCGGCAGTCGAGTTGGCGGCTTCGATCTTCGGATCGCCGAGCTTTTCGTGGATGAAGCGCCGGCATTGGGCCGTGGCGTGAGGGAACGAGATGACCGAGTGCACCTCGTCGAGAGCCGCACCACGCCGAGCCAGCAGGAAGAGGTGGATGTCCAGGATCGCTTCAGCCTGGATGAGCAGCTCCGACTCGAACACGAGGTGGTCGAGGGTCGCCGAGACGGTCCCCTCGATCGAGTTCTCGATCGGGACCACGGCTACCTCGGCGGCTCCCTCCTCGACTGCCCGAAGGACGTCCTCGATGGTGGGAAAGGCGAGCGGCCAGCAGGACCCCTTGTCGAAGAGCTGGAAGAGGGCCTCTTCGGTGAAAGTGCCCTGCGGGCCGAAAAAGGCAACTCGGCGCCCCTCTGCTGAGGTGTCGTAGCGAGCCCCGGTGGGTGTCCCGTCTCGCCCTTTTGCCTCCATAAGGGCAGGATAGTTAGCGATCATGGACGAGCCCCAACTGCGCCAGCTTCTTGACGACGTCCGCGCCGGCACCATCGACGCCGACGAGGCCGTGCGAAAGCTGCAGCGTCTGCCCTTCACGGAGCTCGGCTACGCCCGGGTAGACCACCACCGGGCCCTCCGCCAGGGAATGCCCGAAGCCGTCTATGCCCCCGGGAAGAGCCCTGATCACTGCGTTGGGATCGTCGCCGAGCTGCTCCGGGCGAGCAACGGGCCGGTCCTCGTCACCAGAGCCGACGAGGAGCAGGTGGCCGCCCTCGACCGGGCCTGTCCGGGATCACGACGGGTGGCAGCCGCTCCCGCCAAGGGCCGCCTCTCGACTCTCCTCTGGCGGGCCGCCCCCGCCCGGCCGGCCAGGGTGCTCGTGGTCACGGCCGGCACGGCCGACCTGCCCGTCGCCGAGGAGTGCGCCCTAACACTCGAGGCCTACGGCTTTGCCCCTCGGCTTCTCGTCGACTGCGGCGTGGCTGGTGTCCACCGTCTCCTCGCCTCAGTCGAGGCGCTGCAGGAGGCAGACGCAGTCATCGTCGCGGCCGGAATGGAAGGAGCCCTCGCGAGCGTCGTCGGGGGTCTCACCGGAGCCCCCGTCGTGGCCGTTCCGACGAGCGTCGGTTACGGTTCGTCCCTCGAAGGGGTAACGGCCCTTCTCGCCATGCTCTCGTCCTGTGCGGCGGGCATTGCGGTCGTTGGGATCGACAACGGCTACGGTGCCGCCTGCGCCGTCGCCCGCCTGCTGCCGTGAGCTCGCCCAAGCGCTCCCGGCTGGCCTATTTCAACTGCTTCGCGGGCATCGCCGGCGACATGACCCTTGGCAGCCTGGTAGATGCCGGGGCCGACGCCGATGCTGTGGTTCGCATCATCGAGCGGCTTCCGATTGGAGGCTGGTCGCTCCGCTTCGAGCCAGTGATGCGAAACGGCCTCGCCTGCACGCATGCGGTCGTCACCGCCCGCGGGGACAGCGTCGTTCGGACCTGGTTCCACATCCTCGGCGTTCTCGAAGAGGCCCGCCTGCCCGACCGGGTGCGGGAACGGGCGATCGCCGCCTTTGCTTCCCTGGCAAAGGCGGAGGGGAAGGTCCACCGCCGCTCACCTTCCCAGGTCCACTTCCACGAGGTCGGTGGCCACGACACGATCGTCGACATAGTCGGCTCGGCGGCCGCCCTCGAGGTGCTCGAGGTGGATGCGATTGCCTCGAGCGCCGTCGCCACCGGGACCGGGCTCATCCGGGCCTCCCATGGCCTTCTTCCGAACCCTGGGCCGGCCGTGGCCGAGCTCTTGGCTGGGATACCGACCGAAGGACTCGACCTGCAGCTGGAGCTCACGACTCCGACCGGGGCTGCCATGTTGCGGGCCTGGAGCACGAGCCACGGCCCGCTTCCCGCCATGACCATCGAGTCGGTCGGCTACGGGGCCGGCACGCGAGAGATCGACGGTCTTCCAAACTGCACCCAGGTGCTCCTCGGGACCGTGACCGACAAGAGCGGGAGCGGCCTCGTCGAGGGAGCCGACCGGCCTCTTTTGGTACTCGAGGCCAATCTCGACGACGCCACCGGTGAGGTCCTCGGCCATGCCGTAGAGGCGCTCATGGATGCCGGTGCCCTCGACGCCTGGATAACGCCGGTGCTCATGAAAAAGGGGCGCCCGGGCCATCAGGTGAGCGTGCTGGCCGATCCCGGGCTCGCCGCCCAGCTGGCCGCCCAGCTGAGACTCGAAACCGGAAGCCTCGGTGTAAGGGTTCACGAGGTCGGCCGCTGGGCCTCTGCTCGCAGGATCGACGAGGTCGAGATAGAGGGACTGGCGGTCAGGGTGAAGGTCAGCCCCGGGCGGGTGAAGGCAGAGTACGAGGACGTGGCAAGAGCAGCCCGCCGTCTGGGCCGTCCCGTCTCGGAGATTGCTGCTCGGGTGGAGGCGGCCTGGGGCCAGCGCGAGGAAGGCGGCGAAGAAGGGACGGAGCCTCCCGAGGGCCGCGGGCCCTTCGAGCCGGAGCCCGCCTGAGGGCGGAGCTCCCTAGCTCCCCACCTCGACTCGGACGACCTCGCTGTCGCTCGTCCCGGGTCCGTTCGGGCTGCCGCTGATGGTTACGCGCAGGCGGTAGACGACACCGCTCTCGACCTTGAACGACGGGAGCGTGAGGTCCCGCGAACCGCCTGCCTGGAAGGTGCCGATCCGACTCCGTACCTGTTGGGCGGCCGGGAGGCTTCGAAGGCTGGCCTTCCGACCCTTCTTTCTCGGTCGAGCAGCGAAACGGAGCGGGACGAGCACGGCCCGTACGACCACGGCGTGCTCGGCGACGTCTCCGGCGTTCGCCACAACCGCCACCACCGCCAGCCTCTTGGTAGGGCCCACCACCGAGGTCGAGTTCGGCGGCGGCAGCTGCAGCGTCGTGGTGGTCGCAAGCGTCGAGGCAGTGGTGGTAGCCGGAGGCGAGGGGCGGGTCGTCGTGGTCGACGCGCCGGGCACCGTCGTGGTGGTGGTGGTGGTCGTAGTCGTGGTGGTCGTCGTAGTGGTCGTCGTGGTCGTCGTGGGAGTGATCAGGAGAACGGGTGGCTCGAGGGAGATATCGAGGATGGTGAGGTCGTGGACGATCCGAAGCGCCGGGTCGGCCGCCAGCACCGACAGATAGTGGGCGAGAGAGCTCGGACCCCAGCGCGCCGAGTCCGTCCAGCGGGAGATCGGCAGTGCCACCGTCTTGCGCTTGGCCGCCCTGGGGAGGGAGGCGACGAAGGACCGGTAGGCCCTGTCCGAGGCCCGCATCTCGCCGGCTGCGGCCTCCAGGCGGGTGAGGGCGAGGCCGCCTGTCTGGCCGGCGAGGGCGACTGCCATTGCACCGGCGTAGTCACGGGCAGCCTTGTAGCGAAGGGTGAAAACCCGGCCCAAGAGGGCGGCCGAGTGGCGGGAGGGTCCCGGGATGCCGAGGGAGGCGAGGTTGGACTCGACCTGCTGGCAGCCCGACTCGAGCCGGGCGAGGGCCGCGAAGATGCCCTGGCGCCCGAGCCGGCGGGCGTGCGCCCGCAGGTCGGTCAACCAGGGGATGAGAGCGTCCGACTCGTCGATGATCGGCACAACAGCCGCCACGTAGCTCCGCTCCTGCATGAGCGTCGTCGGGCCGCTCGACTTGACGACGTCAGCCGCCGTCTCGCCGATGGCGATGGCCACCACGATCGCGAGGGCCAGACCGAGCAGAAGGCCGCGACGCGATCTCCTGGCGGTGGGCAGGCGGGAACGGCGGCGACGACGGGGCGGCATCTCGGGCCGAAAGCTATACGGCCGGCGCGGGCGCCGACGTGCAGGAGCTGACGGCCCGGCCCAGGCCGGGAAGGGTCTGGGCCGGGCTCAGCTCAGGACTTCGTCCGCCAGAGCGACCGGGCCGGGATCTTGTCGCGGTCGCAGCGATCGGCGTACTTCTGGGCGATCTCGGCCACTTCCTTCAAGAGGCCCTCTTGGAGGGTGATCGGCTCGAGGCCCATCTCGAGGAAGTTCGAGTTCTCCACGAACAGGTCGTTCTCGGGATCTTCGTTGCGGGGGTTCTCGACGTAGTCGATCTCGGCCCCGGTCAGCTCCGAGACCAGCTTGGCGAGGTCACGCAAGCGGTGGGTCTCGGTCATCTGGTTGAAGATCTTCACCCGCTCACCCTTCTCGGGGGGGTTGGTGATGGCGAGCTCGATGCAGCGGACCGTGTTGCGGATATGGATGAAGGCTCGGGTCTGGCCGCCCGTGCCGTGCACCGTGAGCGGATAGCCGATCGCGGCCTGCATGAGGAAGCGGTTGAGAACCGTCCCGTAGTCGCCGTCGTAGTCGAAGCGGTTGATGAGCCGCTCGTCCCGCTCGGTCTGGTCGGTCTGGGTTCCCCAGACGATTCCCTGATGCAGGTCGGTGACCCTCACCTTGTCGTTCTTGTTGTAGTAGGCGAAGAACAGCTGGTCCTGGGACTTGGTGAGGTGGTAGATGCTGCCCGGATTCGTCGGGTAGAGGATCTCCTGCTCGACCCGCTGGCCGTCGTCGGTCCGCACCTCGACTCGCAGGTAGCCCTCCGGGATGCGCATCCCGGCCGTGCCGTAGCCGTAGACCCCCATGGTGCCCAGGTGGACGACGTGGATGTCCTGGCCGGACTCGACCACTGCAGCCAGCAGGTTGTGGGTGGCGTTCAGGTTGTTGTTGACCGTGTAGCGCTTGTGCCAGGAGCTCTTCATCGAGTACGGTGCCGCTCGCTGCTCGGCGAAGTGGACCACCGCGTCAGGCTGGTACTCCCTCAGAAGAGAGAGCAACCGGTGGTAGTTGTCGGAGACGTCGAAGCGGTGGAAGGCGATCTCCTTGCCACTCACCTCCTGCCAGGCCTTCAGCCGGACGCTCATCGGCGCGATCGGGGTCAGGGAACCGACCTCGAGCTCGTTGTCGATGTTGCGACGAGAGAGGTTGTCGACGATGACGACATCGTGACCCAGGTCAGAGAGGTAAAGCGACGTCGGCCAACCGCAAAAGCCGTCGCCGCCGAGAACAACAATGCGCACCTGTCTGCCTCCTAGCGAGGTTTCATCGGCGACGCTGTCGCCGGCCAGTGTGGCGCAAGGGGCCACCAAACCGCCGAAAGTATAGCCCTGGGGCCCGGCTCGTCTCATGTGCCATCCCGTCCGCGCGACACTTGGCCGTGCCAAAAGCGTCCGCACGGGCGGGCGCCGGCACGACGAGGGCCCGGCTGGCAGCCGGTTGCCGTCGCCGGCCCGGGTAGCTCAACGGCAGAGCGTCCGCCTTGTAAGCGGTTGATAGGGGTTCAATTCCCCTCCCGGGCTCGCGCTGGCTCGCCGGGCCAGCAGTCGGCGCCAGCACAGGCCCCGGCGGCGGGACTACCCACGAGCCGACCGGAAGGAGTCTGCGGAGTTCGAATGAGGTCATGGCGAGGCTGGCAGGACCTCTTCAGCCCACCTTCCGGCCGAGCATCGTCCATCGAGACGGGCGCGGCCGAGGTCGGCGCCTGCGTCGGGCCCCGGACCAGATCGGCCCCGGACGGTCCGGGCCCGAACACCACCATCAGGCGCCCCCGACCGGGAAGAGGCCTACGCCACCTCGAGGCTCATCGGCCCGGCCGGTCCCCGAGGCGAGGTGGCCCCGGCTCGAGATCGGACCCAGTGAGAGCCGCTCGGCCCGGGAACCCGCCGCGCGGAGGATCGGCCGAAGGCAAGAGCCAGGAGGGACTCTCGCCACCCCTCGCTGGAGCCTCCTCGGGCCGGCGGCTCGGCGGCGAGCTCGTCCCATCCCCGATCGGGACACCTGCTGGTTCCGAGGGCCGCCCCGAGACGACGCGGGCGAACTCGGCGAGCAGCGCCTGCCAGGCTGCGCGAGCTGAAGCGGACTCGGCCGTCGAGCGGTCCGGAGGTTGGCTGGAGCCGCCTCTAGCGGTAGGTGCGGGGGATCTTGAAGATGCCACGGACCCGGCCCCCGTCCGTCCCGTTGGTCGGGCTGGCCCCGTCGGCTGCCTGGGCGGTGCGTGGCCCGACCAGCACCATGGCGTCGACCGGGATCGGGGGAAGATGCGTCCGCTCGTCGCCTGGCCGCGGCTTCACCTCGATGGTCGAGTAACCACCCTCGGGCGAGCGCACGACGATGTTGTGGCGCTTGGTCTTGGACGGCCGGTGCTGGTGCTGCAGCTCGACGCAGATCTTGTAGGTAATCGGGAAGACGACCAGCGGGACCGCTATCACGAGAACCCTGAAGGTTACGAGGACGGTGTTGAGCGAGACGGAGAGATAGTTGGCGAGAACGTCGGTGGCGCTCGCCCCGAAGAGCACGAAGTAGAACGCCAGCACAGCGGCCCCGAAGGCGGTTCGAAGCGGATTGTTGCGCGGCTCTTCCAGTATGTGGTGCTCGACGTCGTCCTTGGTTATCCTCGCCTCGATTATCGGCCAGAGCATGAGGATGGTGAAGGTGAGCCCGGGGAGCAGGATGCCCGGGAAGAAGGCGTTCGGGATCATGTGGCCCGGGAAGACGATCTCCCAGCTCGGCATGACTCTCAAGGCGCCGTCGAGCCATCCCATGTACCAGTCCGGCTGGACGGCATAGCTGACCTTGTAGGGCTTGTAGGGGCCGTACTGCCAGATCGGGTTTATCTGGACGACGGCCGCCAAGAGGGCCGTGACGGCGGTGACGAGGAAGAGAAAGCCCTGGGTCTTCGCTATGAAGTTCGGGTACATCGGGGCCCCGACCACGTTCTCCTCCGTGGCGCCCGACCCCTTGAACTGGGTGTGCTTCTGCTTCACCAGCAAGAAGAGGTGGGCTCCGATCAGCCCGGCGATGATCGCCGGGAGGATCAGGACGTGGATGATGAAAAAGCGGGGGATGATGGCTGTCCCGGGGAAGTTGCCGCCGAAGAGCCAGACCGCCAGGTAGCTGCCGACGAGCGGGAGCGACTCGAGGATCGAGAAGGCGATGCGGATACCGGTTCCCGAGACGAGGTCGTCGGGTAGGGAGTAGCCGAGAAAGCCGTTGAAGATCGCCAGGATCAGCAGGTTGACGCCGATGATCCAGTTGAACTCCCGCGGCCTCCTGAAGCCGCCGGTGAAAAAGACGCGGCACATGTGCACGACGATCGAGCCGACGAAGATGTTGGCGGCCCAGTGGTGCATCTGGCGCATGAGCAGGCCGGCGCGAACCTGGAAGCTCAGCCGGATCGTCGAGGCATAGGCCTCCGAGACCCGCTGGCCGTCGAGAGGCAGGTAGGGGCCGTGATAGACGATCTCGTGCTGCGAGGGCACGAAGTACAAGGTGAGGAAGATCCCCGTCGCGACCAGCACCACGAAGGAGTAGAGGGCGATCTCACCCAGCATGAACGACCAGTGGTCGGGGAAGATCTTGTTGAGGAGCTTCCGGCTACCGCCCGATATGTTGAGCCGCTTGTCGGTCCACTGATAGAGGTTGTCGATCACTAGTCAGCTCCCCGCTCCCAAAAGCCCGGGCCGACCGGCTCGTTGTAGGGCGCCTGGGCGCGCAGGTAGCCCTGCTTGTCGATGTAGAGCGGCAGCTGGGGAAGCGGACGCGGGGCGGGGCCGAAGACAGCGTCCGCCGGGTGGCCGGGGCCGACCTTGAAGATCGACTGGTGGCAGGGGCAGAGGAGCTCGTCGAGCGCCTTCTGCCAGAGGGCCACCGGGCAGCCGGCGTGCGTGCACACCTTCGAGAAGGCGAGGTAGCCCTTCGGCCCCCAGGTCTTGCGGCCGGGAGCCGTCACGACGTCGCCGTAGCTGGCGTCCTCGAGACGGATGAGGATCGTCTGGCTGAGAGCCCCGCCGATGTCGTCGGGAGGAAAGACGGTGAGCACGCCACCCTTCACGAGGTCGTCCTCGTGCACCCGGCGCCCCTCGAATGTGACGAGGTAGGAATGCTTCTTCCAGCCCGTGCGGTAGAAGAGCTTCTGCGGCAGCGGGCCGAGCGAGCGCAGCAGCGGGAAAGCCGCCACGATGGTGAAGACGCCACCGGCCGCCCCGAGCAGCTTCAGGAGGAAGCCACGGCGCTCGATCGCCACCTTTCCTCTCGAGGTGAAGTCGGTTAGGAAGGCCTGCTGCTCTTCCGGGGTCGGCGCCGCCGAGTGCCGCGCCTCCGAGAAGGGCCCCCGGGGCATCAGGTACTTGCCCCAGGCCACCATGCCGACACCGAGGCCGAAGAAGCCCACCCCGAGCGTTATGCCGAGCCAGAAGTTCGAGTAGTTCTGCCAGTACGAGGCGCCAAAGCCCATGAAGCCGAGGAGCCCGATCATGAACATGACGGCGATGCCATGCTCCACCCGCTCGGGGTTGGCGGCGGCGACCTGGAACTGAGGGGCGTCGATCGAGACCTCGATCATCTCTGCCGGCATGACGGTCCCCTTCGGCCGGTCCTCGCTTGCCTCGCCCCCAGCGCCGCTTGACCCCTCCGTTGCGGGGTTCAGGTGATCAGGCATGGCTCGCCTCCCTCTCGCCTGCCGGTCCTTCGCCCGAGCCTTGGTCCTCCTCGCTCCCGCGCTCGGTCCGGTCTCCCACCCAGTAGGCGGCGAGCAGGCAGCCACCGACGCCGATGAAGAGGCCGACGAAGCCCTCGGCCACCGGGCCGACGCCACCGAGCGAGATGCCGCCGGGGCTGACCGGGTGCTTGATGTATTTGACGACGTACTTGATGATGTCGCGCAGCTGGGCCGGAGTGATGTTCTTCGGCCCGAACTGGGGCATGTTCTGCGGGCCGGAGCGGACCGCCTCGTAGACCTCGTGGCGGGTGACAGCCTTCAGAGGCGGGGCGTGGTAGCCGTCGGCCAGGGCGTCACCGGCGCCGGTGATCGTGTGGCAGGGGGCGCAGTTGAGCGTGAAGAGGCTGAAGCCTTGCGCCACGTTCGCCTTGTTGAGGTGGAGCTTCGGCGGGAAGGGGACCCCGCCCTTTTTGAGCGAGGCCACCCAGAGGGCGATCTCGCGGATCTGGGTGTCGTTGAAGGCGGGAGGCTTGTTGTCAGGCTGGGCGCCCGGGGTCTTGAGCGGCATCCAACCGGTCCGCAGCCAGAGCTGCACGACTCCCGGGCCGAGCCCCTGCAGGTTGGGGGCGATGCCGGTCGAACCGTCGGCCCTCGTCCCGTGGCAGAACGAGCAGTGCACCTGGAAGAGCTGGTAGCCGGTCTGCAGCTGGGCCTTCCTCGAAGCCGAGCCGGCAGCCGTGAGCGAGAACTGGCTCGGGCTCGGCGTAGAGGTAGGGGAGGCGACGTGGCTTCGTCCCATGAGCAGCGTCGCCATGGAGGCAGCGACCACGATGGCCGCGAAGGGGACGAGGATCTTCCTTAGAAGGCGGAGGCCCATATATCTATGACAGCAAGAACAGGGCGCTGAAGAGCCCGACCCAGACGATATCGACGAAATGCCAGTAGTAGCTGACGGCCTGCACGACGGCAGTCTCCCCCGGGTCCCCCTTGGCGCCCGCCATGCGGCCGAGGAGCGCGATCATCGCCACCAGCCCGAGGAGCACGTGGAGGCCGTGCAGGCCGGTCATGATGTAAAAGAGCGAGCCGTAGGCATTGGTGGAGGGCCTGAACGGCAGCGTCTTCCACTCATAGGCCTGGTTTGCCAGGAAGGCGGCACCGAGAACGATGCTGGTAACTACCCAGGCCCGCGCCTTTCTGTACTGACCCTTCTCCTGGGCCCAGACGGCGATCTGCATCGTCGGCGATGAGGCGAGCAGCACGAGGGTGAAAGCGAGCGCCTGGTAGGTGTCTAGCTTGGTCCCGGGCGGCGGCCACACCTTGGCATTGGCCCGGATGGTGAAGAAGGCTGCAAAGAGGCCGGAGAAGAACATGAACTCGGAGCCGAGCCAGATCATGACGCCGACGGCCAGCATCTGGGGGCGCTCGGCAACCGGGTGACCCCGGACGTCAGGGCGCTCCAGTGCGGCGGCGGCGTCTGCCATGGCCTTTTTTTTACCGCATCGGAGAGTCTCTCAGCCAAACGGGCAGATGCCGGGGCCGCGACGGGCGCCGGCCAGCCCCCTGCGGGCGGACCGGTGCGAGGTAGGGTCCAGATTCGTGAGGTTTCTCGCCGCCTGCCGCCGCCAGCCGGTCGACGCGACGCCCGTCTGGTTCATGCGCCAGGCAGGCCGCTCGCTGCCCGAGTACCGGGCGCTTCGCGGCTCGGGCTCTATCCTGCAGGCGACGTCCGACCCGGAGACGGCAGCCGAGATCACCCTGCAACCAGTGCGACGCTACGGCGTCGACGCTGCCATCCTCTTCTCCGACATCGTCGTACCCCTCGTCGCGATCGGCCTCGACATCGACATAGTTCCGGGGAGGGGGCCGGTGCTGGCCGAGCCCTTCAGGAGCCGAGCGGACCTGGCCCGCCTCCGCAGGCTCGAGGCTGGCGACGACCTCGCCCACGTGATCGAGACGGTCAGGATCTTGAAAGAAGAGCTATCGATCCCCCTCATAGGCTTCGCCGGCGCCCCCTTCACCCTCGCGAGCTACCTCGTCGAGGGAGGACCGTCTCGCACCTTCGGCCGGACCAAGGTCCTCATGCACTCAGAGCCGCTCGTCTGGGCTGAGCTGCTCGAGAGGCTGGGCGACATCTCGCTCGCAGCCTTGCGAGCCCAGGTAGAGGCGGGTGCGGCGGCCGTCCAGCTCTTCGACAGCTGGGCGGGTGCCCTCTCCAGAGCCGAGTACGAGCGCTTCGTGCTGCCCGCCTCGCGCCGGGTGCTCGAGGGGCTGGCCGACCTCGACGTGCCCCGCATCCACTTCGGAGTCGGGACCGGCGAGCTGCTCGACCTCATGGCGGGTGCCGGGAGCGATGTCGTCGGGGTCGACTGGCGGGTAGCCCTCGACGAGGCGGCGCGCCGGGTGGGTGGTGCCAAGGCCCTCCAGGGCAACCTCGACCCGGCCATCTGCCTCGGTCCCCTCCCCGTCGTCGAGGAGGCCGCCCGCCGCGTCCTGAAAGAGGCCAGCGGCCTTTCGGGACACGTCTTCAACCTCGGTCACGGCGTCCTCCCCGAGACCGACCCGGGCATCCTCGCGGCAGTGGTCGACCTCGTCCACGAAGAGACGGGCCGATGACCTCCGGCCGGACCGGAGTGCTTGTTATGGCCTACGGGACGCCCGCCAGCTACGAGGAGGTCGAGGCCTTCTACACAGAGGTTCGCCGTGGCCGGCCACCGAGCCCCGAGCAGCTCTCGGAGCTTGAGGGACGCTACGCGGCGGTCGGCGGCACCTCCCAGCTGGCAGAGCGGACACGGGCCCAGGTCGCCGGTATCCAGGCCGCCCTGGACGAGGCCTCGCCGGGTCGGTACGAGTGCCGCTTCGGGGCCAAGCACGCCGCCCCGAGGATCGAGCAGGCGGTCGAAGAGCTGGCCCGGCTCGAGGTGGACGGCCTGGTCGGACTGGTGCTCGCCCCCCACTACTCGGCCGCCAGCGTCGGGGAGTACATCGAGCGGGCGAGGAAGAGGGCCGGCGAGCTCGGCCTCGAGAGCGCCTTCGTCGAAGACTGGCACACCGAGGCGACCTACCTGAGCCTTCTCTCCGAGCGGGTCGAGGAGGCCTAGCGCTGTCTCGGGGTCGGCCCGGAGGCCCCCGAGACCGAGCTCCTCGTCACCGCTCACGCCCTTCCGCTTCGGGTGATCGAGGCGGGCGACGGCTACGACCGCCGCCTCGAGGAGACGGCCCGCCTCGTCGCCTCGATGACCGGGGCGGCTTC
>JAJZLV010000018.1 GCA_021803215.1 Actinomycetes bacterium | reverse complement strand
GCCAGGCCGCCGGCCTTCCGCTTGCTGACGGTGACCTGCACGGCCGCCTCCTCAAAGGCGAAGAAGTCGGCCTGCGGACTGCTCGTCAGGACCGGGCGCATCAGGCGCCCCTTGGCTGCCGGCTGCCTGCTACTTGAGGAAGGACGGGACGTCGAAGTCGTCGCCATCCTCGCCTGCCCCATCACCGGACAAGTCGGAGGCGTCGTTGGCGAAGACGTCGGGAAGAGGACGGCCGGGGCTCGGCTCGAAGCGGCTCGGGCCGGGGCGGCCGGGGACGGGCGGGCCGGCCGGGCGGCTGGCCTCGCCCGGGCGGGCGGCCCGGGGCGGCCGGGCCGGCTGGGCGCTCTGGGCCTCCTCGAAGCGGTCGAAGCCGGCTGCGATGACCGTAACTCGAACGAAGTCCCCGAGCGAGTCGTCGATGACGTTCCCGAAGATGATGTTGGCGTCGGGGTGGGCGGCGTCGTGGATTATGGCGGCGGCCTCGTTCACCTCCCACAAGGTGAGGTCCGAGCCGCCGGCGATGTTGAGCAGGATCCCCCGCGCCCCCTCGATCGAGGCCTCGAGGAGCGGGCTCGTGATGGCGTGGCGGGCGGCGTTGACCGCCCTCCCCTCGCCGGAGCCGCTGCCGATGCCCATTATGGCCGAGCCGGCGTTGTTCATGACCATCTTCACGTCGGCGAAGTCGGTGTTGATCATGCCGGGCACGTTGATCAGGTCCGTGATCCCAGAGACGCCCTGCAAGAGGACCTCGTCTGCCATCTTGAAGGCGTTCACCATCGAGGTCTTCTCGTCCGCGATGGCAAGGAGGCGCTCGTTCGGGATGACGATGAGGGTGTCCACCTTCTCCTTCAAGCGCTGGATGCCCTGCTCGGCCTGGTTGGAGCGCCGGCGCCCCTCGAAGGCGAAGGGCCGGGTCACGACGCCGATCGTGAGCGCTCCGATGCCCTTCGCGACCTCGGCGATGACCGGCGCCGCCCCGGTCCCGGTACCGCCCCCCTTGCCGGCGGTGATGAAGACCATGTCGGCGCCCTTCAAGACCTCCTCGATCTCCTCGAGGTGCTCCTCGGCTGCCTGCCGGCCGACCTCGGGGTCGCTCCCGGCTCCGAGGCCCCTCGTGAGGGAGCGGCCGATGTCGAGCTTGATGTCCGCCTCGCTCATCAAAAGCGCCTGGGCGTCGGTGTTGACGGCGACGAACTCGACACCCTGCAGTCCGGCGTCGATCATGCGGTTCACGGCGTTCACACCCCCGCCTCCGACGCCCACGACTTTGATGACGGCGATGAAGCTCTGGCCCGGGCTGCTCATGGGCGCTCTGTCCTCCAATGGGCTCCTGGCGGGACTACCGCGGTGGCGAGCCTCCTCATGACGTCTTGGCTGGTGACATGAGAGAGCTTCCCGCATCCGATTCGGCGACCTGCGACTACGACTGTGCGCCGGTCTGCTGAGACCCGGGATCTGCCGTGATCCCCCCTGGGCAGTGGCCTCGCCCGAGCCTTCAGTCAGCCGCCGACGTTGCGCAAACGATAGGACCCTAGGCCCTGGTTAGCAAGGCCGGGTCTGCCGGGACGCGCAGGTCGATCACCTTTATCCCGTTCAAGTCGGCCCGCGCCAGCACGGTGGCGAGCGAGAGGAACTTCTGGGCCGGGTCGGCCAGGCTGCCAAAAAGGGCCGTCCGACCGTCCGCCAGCCTGGCAGTCACCCCGCCGGGCCCGCAGGCGAGCGACGAGATGGTCGTGACCCTCGACTCGGGCATCGAGGCGGCCATCGCCGCCAGGGCGTCGAGGCGCCCGCCGAGCCACCGGCCGGGCGGCGGGGCGCCGGCCGGGTCGACGATGTAGGGGAAGCCGGGCGGCCTGAGGGCGTAGTGGGCGAGCACCCGCCCCGTGGCGTCGCAGAGGGCCCAGCCGCCCGAGGCCGAGTGGACGGCCGCCACCGGCGTCCGCTCGGTGACAGAGATCCGGACGGTCGTGGGAAACGAGATCGAGACGTCGGCCCCGCTCACCCAGGGGAGGGACTCGACCCGCCGGGCGATCGCTGTCGGCGAGAGGTCGACGAGAGGCGGCGCCTTCTCGAGGCCGGCGACCCGCACGACCGCTGCCCGGCTCGTGTGGGAGGCGCCGATCACGACCACGTGGCGGGCTCCGAGAAGCGATGAGTGGACGATGAGCAGCCCACCGGTCACGAGGGCGGCGAGGAGCAACGAGGCGAGGATGACACGCCGCCTGAACTGACCCTTCTCCCGGGCGACCTGGACGCGCCGCTCGTGTATCCGGGGATCGGTCATCTCCCAACTCTGGCCGATTCGAACCCTCGACTGGCGGATTTCAGGCCGCAGCCGCCAGCCGAGGGTCGGCTAACAGCTGACGGCGCGCTATCGGGCCGAGCCGCTCAACAAGGGGTGCCGTTCCAGGGCTCTGGCTGGGTGTCGAAAAAGACGTTCGAGTTGTTGGAGGGCGTGGTCGTCGTGGTGGTCGTCGTCGGCGAGGTGGAGCTCGGGGTGCTCGAGGTGGAGCTCGGCGTCGTCTTCTTCTTGGCGGGGGTCGTGCCCTCTGCCAAGAAGGCCTTGATCATGGCCCGGTCCGGCCCCTTGGCCTGCAGCAAGACGTCCTGGCCGCTCGGGGTGACATAGGGGATGGTCGGCAGCACCTCGGAGTGCAGGGACCCCACTCCGGCATGACGGAACTCGAGCACGAGGTTCAAAAGGGCCGAGTTGGAGAAGAACGAGTCGACGGAGAGGTTGTGGACGACGGCGATCAGGAGGTCGTTCATGGCCGGCAGGTTGAGCGCCTCCGACTTGACTGTCTCAATGAGGGCGTGGAAGAAGACGTCCTGGCGCCGGATCCGGCTCCAGTCGCTCAACCCGTCGTAGATCCAGTGGCCGTTCTTCAGGTAGTAAAGGTGGCGGCTCCTCACGTAGGCGAGCGCCTCGTTCCCCTTTATGAGCTGGCAGCCGGTGTGGTCGATGTGCAGCTGGGAGTAGGCGTCCTTCAGCTGGTAGGGGAAGTCGATCTTGATGCCGCCGATGGCGTTCACCATGTCCCTGAAGCCCTGGAAGTTGATGGCGGCGAAGTGCTCGATCGGGATCCCGAAGTTCTGCTCGATGGTCTGGATGAGCAGCTTGGGCCCTTCGTTGAAGGCGGCGTTAATCCGGTTCTCTCCGGAGATGTACTTGACGTGCCCCGGGATATTCACCATGGTGTCCCGCGGGATCGAGAGCATGTAGACCTGCTTGGTCGCCGGGATGACCCGGGCGATGATCACGACGTCGGAGCGCTGGCCGGGATAGGAGGAGTACGAGCCGAAGGCGGACGAGCCCGACTTGAGCTCGAAGGCTCGGCTGTCCGAGCCGACGAGGGCGATGTCGAATGGCTTGCCCGGCTTGGCGTGCTGGTGGAGGACCGGCCCGAGGCCAGTGATGCGGTGCGTCTGGTCGAGGCGGTAGTTGATGTACCACCAGGTCCCGCCGGCGAGGCCGGCCAGGAGTACCACGACGATGCCGAGGCTTAAAAGGGCGCGCCGGCCCCAGCGCCATCCCCTCGTCCGCTTGGCCGCCCTCGCCTTGCGGCGAGCGCGCCGGCTGGGACGGGCGTGGACCGGCCCCTCCGGGCGCGGGGAGTCCTTCGTCTCTTCGTAGCTCATCTGGCGATCACCTTCCGCCTCCAATGATGGGCTGCCAACCTGAAGCCAGCATTAACGTCCTGACCTGCTCGTAGGGGAGCCGTGGGATAAGAAGTGCGCCTATGCGAGTGCTCGTCGCCGAGGACGACCCGGCTCTGCGGGACGTCATCGCCCGAGGCCTCGAGGAAGCCGACTACGTGGTGGACGCCGTCTCTGACGGCGAGGAGGCACTCTACTACCTCGGCGTCTACGAGTACGGCCTGGCCGTCGTCGACTGGCGCATGCCGAAGATGAGCGGGGTCGAGCTCGTGGCCGAGCTGCGAAAGAAGGGCAATCCCCTCCCGGTCCTGCTGCTCACGGCCCGCGACCTGCCGGCCGACCGCATCGAGGGCCTCGACGCCGGGGCCGACGACTACCTCGTCAAGCCCTTCGACTTCGGCGAGCTGCTCGCCCGCCTTCGCGCCCTCAGGCGCCGGCCGAGCCCGCTCAGGGCCGGGTCCCTCAGCTTCGGAGGGCTCCTGATCGACCCCTCGAGCGGAGAGGCCGAGCTCGACGGCGAGCCGCTCCGGCTCACCCGCACCGAGCGGCGGGTGCTCGAGGTCCTGATCGACCGCTCCCCCGCCGTCGTGAGCCGCTCGCTCATCGCCACCCAGGCCTGGCAGGAGGAGGCCGAGGCGGTCGGCTCCAACACGATCGAGGTCCACATCGCCCACCTGCGGTCGAAGCTGGCGAGCTCCAGGCTCAGGATCGAGACCCTGCGGGGCGAGGGCTACAGGATCGTGGTGGGGCCCGAGCCATGAACCTCCGGCTGCGGGGTCGCTTCAGCCGCCGGGAGCTGTTGAGCGCCGCCAAGGTGGCGCTGGTCGCCACCGCCCTCATCGGCCTCTCCTACGGCGTGCTCGTCGTCTTGCTGGACTTCGCCGTCGCCTTCCATCTGACCGGCCAGGTCGACCGCCAGCTGGCCGCCCGGCTGCAGGTGGCCGAGAGCGCCCCGGCCCAGGCCTTCTCCTCCTCCGGAGTGCAGATACGGGGGCGCTACGGGCTCGGCATCTACGGCGAGCCGATCGCCCTCTGGGCCTTCTCCCCGCGCGGTCAGCTGCTGCGGACGGCGGCCGACGACCCGGTCCTGCCGGCCTCCCTCCGCCCGCCGGCCCGTGCCAGGAGCCAGACGCTCAACTACGGCGTCGAGGGAGACACCTACCGCCTCTACTGGCTTCGCACCCGCGGCGGCTTCCTCCTCGCCGGCGAGAGCCTCACCGAGCTCGGTCACGTCGAGGCGGTACTGGTCGCCTCGGAGCTGATCGCCTTTCCCTTCCTGCTCATCGTCTTCTTCCTCGTCGCCCTCGCCATCGGCCTTCGTTCGGCCCGGCCCGTCGAGCTCGCCCGGCGGCGCCAGCTCGAGTTCACCGCCGACGCCAGCCACGAGCTGCGCACTCCCCTCTCTGTCATCGAGGCCGAGGTCTCCCTCGCCCGCCGCCGGCCCCGGGGCGAGGCCGAGTACCAGCAGGTTCTCGACCAGGTGGCGCGAGAGGCCCATCGGCTGCGGGAGATCGTCGAGGACCTGCTCTGGCTGGCCCGGCTCGACAGCGAGCCTGCCCGCCCGCCTCCGGAGCCGGTCGACCTCTCCTGCCTCGTGCGCGAGACGGCCGGACGCTTCTCCTCCCTGGCGGCCGGTCGCCGGCAGCAAATCGAGGTGGCCGCGGCGAGCGAGGGCCTCTTCGTGACGGCGCCGGCCGGCTGGATCGACAAGCTGGCCGGCACCCTCGTCGACAACGCCTGCCGGCACGGGCGCCAGGGCGGGCTGGTCCGGCTCTCCTCGCTCCAGCTCAACTCGCCCCGACGCCTCTGCCTGCGGGTGGAGGACGACGGCGCTGGCATCGCCGAGGCCGACCAGCTAGCGGTCCGCCAGCGCTTCCGCCGGGCGAGCGCCACGAGCGAGGGCCACGGGCTCGGCCTCGCCATCGCCGACTCGGTCGCCCGGGAGACCGGCGGCCAGCTGCGCATCGGCCGCTCCTCGCTCGGAGGCGCGCTGGTCGAGGTGACCTGGCCCGCCGGCCGCGGCTAGGACCGGCTCAGAGCGACCCAGCCGGGCCCATGAAGCGCACCTCCAGCTCCAGCTCGATCCCGGTCGCGGCGGCCACCTGCCTGCGTACCGCCTGCACGACCCGCCAGACGTCGTCGGCCGAGCCGCCTGGGTCCGCCTGGATGAAGTTGGCGTGCTTCTCCGAGACCGCCGCCGTGCCGATGCGAAAGCCCTTCAGGCCGGCCTCGTCGACCAGCCGGCCGGCCGAGTCCCCGGGCGGGTTCGTGAAGACCGAGCCGGCATTCTGGCCGCCCGGCTGGTTCTCCCGCCGCCAGCGCACGATCTGCTGGATGCGGGCGTTCGAAGCAGCCGGGTCGCCCGGCGTCAGCGAGAAGCGGGCGGAGACGACCACCTCGTCCTCGGAGACGGCCGAGTGGCGGTAGGAGAAGTCGAGCTCCTCCCGCTTGCGCGTCCTTCGGGCCGGCTCTCCCGAGAAAGAGACCACCTCGGCCGCCACGAGGGTGTCGCTCGTCTCGGCGCCGTGCCCCCCGGCGTTCATGCGGACGGCGCCCCCGACAGAGCCCGGGATGCCGACCGCCCACTCCATGCCCGAGAGGCCGGCTGCGGCCGTCCGCCGGGCGAGCACCGGGTAGGAGAGGGCGCCGCCCGCCAGCACCTCGCTCCCTTTTACCGAGAGGCCGGCGAAGCCCTCCCCGAGGCGGATGCAGAGGCCCTCGAAGCCGGCGTCGGTCACGAGGAGGTTCGAGCCCTTCCCGAGCACGAGCAGCGGGACGCCCGTCGCCCGGACGGCGACGGCCACCTCTTCGAGCTGGCCGTCGTCGGCCGGCTCGACGAACAAGGCGGCCGGGCCGCCCACCCGATAGGTCGTGAGCGGCCCGAGAGGGACCGCTCTGCGGGCCATCGGCCCGAGGATCCGGGCCGCCTCTTCGATCGCCGCCCGGCTCACCAGGAGTCGTCGCCGAGCAGCTCGTCGGCCAGTCCTGTGAGGTCTCCGGCGTCGAGGGTGAGGCAGAGGTCTCCGGGGCGCAGCTCCCGGCGCAGGTAGGCGAGCAGGCCGTCGTGGTCGGGGACGTAGCTGATCTCGGCCGCCGGATGGGCCGCCCGCACGGCGTCGACGACGAGCTGGCCCGAGACGCCCGGGCGGGGCGCCTCGCCGGCGGCGTAGATCGAGGTGACGACGACGAGGTCGGCCCGCTCGAAGGAGTCGGCGAACTGCGAGGCGAGCGACTCGGTGCGCGAGTACCGGTGCGGCTGGAAGACGGTCACGACCCGCTCGTAGCCTCCCTTTGCAACGGCCGCCAGCATCGCCCGCACCTCGCCCGGCAAATGGGCGTAGTCGTCGACGAAGGTGACGCCGTTCTTCTCCCCCCTGAACTCGAAGCGGCGAGCCACCCCGGCAAAGCGCCTGAGCGCCCGCCGGGCCGCCTCGGGCTCGACGCCCGCCAGACAGGCCGCCCCGATGGCGGCGGCGGCGTTCAGGGCGTTGTGCTCGCCCGGCACGGGCAGCTCGAAGCGCCCGAGGTCGACCTCGCCGTTGCTCAGCCGGAAAGAGACCTCGCCTTTTTGGAGCTCGACCTCACTGAGGCAGAAGCGAGCCTGCCCGGTGGTGCCGAAGAGGGCCGAGCCCTCGCCTCCGCTCGCCAGGAGGCCGGCCGGGCGGGGATCGTCGCCGTAGCAAAGAGCCAGTCGGGCCTCTGCGACGAAATGCTCGAAGGCCCGGGAGAGCTCCGCGAAGCCGCCGTAGTGCTCGAGGTGATCGGGCTCGAGGCTCGTCACGACGGCGATCTCGGCGCCGAGGTGCAAGAAGGTGCCGTCGCTCTCGTCGGCCTCGACCACCATCCACTCGCCCTCGTCCCAGGCGGCGTTGGTGCCGATGTCGTTCAGGTCTCCGCCGATGATGAAGCTCGGCCTCAGCCCGGCCTCGACGAGAACGAGCGAGAGCATCGAGGAGGTGGTGGTCTTGCCGTGGCTGCCGGCGACCGCGATGGTGCGACGCAGCCGGGTGATGGCAGAGAGCACCTCGGCTCGCGAGTAGACCGGCATGTTGCGCCGCCGGGCCTCTTGCACCTCAGGGTTGGCCGGTCCGATGGCGCTCGAGATGGCGAGGGCGTCGGCTCCCGCGACGTTGGCGGCGTCGTGGCCGGTGACGACCGAGAGGCCGCTCGTCGCCAGGCGCTCGAGGGTGGGCGAGGACTTGAGGTCGCTGCCGGTCACCTCGTGGCCCATGGCTGAGAGGACGACGGCGATGGCGCTCATGCCGGCCCCGCCGATGCCGACGAGGTGGAAGTGCCTCGGTTGCGAGAGGTCGATCATCTCTCCTTCTTCCTGGCCGCGATCTCTACCAGCTCGGCCACCTTGGCCGCACCCCGGCGCTCGCCGAGCGAGGCGGCCGCCCGCCCCATCTCCTCGAGGCGGCCCGGCTCGTCCAGCAGGGCCGTCGCCTCGGCCAGCAGGCGGGCGCCGTCGCACTCGCCGTCGCTCAGCACGACGGCTGCCCCGGCTCTCTCGAGCCCGGCGGCGTTGTGGCTCTGGTGGTCGCCCGGCGCGTTCGGCAACGGCACGAGGATCGAGGGGACGCCGAGGGCCGTCAGCTCCGCCACCGTGTTGGCCCCGGCCCGGCAGATGGCGAGGTCGCAGCCGGCCAGGGCCGAGACTAGCTCGGCGTCGAAGTCCCGCAGCAGGTAGCAAAGGCCGCCGGGCCGGTCGAGAAGCCCGGCCTCGGCCGCCTTGGCCCGGACCTGTTCGATGTTGCCCGGCCCTGTGAGGTGGTAGATGGCGAGGTCGTGGCGGGAAGAGAGCGCCTCGGCGAGCTCGAGGGCCGCCCCGTTGAGCCGCCTCGCCCCGAGCGAGCCGCCGGTCACCACGACGAGGCGCCGGGAGGGATCGAGTCCGAGGCGGGCAAAGACTGCTCGGCGGGCTTCCTCTCCCCGGGCCGTCTCGGTCACCTTCTGGCGCAGTGGGGCTCCCGTGACCGTCGCCCGGGGCAGGTCGGCCCCCGCCAGGGCGAGGGCGTTGGCGTCGGCGAAGCGCCCGACGAGGCGGTTCACCGCCCCCGGGCGGGCGTCGACGGTCACCACCACGAGGGGGATGCGAAGCAGGACGGCGGCCGCCGCGTAGGCGAAGCCGGCATATCCCCCGACCGAGACCACCACCCGGGGCCGGGAGCGCAGCGCCATGACGAGGGCCGTCAGAAGTGCCCGGCCGAGGCCGAGGAGCGAGAAGAGGTTGTCCTTGGTGACAGAGCGCTTGATGCCCCTCCCCGGCAGGGCGACGAGCTCGAAGCCGGCGGCCGGCACGAGCTGGCGCTCCACCGGGCGGGTGGAGCCGACGTAGAGGATCTCCTCTCGCTCGTGGCCCCGGGCGACGAGAGCCTCGGCGACGGCGAGAGCGGGCGAGACGTGCCCACCCGTCCCCCCGCCGGTCACTACGGCGAAGAGCGCCCTCCTCACGTCGCCAGAGGGCGGGCCGGCCGGCGCCGTGCCCTTCTCGCCGGCGTCCTCTCGCCGGGCCCGGCCGGCCGGGGGGGGACGGGCGGGCGGGCGGGCGCCTGGCGTCGGGCGATCCCCGTCAGGATGCCGGCGCCGGCGAGAGCCATGACGAGAGCCGAGCCCCCGTAGGAGAGGAACGGGAGCGGGATGCCGGTGACAGGCAGGGCGTCGATGACGCCCCCGATGTTGATGATCGCCTGCACCGCGATCCAGCTGGTGATGCCGATCGCCAGGTAGCGGGTGAATGGGTCCTTCTCCCGCTGGGCCACGCGAAAGCCCGCCCAGGTGAAAGCTGCGAAGCCACAGATGACGGCCAGGGTGCCGAGTATCCCGAGGTTGCCTCCGATGACGGCGAATATGAAGTCGGTGTGGCCGTTCGGGAGATAGCCCCAGGTGGTCGCAGAGCTACCGATGCCGCTTCCCTTGAGCCCGCCCTGCCCGAGGGTGACGAGCGACTGCACCACCTGGTAGCCGGTCCCGTTGGCGTGGGCGAAGGGGTTGAGGAACGAGAGCAGCCGGTTGCGGCGGTAGGCGGCGTCGAGGGCGAGGGCCGTTCCGGGCACGGCTATGACGGCGAAGGAGATGAGCAGGGTCCTGGCCGGCAGGCCGGCCGAGTAGAGCAGGGAGAAGGCGATGCAGATGATCACGATGCAGCTCCCGAGGTCGGGCTGCTTCATGATGAGGATGCCGGCGACCGCCACCAATTGCAAAAGCGGCACCACGACCGCCTTCACCTGGTCCTTCCGCTTGGCCCGGCGGGCCAGCAGGTCGGCGGCGAAGACGACGATGGCGAGCTTCATGAACTCAGAGGGCTGGATCTGGATCGGACCTGCCCCGATCCAGCGGCTCGAGCCGCCGGCGTTGTGCCCGATACCCGGCATGAAGACCGCCCCCAGCAGCCCGAGGGCCGCGATCGGCAGGATGGCGTGGAAGCGCCGCAGGAGCTCGGGCGGGATGCGGGCGCCCACGAAGGCCACCACGAGGCCGAGCAGGAGAAAGGCGGTCTGCTTGGCGAAGAGCGACCAGACAGAGGTGCCCGACTGGAGGTCGAGGTAGGCCGAGGCCGAGAGGACCACGGGCAGCCCGAGCAAACAGAGCCCACCGACGGAGATCATGAGCACCCGGTGCTCGAGCAGCGTGGCCCGGGCAGCCCGCTCGATCCTCTCCCGAGCTTCGACCGCCCTCAGCCGGGGGCGCTCGCCTCCCGGGTGGCGGGTGGCCGGGCGCGGCCTCGCGAGGCTCAACTGGGCCATCTGGCTCCCCCCTCGGCGGACCCGGGCCTGCCGCCCGCCCGCCTTCGCACTAGGCGGGCGAAGTCGTCGCCCCGCTCGCCGTAGTTCCTGTACCAATCAAACGAGGCCGCTCCGGGCGAGAGCAGCACGCTGGCGCCCGGCTCGGCGAAGGCGGCGGCCGCCTCGACGGCCTCTGCCATCGAGGCGGCCCGCACGACGGCGATCCCGGCCCGCGAGAAGGCCCCGACCACCTCTCCCGCCGACTCGCCTATCGCAACCACGCCGGCCAGGCGCCCGAGGCCGGGACCGCCGGCGGACCGCTCGGCTTCGAGCCCGCTCACGATGGCGCCGAAGTCGAGCCCCTTGCTCCTCCCCCCGGCGATGAGCACCGCCCGCTCGAAGCCGACGAGGGCAGCCAGCACCGCAGATGGGGTGGTCGCCTTCGAGTCGTCGTACCAGAAGACGCCGTCCTGCTCCGCCACGAGCTCGATCCGGTGGCGCATCGGGACCCCGGCGCGGAGGGCCGCCCCGCAGTCGGCCGGGCTGGCGCCGGCCGAGAGGGCGACGGCGCTCGCCGCCGCCGCGTTGGCGACGTCGTGGGGAAGCGAGCGAGGAAGCTCGTCCACCCGGCAGATCTCGCCGGCCAGCGAGACTAGGAGGTCGCCTTGGCGGCGGACCTCTCCGACCACCCGGCCGAAGGTGACGAGGCGGGCCCTCGCCCGGGCGGCGTGCGCCATCACGACCGGGTCCTCGGCGTTGGCGACGGCCACCTCGTCCGGCCCTTGGTTGGCCCAGATGCGCCCTTTGGCCTCGGCGTACTCCTCCATGCCGGCGTGCCAGTCGAGGTGGTCGGCGGCCAGGTTGAGCCAGCAGGAGACCGCCGGGCGGAAGGTCTTGGTCCAAGCGAGCTGGAACGAGGAGACCTCGACCACGAAGAGGCTGGCCGAGCCGGCCGTGACCGCCTCGATGAAGGGCCGGCCGATGTTCCCGACCGCCTCCGGCTTGCGGCCGGAGGCCTCGAGGATGGCGGTCACGAGCGAGGTGACAGTGGTCTTGCCGTTCGTCCCCGTGATGGCGAGCACCGGCCGGTCGGTCAGCGAGAAGGCCAGCTCCACCTCGGCCACGATCTTCGCCGGGTCGGCAAGGGCGAAGACCGGGTGGCTCGGCGGCACCCCCGGCGAGAGGACGACGAGCTCGGCCCGGGTGGCCAGCTCTGCCAAGCGGGCCCGGGAGGGGCGAGCCACGAGCTCGACTCCGAGCTCCTCGGCCGTCCGCTCCATCTTGACGCTCACCTCTCCGTCGTCGACGGCCGTCACCCGCCACCCCTGGGACAAAAGGGCCCGAGCGGCCGCCTGGCCGGTGACGGCGAAGCCGATGACGAGGGCGGGCCGGCTCACCTGAGCGTCCCCACGGTCAGGTAGTCGGCATAGAAAAGGCCGAGGCCGAGAGCCGTGCAGAGCCCGGAGAAGATCCAGAAGCGGACGGTCACCGTCGTCTCGGGCCAGCCGATCAGCTCGAAGTGGTGATGGAGCGGTGCCATGCGGAAGACCCGGGTGTGAAAGACCCGGAAGGAGATGACCTGGATCACCACCGAGAGGGTCACCACGACGAAGAGCCCGCCGATGATCGGGATGAGGAGGCTGAGGTTCATCGAGAGGCCGAGGCAGGCGAGCCCGGTTCCGATGGCGAGCGCCCCGGTGTCGCCCATGATGATGCGGGCCGGGGCAGCGTTCCACCACAGGAAGCCGACGCAGGCTCCGGCCATCGAGACGGCCACGAGGGCGAGGTCGAGGACGTGGCGGACGTGGTAGATCCCGAAGTGGCGGAACTGCCAGTAGGCGATGATCGAGAGGCAGCTGAAGGCGAAGGCCGAGGAGCCGGAGGCCAGGCCGTCGAGGCCGTCTGTCAGGTTGACGGCGTTCGAGCTGCCGACGATGACGAGGACGCACCAAACGACATAGAGCCCGACCGGCAGGACGAGGCGGGGGACGTCGTAGCGGGTGAACGAGAGGTCCCGGCTGATGCCGGCCCAGTAGACGGCCGCCAGGGCGAAGCCGACCCCGATCGCCAGCTGCAGGCTCGCCTTGGCCCGCTTGTTGAGCCCGAGGCTCCTCCGCCTGCTCACCTTGATCCAGTCGTCGGCCGCCCCGACGATCCCGGTGGCGAGCACCGCCAGCACCACGAGCCAGCCCGAGCGGGTGAAGCTCGTCCTCGTGCCGACGTGCCCGAGGACGTAGCCGGCGAACATCCCGCCCAAAAGGGCGATGCCGCCCATCGTCGGGGTTCCCTGCTTGGCGGCGTGCTGGGCCGGTCCGTCCTCCCGGACCTGCTGGCCGATGCGCCACTTTACGAGGAAGCGCAAGAGGAGAGGCGTCCCGAAGCCGGCCACCAAGAGGGCCACCCCGCCGGCGGTGAAGATCGAGATCATGCCGTCCCTGCCAGCCTGGAGGACTCCTCCAGGACGACCTGCCGGTCATCGAAGGAAAAGAGCGCGTCGCCGATCTGCTGGGTCGTCTCGTGGCCCTTCCCGGCCACGAGGACGATGTCGCCCGGCGCCGCCAGGCGCAAGGCGAGAGCGATCGCCTTGCGGCGGTCCTCCTCGACATGCAGCTCGGCGGCTCCCTCGCAGCCGGCCAGGATCTCACCGATAATCGCGCCCGGCAGCTCATGGCGGGGGTTGTCGCTCGTGACGACTGCCACGTCGGCCCCGGCGACGACCGCCCTTCCCATGAGGGGGCGCTTTTCCGTGTCGCGCTCGCCCCCGGCTCCGAAGACGACGAGGAGCCGGCCGGGGCGGGCAAGGAGCGGGCGCAAGGTGGCGCAGGCCTGCTCGAGGCCGGCCGGCGTGTGGGCGTAGTCGACCACCACCTGCAGCCCGAGCGGGTTCTCCACCTGCTCGAAACGGCCCCGCACCGGCCTCGCTTTCGAGAGGCCTGCCGCGATCTTCGCCCCCGAGATCCCGATGAGGCGGGCGGCCGCGGCTGCCGCCAGGGCGTTCTCGACGTTGAGCCGCCCGAGGAGGCCGAGCTCGACCTCGTGGCCCGCCAGGCGAAAGCGACTCCCGCCGGCCGACAAGACGAGGTCTTCGGCCTCTTCGATCGAGAAGCTCTCGGTCGGGACGGCCGGGCTCTCCAACAGCCGCCTGCCGTAGGGGTCGTCCCGGTTCACCACGCCGACCTTGGCGTGGGAGGGGGTGAAAAGGCTCGCCTTGGCGGCGAAGTAGGCCTCCATCGTCTTGTGGTAGTCGAGATGGTCTCGGGAGAGATTGGTGAAGACGGCGACGTCGTGGAGGTAGCCGTCGACCCGGTGCTGGACGAGGGAGTGCGAGGTCACCTCGAGGGCGACAGCCGGCGCTCGGCCGGCGGCCTTCGCCTGCTCGACGGCGAGCGCCAGTCTCTCTTGCAGCTCCGGGGCCTCGGGGGTGGTCCGGGCACCCGAGAGGGTGCCGATCACCGTGGCGGCGTAGCCGGCCGTGGCGAGGATCGACGAGAGCAGATGGGTGGTGGTGGTCTTGCCGTTCGTGCCGGTCACCCCGACCGTGGTGAGCCCGGCGGCCGGGTCTCCGGCGACGGCGCAGGCGGCCTCGGCCATGGCCGCTCGTGCCTTCGAGCGCCCGACGATGAGCTGGGGGAGCCCGGCGGCGGCCTGGCCGAGCGACCGCTCGCACAAGAAGGCGGCCGCCCCGGCCCGGGCTGCCTCCGGGGCGAGCTCGTGGCCGTCGCGATGCTCTCCGATCAGGCAGCAGTAAAGAGGCCCGGCGGGCCCGGCGGCCGCCTTGGCGGCCACCCGCCGGTGGTCGAGCTCGACCGATCCGACGAGGGTCTCCCTCCTCCCCTCGACCACGAGCGGACCGACGACCCCCTCGAGACGGGCGGCCAGGGCGTCGAGGCGCACCGGGCATCGGGCGGCAAGGGTGCTCTCTTCCTGCCGGCTCCCCCGGCAGCCGGCCGCGCCCGTCACGGTCTGACAGGCGAGCTCGAGAGGGCCGACGGAGCTGTCGCGCCGCTCGGTGAGATGTCGAAATGGCGCAGCGCGTACTTCATGATCGTCTGGAAAACCGGGGCCGAGGCCGAGCCACCGTACATCGCCAGCGGGTGGTGCATGACCACGACGGCTGTGAGCGCCGGGTTGTTGGCCGGCACGAAGCCGACGAAGGTGGCGTTCCAGGCCCCTGGCTGGTAGCCGGGCTTGTTGGTGTAGGGGATCTGGGCGGTGCCGGTCTTGCCGGCGACCTGGTAGCCCGGGAT
>JAJZLV010000021.1 GCA_021803215.1 Actinomycetes bacterium | reverse complement strand
AGCCTGGAACTGCCCGAGGGAGTCGAGGGTCACCTGGACGCGTCGGTCGTCTACAACCCTCCCAACCTCACCTACCCGTTCGGCGCCTACATCTGCGTGGTCGACGTGGACCGCCAGACCGGGGTGGTGAAGGTGCGGCGGTTCATCGCCGTCGACGACTGCGGCCCGCGCATCAACCCCATGATCGTCGAGGGCCAGATCCACGGCGGCCTGGCGGACGGGGTGGGCATGGCGCTCATGGAGGTGATCGCCTTCGACAAGGAGGGCAACAACCTGGGCGGCTCATTCATGGACTACCTCCTTCCGACCTCGCTCGAGTGCCCGAGCTGGGAGCTGGGCATGACGGTGACGCCATCGCCTCACCACCCGATCGGCACCAAGGGCGTAGGCGAGTCGGCGACGGTTGGTTCACCGGCGGCCGTGGTCAATGCCGTCCTCGACGCCCTGCAGATCCGCGCCGCCGACATGCCCTTCACTCCGGCCATGACGTGGCGGGCACTGCAGGGGCGGCCGATGCGGCCCGACCTCGCCATCGAGTAGCGCTCGGCTAGGAAGGGGCGATGATCCGCCAGGACCTCTCCGAGCGCGCCGCCGCCCTCAGGGGCTCGCGGGTCCCCTTCGTGCACGCCCGGGTGGTCTGGGCGGCTCGGCCCACCTCGGCCAAGCCCGGGGACGAGGCCATCGTCCTCGCGGACGGCACCATGGAGGGCTTCGTGGGCGGGGAGTGCACCGAGACGACCGTCCGCCAGCACTCCCTCGAGGCCCTCTTCTCGGGCGAGAGCGTGCTGCTGCGCATCACGCCCACGCCCGAGCCCGGGCAGGAGGGCAAGCGGGTCGTGCACAACCCGTGCTTGTCGGGCGGCACCGTCGAGATCTTCCTCGAGCCGTCCCTGCCACCGCCGCTCGTGCAGGTGGCCGGCGACTCGCCCACCGCCGCCGCGCTGATGGCCCTCGGCCGTCCCCTCGGCTTCGCCATGGAGCCCTGGCAGGGCGAGGTCCGGCCCGACGCCGCCGGGATGGTCGTCGCCTCGCATGGCAAGGATGAAAGGGCCCCGCTCGTGGCCGCCCTCGAGGCCGGTCTCCCCTACGTGGCGCTGGTCGCCAGCCGGAAACGGGGCGGCGCGGTCGTCTCGGCGCTTCCCGTCGACGAGGAGCACAGGGCGCGGGTGCGTAGCCCGGCCGGGCTGGACATCGGGGCGGGGACCGCCGAGGAGGTCGCCCTGTCGATCCTGGCCGAGATAGTGGCCGGCCGGCCCCGCCAGGCTCGGGCCGGCCACCCGCTGGTGGTGGACCTCTGCACCGGCACCGACCCGGTCTGCGGCATGACGGTCGCAGCCGGGGGGGAGACCCTGTACACCGAGCTGGGCGACCGGACGGTGTGGTTCTGCGGTCCCGGCTGCCAGAAGGCGTTCCTGGCCGACCCCGGCGCCTACCCGTCCGGGCCTTGACGTCGGTCGCCGAGCTGATCCCCTCCCCGTCCGCCCTGCGGGACGGGCTCGACAGGGTCGGCTACCTGGCCGACGAGGGGATCGCCACCGCGCTGTTCTGCGCCGCTCGCCTGCCCCAGCCGCTGCTGCTCGAAGGGGAGGCCGGGGTGGGCAAGACCGAGGCGGCCAAGTCGCTCGCCGCCGTGCTCGACACCCCGCTCATCCGCCTGCAGTGCTACGAGGGGATCGACGCCGCCGAAGCCCTCTACGAGTGGAACTTCCCCCGCCAGCTGCTGGCCATCAAGGCCTCTGAGGCGACTGGCCAGACGCTCAGCGAGCACGACCTGTTCGGCCGCGACTACCTGACCGGCCGGCCCCTGCTCCGGGCGGTTGAGCACCCGGGACCCCGCCCGGCGGTCCTCCTGATCGACGAGGTGGACCGGGCCGACGACGAGTTCGAGGCCTTCCTCTTCGAGCTGCTCGGGGAGGCCAGCGTGACCATTCCCGAGCTCGGCACCATCCACGCCACCCACCCGCCGATCGTGGTGCTCACCTCCAACCGCACCCGCGACCTGCACGACGCCCTCAAGCGGCGCTGCCTGTACCACTGGATCGACTACCCCGATGTGGAGCGCACCGCCGCCATCATCCGCCGGCGGGTGCCGGCCGCCTCCGAGCCGCTCGCCGCGCAGGTGGCAGAGGCGGTGAGTCGGCTGCGCAGTCTCGACGTGCAAAAGCCGCCCGGGGTGGCCGAGGCCATCAACTGGGTGCTCGCCCTCGAGCTGCTCGGGCTTGGCGAGCTCGACGGGCCGGCGGCAGCGGCGACCTTCGGCTCGGTGCTCAAGTACCGCGACGACCTCGAGCTCGTGATGGAGAGAGGGCCGGCCTGGGTGGCGTCCGGCTCGTGAAGCCCGACCTGGCGGCGGTGGTGGCGAGGTTCTCGGCGCTGCTGCACGCCGCCGGCCTCCCTGTCACGCCGGAGCGAGCCGGCAGATGGGCCGCGGCGGTCGCCTTGGCCCCGCCCGTCACGCTCTCTCAGCTTTACTGGCTGGCGCGGGTGACGCTCGTGGCCGAGCAGGCCCAGCTGGCCCTCTTCGACCGGGTCTTCGCCCAGGTGTTCGAAGGGATGGTGGACCCGGCGGACTTCCGGGGCGATGCCGCGCCGGCTGAGCCGGCACAGGGCGAGACCCGGCCGGGCCAGCCCGGCTCGCCGGCCCGCCCGGGATCCCTCTCCCCCCGGGGTGGAGCCCTTCCCGGCCTGGGAGGCGACACCGCCGGAGAGACAGGAGAGCAAGACTCGATCACCGCGCTGCTGAGCCCGGACGAGCGCCTCCGCCACCAGGACTTCGCCAGGCTCACCCCACAAGAGCTGGCCCGGGTGCGGGACCTGGCGGCTCGCCTCTCGCTCGCCCCGCCGCCCCGCCGAGCCCGCCGCAGGGCGAGGGCCCGACGCCGGGCCGAGATGGACGTGCGGGCCACGCTGCGCCGGGCCCGCCGCACGGGCGGCGAGCCGTTGGTCACCGAGCACCGGCGGCGGCGCCAACGCCCCCGCAGGGTGGTCCTGATCTGCGACATCTCCGGGTCGATGGAGTCCTACACCCGGGCGTACCTGCAGCTTCTGGTGTCGGGGGTCGGCGGGAGCCGGGCGGAGGCGTTCGTCTTCGCCACCCGCCTCACCCGCCTCACCCGCGCCCTCGCCGGCTGCGGCCCCGACGCCGCGCTGGAGCGGGCCGGGCGCCTCGCCCCCGACTGGTCGGGCGGCACGCGCATAGGAGAGGCGTTGAAGGCATTCAACGACGGCCACGGGCGGAGGGGACTCGCCCGCGGGGCGGTGGTCCTCGTCCTCTCCGACGGGTGGGACACAGGCGACCCCGAGGTCCTGGCCCGCGAGATGCAGCGGCTGCGCCGGCTTGCCTACCGGATCGTGTGGGCCAACCCCCGCAAGGCCGCCCCCGGCTACCGGCCCGTCACCGGTGGCATGGCCGCCGCCCTGCCCTTCGTCGACACCTTCGTGAGCGGACACAGCCTGGCCGCGCTCGACGAGGTGCTGGAGGCCATCGCCTGAGCCGGAGGGCGGTCCCCAGATCCCCCTTCTCCCTGCCCGGGCAGTCCGCTCGCCTCCCGGCTCTCTCAGGGGCTGGTGGCAGGGGGGAAGACCGACCGCGGCCGGCAATCCACGGCTCGGTTGGGGCAGGCGACGAGCTCGGCTGCGAGCGCCCGCCTGCCGTGACGGAGCCGCCCTCCTCTGGCCCGGGCTTGGCGGCCTAGCCGCCGGCGCCGCCCGGCGCCCCTGCGGCTCGCCGCCGGGGCGATGCCGTCGGTCTCGAGCACCCGAGCTGTCCCGCTCCGGCTCGGCTCCGGCGCCTCCCGGGACGACCTCGCTGCGTGATCCGTTGTCACAGGGCCCTGAAACGACTGTTAACAGATTTACAGAGCCGGACAACTGCCGATATCGTGGCTGACCGTCGTGAAGGCAACGACCCGGGCCTGCCGCCAGTTCGGGGCGGCCCGGCGAGCGACACTCTCAGGGCACTCGATAGCTGCGAGGAAGGGGATCTGCGGTGATCATCGGTATCCCGACCGAGGTTAAGACGGCTGAGAACAGGGTCGCCATGACGCCCGACGGCGTCCGCGAGCTGACGTCGCTCGGGCATCAGGTGAAGGTCCAGTCCGGGGCCGGTCTCGGCTCCTCCTTCTCCGACGACGACTTCAAGGCAGCCGGCGCCGGCCTGGTCTCGGCCGACGAGGCCTGGGGAGCCGAGCTCGTCTGCAAGGTGAAAGAGCCGCAGGAGTCGGAGTTCAAGTACCTGCGAGAGGACCTCGTCCTTTTCACCTACCTCCACCTGGCCGCCTACCCGGGCGTCGCCAAAGCGCTCTTCGAGGCTGGCACCACGGCCATCGCCTACGAGACGGTCCAGCTGCCCGACGGCGCCCTTCCTCTGCTCGCTCCCATGAGCGAGGTGGCCGGCCGGATCGCCACCCAGGTCGGGGCGAGCTTGCTCGAGAAGCGCAACGGGACCCGGGGCATCCTCCTCGGCGGAGTGCCCGGCGTCCGTCCGGCTCGCGTCGTCGTGATCGGGGCCGGCCACGTCGGATGGAGCAGCGCCTGGATCGCCCAGGGCATGGAGTCAGAGGTCATCCTGCTCGACCGCAACATCGACCGCCTCCGCTGGGTCGACCAGATCCACAGGGGCCGCATCATGACCCTCGCCTCCAACCGCGGCTCGATCGAGCGGGCGATCGCCGAGGCCGACCTCGTGATCGGCGCCGTCCTGGTGGCAGGTGGCCGGGCTCCCGTCGTCGTGACAGCAGACATGGTCGCCGGGATGCGGGCCGGCTCGGTGATAGTCGACGTCGCCGTCGACCAGGGCGGCTGCATCGAGACCACCCACGAGACGACACATTCGGACCCGACCTATTTCGTCCATGAGGTCTTGCACTACGCCGTCGGCAACATGCCGGCCGCCGTCCCGCACACCTCGACCTACGCCCTCACCAACGCCACGACCCCTTACCTCGTCGCTCTGGCCGAGCAGGGCGTGCAAAGGGCGATCGCCCACGACCCGGTGCTGAGAGGCGGTGTCAACGCCGTCAGGGGCGAGTGCACCAACGAGCCGGTGGCAGAGGCGCTCGGGCTTAGAGCAGTCGATCCGGAGAAGGCGCTCGCCTGAGAGCGACCGCCGGGCACCTGGAGCCCGGCGAAGGTTCTCACAGGTCGATCGGGCTTCCGCCGACCTGCCACCGCCGTCGCGCTCAGCCGGTCACCGGCCCCGGTGCCGCAGCGGGCCGGCCGGCCCGCTCGTTCAGCGTCCCTTGAACTCGGCCTCTCGACGGGCGAGGAAGGCGGCCATGGCTTCCCTGCCGTCCTCCGAGGAGATGTTGATCGCCTGGGCCGACGCCTCCCGGTCGAGAACCTGGTCGAAAGAGAGCCCGGCCGCCTCGTCCAGCAACGACTTTGTGAGCCGAAGGGCGAGCGGCGGCCCGGCCGCGAGCCGGCTCGCCCAGCGGGCGACGAAGTCGTCGAGCTCGCCGAGCGGGAGGACCTTGTTCACGAGCCCCATCCCGGCGGCTTCAACGGCGCTCAGGATCTCCCCGAAATATGCGAGCTCCTTGGCCCGATGAAGCCCGACCCGGCGGGTGAGCAGCCAGGAGCCTCCGAAGTCGAGAGAGAGACCCCGGCGCGAGAAGATCTCCGAGAAGCGGGCTCTCTCGCTCGCCACGACCAGGTCGCAGCCAAAGGCCAGGTTGCAGCCGGCTCCGACGGCTACCCCGTCCACCTTGGCTATGGTCGGCTGTGGCAGCCGGTGCAGGGCCAGGGCGACCGAGTGGATCCTCCGCATGCGTGAGAGGGGATGCTCGCTCGAGGAGTCGAGGTCCGACAGGTCGGCGCCGGCGCAGAACTCACCCCCCTCGCCGGTGACGACGACCACTCGCACGTCGCTCGAGCCGGCGGCCGACCTGAAGGCCTCTTCGAGAGCCGCCCAGGTGGCGGCGTCGGCGGCGTTCTTCTTCTCGGGCCGGTTGAGCGAGACCGTGAGCACGCCGTCTTGGCTGCTCGTAAGGACTGGGGCCATCGCCGCACCATAATCCCTCCATGCCGCCGCGCCGAAGAGCAAGCCGCCCGAGCCGGTCCGGGGCCGTCTTCGTAGACGACCCGATCACCGGCCGCCTCGCAGAGCTGCAGCGGGTCCAGCCCTACCGGGCCCGCAAGGAGTACATCTGCCCCGGCTGCAACCAGGAGATCCGGCCCGGAGTTGGCCACGTGGTCATGGTGCCGCTCGGAGAGGCGGAGATGCGCCGCCACTGGCACGCACCCTGTCTCGAGAGAGCCAGGAAGCACGGTCGCTGAGCTGGCGAGCTCAGGCTTTCCTGAGAAATCACTCAGAGAAATTGCTCTCGGGAAGAACTGGGCGCCCGCCGGAGTTAGCCTTGACAGTGGGTATAGGAGCGACTATGGGACTGCTGGGTAGCGTGACAGCTTCGACGGTGGGATGGGACCTGGTTCTCCTCGCACTGTTCGGCGCTCTCGGGTACCTCTACGCCCAGCGCACCCGCCGGCGGATCGGCACGACCCCCTGGCGGCTGCCGGCGGTCATCTGGGCGATCATCTCGGCCATCCTTCCGATCTACGGCCTCCTGCTCGAGATGCTGGCCGGCCTCACGACCCGCGTCTCGCGCCAGCGCCTGCCGGGGATGCAGAACCGGCCGGGCTTCGACCAGCGCCTCCAGCAGGGCGCCTGGCAGAGCCCTTACTCGACCAACCCGTACCAGCCCTACGGCGGGCCGCAGGCCAACCCGGCCGGCGGCAACGAGCTCTGGCCGAGCGAGCAGTCGCTGCGACCCGGTCCGGGTGGTTGGCTGCCGTCGGCCTCAGACGAGCCGGCTCCGCTCTTCGGCTGGTACCCGGATCCCGAGGGAGTCCACGAGGAGCGCTACTGGGACGGCCGCTCTTGGACCGAGACGGTGCGCGACGCAGGCGTGACCTCGACCGCTCCGCTCGGACCCGTGCAGCCGCCCTGGGCGAGCCGGTCCAACCAGCCGGCCAGCTGAGAGATCAGCCCTCCTTGTCTGGCAGGGCCTCGACGTTCACGTCCTTGTAGGTGACGACCCGGACAGAGGCGACGAAGCGGGCGGGGCGGTACATGTCCCAGACCCAGGCGTCGGAGAGCTCGACTTCGAAGTAGGTGGCCCCGGCCGAGGAGTGGGGCGTCACCTTGACCTCGTTCGCCAGGTAGAAGCGCCGCTCGGTCTCGACGACGTAGTGGAACATCGCGAGCACGGCCCGGTACTCCTGGTACAGCGCCAGCTCGACCTCGGCCTCGAACTGATCGAGATCCTCTTCTGCGCTCATCTGGCTCCTCGGGCAGCAAGCGGCACCACCTCTAGCGGCTGGTGCGCTTCTCCTTTATCTTCGCCGCCTTCCCGATTCGGTCTCGCAGGTAGTACAGCTTGGCCCGGCGAACGTCACCCTCGGTCGTGCGCTCGATCTTCAAGATCATCGGGGAGTGGACGGGAAAGGTGCGCTCGACGCCGACGCCGAAGCTCACCTTGCGAACCGTGAAGGTCTCGCGCACGCCGCCGCCCTGGCGGCGGATCACTGCCCCCTGGAAGATCTGCACCCGCTCCCTGTTCCCCTCTACCACTCGGACGTGCACCTTCAACGTGTCGCCTGGCACAAAGGCGGGCACGTCGTCGCGCAGGCTGGCGCGGTCGACGACATCGGTCGGGTTCATGGCAGCTCTGGCTCCTCAGGCTTTGGTCGGGGCGAGCTCGAGAGCCTGTCGGGGCGACCGCCCCGAGCAGGGACTGGCCCCGTTGTGGCCCGATCAGATTAGTCGAGACTGGAAAGGCCCGCCGACGGGTCCTCCGGGGAGAGGCCGAACTCGGAGAGGAGCCCCCGCTCTGCCTCCGAGAGGCCGCCGCGCCTCGCGATGAGGTCCGGCCGGCGGGCCACGGTGCGAGCGAGCGACTGGGCCCGCCGCCAGCGGGCCACCCGCCCGTGGTCGCCCCCCCGCAGCACCTCCGGAACCTCCCAGCCCCTGAACTCGGCCGGCCGGGTGTACTGCGGGTACTCGAGGAGGCCGTCGGAGAAGCTCTCCTCCCCGCTCGACTCGAGGTTGCCGAGGACGCCCGGGAGCAGCCGGGCGGTCGCTTCCAGGACGCAGAGAGCCGCCAGCTCGCCGCCGGCGAGCACGAAGTCGCCGACGGATATCTCGCCGTCCACCAGGTGGTCGGCGATCCGCTGGTCGACGCCCTCGTAGCGCCCGCAGAGCAGCGAGAACCCGCCGCTCGGCCCGGAGCCGGTGGCGACCAGCTCGGCCGCCATCGCCTGGTCGAAGCGGCGCCCGGCCGGAGAGAGGAGGAAGAGGGGACGGCGAGCGTCTGCCTCCTCGACGGCGGCGAAGACCGGCTCAGGGGCGAGCACCATGCCGGCCCCGCCGCCGAAGGGGGCGTCGTCGACCGAGCGGTGGGGGTCCCGGGCGGCCGAGCGGAGGTCGTGCACCACCACCTCGAGCAGTCGGCTCCTCCTGGCCCGCCCGAGGATCGAGGCCTCGCAGTACGCCTCGACGGAGGCAGGAAAGAGGCTGAAGAGCTCGACCGTGAGCCCCGGCTGGCTCACTCGAACAGCCCGGCCGGGGTGTCGACCACGATGCGGCCGGCTTCGTGGGAGACGACGAAGCGGAGCGGGACGAGCCAGCCTTCCTCGCCCACGAGGAGGTCGCTCGCCGGGTTCTGCTGGACGGCAGCCACCCGGCCGTGCGAGCTCCCGTCGAGCTCCACCACCTCGCAGCCGATCAGCTCGTGGACGAAGAGCGCCTCCTCGTCCACGACCGCCTCCGCCAGCAAGATCGCCCGGCGGAGGAGATCCGCCTCCTCGCGGGTCGTGACACCGGCAAAGGAGACGAGGAAGCGGTTCTGGTGGGCCCTCGAGCCCGTCACCTCGAGGGCCCGCAGCCCCTCGCCCTCCTCGACGAGCAGGGTGCTCCCCCTCCCGAGGCGCTCGGTGCGGTTGGTGAGGAGGGCGACTATCACCTCGCCCTTGAGGCCGTGGGGCCTCATCACCGTGCCGACCTCCAGCAGGCGAGGCCGGTGCTCTGGCTTCGAGCCCTCAGTCGACGATCTCGACAAAGGTGTCGGCGCCCTCGGTGGCGGCTGCCGCCCGGACCAGGGTGCGGAGCGCCTGGGCCGTCCGGCCACGGCGGCCGATGATCCGTCCCATGTCGGAGGGAGCGACGTGCAAGTAGAGCCGGAGCTGACCCCGCTCATGCTTCGCCTCGACCACAACGGCCTCCTTGTCGTCGACGATCGACCTCGCCAGGTGCTCGAGCACCGCCTTGGCCCGACCGCCTTCTGCGGCGTTGGCCTCCTCGAAGCTCCCGGGCTCCCCCGCCTCCTCCTCCGGCGCCGTCTCGCCCTCCTCCTCTGGGAGGTCGGCCTCCTCAGAGAGCTGGGAGAAGTCCGGCTCCTCGAAGGTCGGCGACCCTCCGGGCAGCTCTGACATCTCAGCTGGCCTCGGCCGGAGCCTTGACGGCCACCTTGGCCCTCTTGCTCGCCGGCGCCTTCGGTGCCCGGCGGACCCGGGCGGGCTTCTCCCGGGCGGGCTTCGAGGCCTGGAACGCGCTCCAGACCCCGGAGATCTCGAGGAGCTTTCGCACGGTCTCGGTGGGCTGGGCGCCTTTGGCCAGCCAGGCGAGAGCCTTGTCGCTTCTCACGTTGATCTCCGACGGCTCCGAGCGGGGCGCGTAGGTGCCGATGATCTCGATGAAGCGGCCGTCGCGGGGCGAGCGGCTGTCGGCCGCCACTATGCGATAGCTCGGCTGCTTCTTCTTGCCCACCCGCATCAGGCGGAGCTTCACACTCACTTGCTGCCTCTTTCTCTAGCTGTCTCAGACCATGTTGCCGGGTTTTCGCCCGGCTCGCAGGCGCTCACCTGCTGTGGCGAGCCGACGGGGTGACCCGGCCGCCCTTTTTCTTGTTGCGGCCGCCCGAGCGCTTCTGGCGTCCGCCGACGCCGCCCATCATCCTGCCCATCGGCAAGGAGCGCATCATCTTCTGCATCTCTTTGAACTGGCGGAGCAGGTTGTTGACGTCGGCCGCCGACGTGCCGCTGCCGTTGGCGATGCGAAGGCGCCGGGAGCCGTCGATGAGGTTGGGCTCCTCCCGCTCCTTCGGGGTCATGGAGCGGATGATCGCCTCCACCTTGGCGACGTCCTTCTCCTCGATCTTGGCGTTCTTGACCTCTTTCGGCATGCCGGGCAGCATGCCGAGCACCCCTTGCAAGGGGCCCATCTTCTTCACCTGCTGGAGCTGCTCCAAGAAGTCGTCGAAGCTGAAGCGGCCGGCCTGCAGGCGCTCGACGGCCTTCTCGGCCACCTGCTGGTCGTAGTTCCGCTCCGCCTTCTCGATGAGAGAGAGGACGTCTCCCATCCCGAGGATCCGGTTCGCCAGGCGGTCCGGGTGGAAGGGCTCGAAGTCGGCCGGGCGCTCGCCGGTCGACACGAAGGCGATCGGCTTTCCGACCACCTGCTTCACAGAGAGGGCGGCTCCGCCCCTGGCATCGCCGTCGACCTTTGTGAGGATGACGCCGTCGAGGCTCAAGGTGGCGTTGAAGGCCTCGGCCGTCCGGACCGCGTCCTGACCGGTCATGGAGTCGACGACGAGGAAGGTGTAGTGCGGATGGAGCGCTTCGGAGATGCGGCGCACCTCTTCCATCAGCTCTTTGTCGATGGCGAGACGGCCGGCGGTGTCGACTATGAGGACGTCCCGCCCGAGCCGCTCGGCCTCCTCGAGGCCGCGGCGCGAGACCGAGACCGGGTCGGTCGGCTCGGAGAAGACGCCGACTCCGACGCTGGCGCCGAGCACCCGGAGCTGCTCGACGGCGGCCGGCCGCTGCAGGTCGGCCCCGACGAGGTAGGGGCTGCGGCCCTGCTGGCGGAACCAGCGGGCGAGCGAGGCGGCCGCCGTCGTCTTGCCCGAGCCCTGCAGTCCGGCGAGAAGGACGACGGTCGGGGGCTTCGAGGCGTAGGAGAGCTTGAACTGGGTGCCGCCGAGGGTCTCGGTCAGCTCCTCGTTCACGACCTTTATCACCTGCTGGGCGGGGGTGAGGCTCTTCGAGAGCTCGGCGCCAGTGCACCGTGCCCGGATCCGCTCTGTGAGGTCGCGAACGACGTTCAAGTTGACGTCGGCCTCGAGCAGCGCGACGCGGATCTCGCGCAGCACCTCGGCAACCTCGGCGTCGCCGAGGCGGCCGCGGCTGCGCAGGCGCGTGAGGATTCCCTCGAAGCGGTCTGTGAGCGTCTCGAACATGAGCTGCACCAGGTTAGTCGGCAGATCCGGGTCGCCGGATGAGACCGCTTCGGAGGCGAGCTGCGGGCGAGACAGCCTCTATCCTCTCACCGTGGGCAACATCTCCACCCGGACCGAGCAGGTGAGCGCCGACGGGGGCGTCTTCGACGCCTACCTCGCCCTGCCGGAGGCTCGGCGCGGCCCCGGCATCCTGCTCCTGCAGGAGATCTTCGGCGTCAACGAGTTCATAAGGGCAAAGGCCGAGGACCTCGCCTCCCTCGGCTACGTCGTCTTGGCCCCGGACGTCTTCTGGCGGGTGGAGCGCAACTTCTCGGTTCCCCATGACGAGGCGAGCCTCCAGGCCGCCTTCGAGGTGATGGGGCGCTTCGCCGAGGAGGTCGACCTCGAGACGAAGGCGGCCGACCTAGTGGCGGCCTTCGAGCACCTGGCCGCCCTGCCGGAGGTGTCGGGCCACAAGAGCGCCGTCATGGGCTACTGCCTCGGAGGCTTCCTCGCCTACCTGACAGCCGCCAGGGCCACGCCGGACGCCTGCGTCTCCTACTACGGCTCGGGCATCGCCGATCTCACCGGACTCGCCTCGGATATCGCCTGCCCGGTGCTCTTCCACTTCGGGGGCCAGGACCCCTACATTCCGGCCGAGCAGGTCGAGAGGATCGAGGAGGCCTTCGCCGGCAGGGACGACGTCACCTTCCGGGTCGAGCCGGAGGCGGGGCACGCCTTCGAGAACCTGCTCGCCCCGATGTTCGCCAACCCGGAGGCGGCCGGGCGCTCCTACGCCGCCACGAAGGCCTTCCTCGCCGAGAAGCTTTTCTAGCAGCTACTCGAAAAGGGCGGCGACGAACTCCTCCGGGTCGAACTCGACGAGGTCCTCCACCTTCTCGCCCACCCCGACCAGCTTGATCGGGATGCCGAGCTCGTGGCGGACCGCGAGGACCACCCCGCCCTTGGCCGTGCCGTCGAGCTTGGTGAGAACTATGCCGGTCACCCCGACCGCCTCTGTGAACTGACGGGCCTGCACGAGGGCGTTCTGGCCCGTGGTGGCGTCGAGCACCAAGAGGACCTCCGTCAGCTGGCCGGGCGGCCGCTCGGCCACCCGGCGCACCTTCTTCAGCTCCTCCATCAGGTTTGCCTTGGTATGGAGCCGGCCGGCCGTGTCGGCGAGCACCAGCTCGGCCGAGCGGGCGGCCGCGTGCTGCACGGCGTCGAAGATGACCGAGGAGGGGTCGGCCCCCTCGGAGCCACGTATGATGCCCGCCTCCGAGCGAGCCGCCCAGGTCTCGAGCTGCTCGCCGGCCGCCGCCCGGAAGGTGTCGCCGGCCGCCAGGACGACCTGGGAGCCACCGGCGGCCTCGCGGGCCGCCAGCTTGCCGATGGTGGTCGTCTTCCCGACCCCGTTCACGCCGACGAAGAGCCAGACGGTCGGACCCTCGCCGGTGCCCTTGGCGAGGCTCGGGCTGTCGCCCTCGAACATGGCGGTCAGCTCGGCCCTGAGCGCCTCGATGAGGGCCTCGGGGCTCTGTCCGATCTCTTTCTCGCGCACCTTTGCCCGCAGGCCGTCGATGAGCTCGGTCGTGGTGCTGATCCCGACGTCGGCCAGGATGAGGGCCTCTTCGAGCTGCTCGAAGCTCGACTCGTCGAGGCCGTGGGCCCGCAGGCCGTCAAGGTAGCCCGAGAGGAGCGCCCGCGCCCGGCCGAGGCGCTCGCGCAGCTCCGGACGGGGGAGAGGAGCCAGCTCGATCGGGGGCGCCGCCACCCGGGCCGGCTCGGAGGGTGGCTGAGCGGTCGTGGCCCCGGCCTCGGGCATCCGGCTCGGGAAGGGCGGCCGGCCGGCTCGTCTCCTCGTCCTCCCGACGAGCAGCCCACCCGAGACGAGGACGACGAAAACGACTACGACGATCACGATCTCGAGGGGCGACATGAGGCCGGAATCCTACCGTCGCCACCTCTCGGTGCTCTTTGCCGGGACCTCTCAGGCCTCTCGGGGACCTCTCAGGCGCTCGCCGGCGCTCCCCGCAGCTTCTCGCCCACCACCTTCGAAGCCCCGCCCGGCTGCATGGTGACGCCGTAGATGACGTCGGCCGACTCCATGGTCCGCTTCTGGTGCGAGACGATCACCAGCTGGGCCTCTTGGCGGAACTCCTCGACCAGGTCAAGAAAGCGGTGCAGGTTGATGTCGTCGAGGGCCGCCTCGACCTCGTCCATCAGGTAGAAGGGCGAGGGCCGGCTGCGGAAGACCGCGAACAAGAAGGCCAGCGCCACGAGCGAGCGCTCACCGCCCGAGAGGAGCGAGAGCCGCCGGACGTTTCGCCCGGCAGGACGAGCCTCGATCTCGATGCCGGACCCGAGCAGGTCGGACGGGTCGACCAGGACGAGACGGCCGGCGCCGCCCGGGAAGAGGGTGGAGAAGAGCTGTTCGAAGTGGCCCGCGACATCGGCGAAGGCCTCGCTGAAGACGGCCACGATCTCCTCGTCGATCGCCTTCATGACCCGCCCCAGCTCCCGCCGGGTGCTCTTCACGTCCTCGAGCTGCGCCGAGAGGAAGCTGTCGCGCTCCTCGAGCGCCGACAGCTCCTCGAGAGCCAGCGGGTTGATGGGACCGAGCAGGCGGAGCTCCCGCTCGAGCTCTCGGACCCGGGCCGCCGGCGGCGTGCCGGGAGGGAGCTCGGGGCAAGGGGCGGCCAGGCACTCGCTCAGCTCGAGGTCGAGCTCACGGCGGATGTGCTCGAGGGCCGTCTCGAGGCGGACCCTGAGCTCGGCTCGCTCCAGCTCGGCCCGCTGAGACTGCTCGCGAAGAGATGCGAGCTCCCTTTCGAGCCCGCTTCGCTCGCGGCGCGCCTCGCTCAGCCGGTCGGCTAGCTCTCTCACCGAGTCGTCGTGCTGCCGGCGCTCTTGCGAGAGCCTCTCTCTCGTCCTTGCTATCTCGGCCGACAACCCGCTCACCAAGGCTGCGAGGCGGGCGAGCGCCACGGCCTGGCTCTCCTCGGCCCGGCGCTTTCGGCCCGCATCCTCCCGGGCGGCCTCGTGGCCGGCCAGGCGCCGTTCGATCTCCGCCAGGCGAGCCGAGAGCAGCTGCCGGCGCTCTTTGGTCGAGGCCGAGCGCACCTCGAACTCGGCCCGGTCCCTTGCCAGTGCCTGCAGGCGCTCGGAGTGCTGGCGGCGAGCCTCGGCGATCGTCTCGGCCGCCTGCCGCAAGAGCTGCTCGCGCTCCTCGGCCGCCCGCAGGAGCGACTCCTTCTCGGCCTGCAGCGCTTCGAGGGCGCCAACCCTCTCGGCTGCCTCCCGCTCGGCTGCCTCGAGGCGGGCCATCTCGGCCTCGAGCCCCCCGAGGCGCTGGCGGGCGGCCGCGAGGGCGCCGGCGGACTGGCGCTCGGAGGCCCCGGCCGACTCGGCCTCCCGCCCGGTCCTCGCCACGACGGCCCGAGCCTCCTGCCAGGCCGCCCGGGCCGCTTCGGCCCGCCCGGAGGCCTGCGAGGAGCGGCGGTCGGCCCCCTCGAGGCTCGCCTCCACCGACTCGAGGGCGTCGCGCGT
>JAJZLV010000023.1:11286-15007 GCA_021803215.1 Actinomycetes bacterium | reverse complement strand
CCCCTTGCAGCCTCGCCCACTGGGTCAGGTTCACACCCACATCGTATCTCTAGAACGTGTGTTTGTGGTGTATGGTCCAGTATCTCGCAGCAGTTGGCAACCCCTGCCGCCCGCCGGCTACACGGAGGCTGGCCTCAGCCGAGGGCGAGGACCTGCTTTCCCTGCACCCGGCGCTCGGCGATGTTCTCGAGCGCCGTGTTGGCCGCCGCGAGAGGAAGGACCCGGTCGACCACGAGTTCGAACCTACCCTCGCGAAGGGCCTGCAGGCTGTCGGAGACCCCGGCCGCGATGCGGCCCTCGGACTCGATGAGCCCGCCGTAGCCGAGCACTCGCAGCGCCTTTCGGTAGATGCCCTGGAGCGGCACCTCGCCGCTCGGCCCGGCTGAGGTGCCGAAGATGACGAGACGCCCCCTCGGCGAGAGCAGCTCGACGGCGGCCCCGGTGAACCCTCCCCCGAGCGGGTCGAAGACCGCGCTCGGGGTGAAAGGGCCGAGCTCGTCTTTGAGAGAGCTCGCTTGGCACACGACCACCCGGTCAGCCCCCCGAGCCCTGGTGAAGGCCTCCTTGTCGGGCGAGCCGATCTGGGCGACCACCTCGGCGCCGAGGCGATGGGCGATGGAGACGATGGCGCTCCCGACACCGCCGCTCGCCCCGAGGACGAGCACCTTGTCCTTCCCTGAGACCGCTGCGATCTCGGTGACACAGCGCCAGGCGGTCACGCCGGCCACCCCGACGACAGCAGCCTGTTCGAGGCCCACCCCCGCTGGGAGCTCGATCAGCTTGTCCTCTCGGGCGACGACGTGGCTGGCCCAGAGGCCGTCTGCCTGGCGGGCCAGAGAGAACCTGTTCAGAAAGACCCTCCGCACCCGGCCGCCCCGCCGGACGAAGCCAGAGGCCTCGGTGCCGAGGGTGCGGGGCAGAGGGGCCTCGGGGTTCACCCGTCCGAGCGCCTCGTAGCGGTCGACCGGGTTGACACCGGCGAAGGCCAGCTCGACGAGGCACTCGCCCGGACCGGGGCTCGGCAGCTCGACCTCCTCGACCTCGAGGGGAGCGCCGTGAGAGAGCAATCGGGCAGCCTTGGCTCGCATCGACCCGACGATAGGAGGTGAGCCTGCCCGGCGATGCCGCCTGAGAGCGGTCAAGCACGGCTTTTCCTGGTTAGAGCGGTGAGCAAGGGGTACTCCATCACCGTGGGTCAGCGAGGTTGGTGACGCAGCCGCACGAAGCCCGCCAGCCCGAAGACCACTCCTCCCTCAGGTAGGCCGGATGCCAGACGAAGTGCGCCTTTGCACCGAGCCCCACTCGGCCAGAGAGGCGCGACAGATCCTGAGGCAGGTCCTCGCCCGGTCCGACTGGCACGGCGACCCCGAGACTGCCGTCCTCCTGGCGAGCGAGTTGGCGACGAACGCCATCCGCCATGGCGGCTCGCTCACCCACTTCGACATCTCGGCCTCTTCGGACTGCCTGCACGTCGAGGCGAGCGACCTGGTCCTCGAGGGCCCTCAAGTGCTCGATGTGGGCCCGACCGCCACGAGCGGCCGGGGCATGGCGCTCGTCGAGAGCCTGGCGAGCTCCTGGGGGGTTAGCCCCGGCAAAGACCAGGGAAAGACCGTCTGGTTCGAGCTGCTCGTCTAGGCGCCGGCGCGCCCGGGCCGGACTGGCTCGCCTCCCTCCAGGTCGACCTCCTCCTCGGCGGCCATGCGGTGCTCGGCGAGGCGCTGGCGGGCGCGCACGATGCGAAACAGCGTCGTGAAGCCCATGCCCCCGACGATGTTCCCGACGACCGAGACCGAGAAGAACCGCAGCCAGTCGAGGTAGCCGAAGCTGACGTGGCCCGACTGGAGGGCGAAGAAGATCAAAAGCGAGTCGAGGACGGAGTGGAACAGGCGCAGCCCGGCGAGCAGGAAGGCGATGGCGACCGAGGCGGCCACCCTGGCCGGCATCGAGTCGGTGCCATTGTGCATCCGGGTGAGGAGCGTGATGGCCATGCCGGCGAGCAGGGCCAGGCAGAAGTCACGGACGGTCCAGCCGTGCGCCACGAAGAAGCGGGCCGACCTCGCCGCCTCGGCATGCAGCTGGGGGAAGGCCCGCATGGCGAACCAGGCGGCCATCATGCCGCCGGCCAGGTTCCCGCCCAGCGTCCCGAGCCAGAGCTTGAAGGCGTCGCGCAGCTTGGCCCGCTTGGCGGCCACGACGGCTATCGGCGTGAGGAAACCCTCGGTGAACAGCTCGCTTCGGCCGAGCAGGAGGGCTATGAAGCCGATCGAGAATGCAAGCCCCGCAAGCTCCTGCGAGCCGGTCGCCCGCTTGGTGTAGAGAAGGGCGAGCACGCCGAGGCCGACCTCCAACCCGGCCACTATGCCGGTCGCCACCGTCGCCGGCCAGGACTGCAGCAGCCGTGGGGTGCCGTCGGAGACGATCCGGTCGAGGGCGTGGTCGACCTCGGGATCGCGCGACCGATCCACCTTCTCGGCGGGTTGCATCCAGCACTACTGTCCATCCGGCCGAGGACTGAAACCTCCTGTCGAGGCCCTCTTGCCAAACGGCAAGACTGATCGGGTGCCCACCCCCTACGACCTGGTCACCTTCGTGACCGACTACGGACCGACCGGAGGCTTCGTCGGCATGCTGCATGCCGTCGTCGACTCGATAGCCGGGCCGTCGATCCGGATACTCGACCTCGACCACTCGATCCCGCCCCAAGACGTGGTGCTCGGGGCGCTCCGTCTGGCTCGCTCGATGGACCACTGCCGGCCGGGCATCCACGTGGCCGTGATCGACCCGGGTGTCGGGGGCCCGCGGCGGGCGCTCGGGCTCGAGGCCGGCGGGCGCCTTCTCATCGGCCCCGACAACGGCCTGCTCCTTTCGGCCGCCGAGGCCCTCGGGGGTATAGAGCGGGTTGTGAGCCTCGAGCGGCATCTCCCCGAGCGCCGCTCGCGCACCTTCGACGGCCGTGACGTCTTCGCGCCGGCCGCCGGGCACCTGGCGGCCGGCCTCGATCTCTCCGAGCTCGGCCCGGCGCTCGAGCCGGACGAGCTCGTTCCTCTCGAGCTGCCGGAGCCGAGCGCGAGAGCCGACGGCTCTTTCGAGCTCACCGTCTTGCAGGTGGACGGCTTCGGCAACGTCCAGTTCGCCTTCGAGCACCCGCCGCTCGCTCAGCTGGGCGGACGAGTCGACCTCGTCCGTCTCGACGAGAAGGGCTCGCTCGCCGCGGTCGCCGTCGGCAGAACATTCTCGGACGTGGCGCCGGGCGAGGCCTTGGTGCTCGAGGACAGCGACGCCTGCCTCGCTCTCTCGGTCAACAGGGGGCGAGCCGACGAGCTGCTCGGGCTCGTCCCTGGCGACCGGGTGCTGCTGCGGCCCTTACTCTGAGAGGAGAGGAGAAGGAGGCGAGATGACCGTCGGCAGCCAGCTGAGCGAGATCCAAGAGACGACCACCTCCGCGCCGGTGACCGAGGACGGCGACCATGAGCGGATGGCCCACATCGTCCTCGAGGGCTTTCGCCCGAGCGAGGAGGAGTTCATCGCGGCCGGCCCGACCGTGGCCGAGGGGATCATCAACGGCACGCCGGTGCGGGCCCTCTGCGGAAAGACCTGGGTCCCGAGCCGGGACCCGAAGCGCTACCCGCTCTGTCCCACCTGCAAGGAGATAGCTGCCCAGATGGGTTGGAGCGTGCCGGGCTAGCGGCCCGGCCGGTTGAGATTCTTCGTCACCTCGTCG
>JAJZLV010000023.1:0-11276 GCA_021803215.1 Actinomycetes bacterium | reverse complement strand
GGCTCTTTGCTGGCGGCGGGACCGGCTCGAACTCCTACTGGGCTTCAGGATCCTGCTCAGCCGACGTCCACAGGTCGTTGGTGGGTTGTGACCCACGCTTCTAGCGGCCCGGCCGGTTGAGATCCTTCGTCACCTCGTCGACGAGGCGGGTGGCGACGGTGTGCTCGACGGCACCAGACTGGCGCAGCTCCCGCACCGCCGGCACCGGGTCCGGGTCCGAGAAGAGCCGCTCGTCGGAGTAGTCGACCGGCCGGCCTGTCGGGTCGAGGGTCCACCACGAGGCCTCGAGGGCGATGCCGTTGTTGTCGCTGAAGTAGACCGAGCGCAAGAAGCCGTGGTCGACCACGTCGGTCACCTCGCAGCCGTGCGACTTGAGGCGGTCCCGCAACCTGTAGAGGGCGTCCTCGTCAGGCAGGTGAAGCGAGAGGTGGTCGAACTGGGCGGCCTTCTCGTAGGGGACGCCGGCCGGCTTGGCGTAGCTGTCGATCTCCTGGCCGACGTACTCGAAGAAGGCGACCGTGTTCCCCGGCGCCACCTCGAAGAAGTAGTGCTTGAAGGCCGGCGCGGCCAGCGTTGCGACGAGCCGGGCGCCCATCACCCCGTGCCAGAAGCGCACGGTGGCGTCCATGTCGCTCGTTATGAGGGCGAGGTGGTGAACTCCCCGCCAGTAGACGGTGTCGGAGTCGGTTGCCATACCTGAAGGCTAACTGATGGAACCCCGAGCTCCTCGCGGCGGCAGAATGTCGCCATGGTCGACCTGAACGCCGATCTCGGCGAGATCCCTGGCGATCTCGCCCTCATGGAGGTGGTCACGAGCGCCAACGTCGCCTGCGGCGGCCATGCGGGCGACGAGAGGACGATGGCGGAGGCTGCCGCCGAGGCGGCCGCCCGTGGCGTCGTGATCGGTGCCCATCCCTCCTACCGCGACCGCGAGGGCTTCGGGCGGATCGAGCGGGGAGAAGAGCCGTCCAAGGTCGCCGACGAGGTGGCCGCCCAGGTAAAGCGGCTCCGCCGGTTCGCCGAGGTCCGCTACGTAAAGATGCATGGTGCCCTCTACCACCGGGCCAACACCGACGAGGAGATGGCGGCCGCCCTGCTCGCCCGTCTCCCCGTCCACCACCTCCTCGCCCAGGAGGGGGCCCTCACCCGCCTGGCCCGCCAGGCCGGCTTCTCCGTCACCCTGGAGGGCTTTTGCGACCGGGCCTACCGGCCTGACGGGAACCTCGTCCCCCGGGGCGAGCCGGGAGCCGTGCTGAGCGAGCCGGCCGCGGTGCTCGCTCAGGCGATCCGCCTTTCCTCCTCGTTCGGCTCACTCTGCCTGCACGGCGACACCCCGGGCGCGCTCGAGCTCGCCCGCCGGGTGCGCGCCGGGCTCGAAGAAGCCGGGATCGGGCTCTCTCCCTTCGCCTGAGCCGGGCTGGGCGCGGCGAGCTCGCCGATCCAGAGCTGAGAGGTTGCCGCCGGGCTGCTCACAGCCGCCCACTGCCACCCGCCGCAAGCTGCTTGCGCCGGCTGAGCTTTCGGTGCAGCCGCGTGAACTGCGGGGGCTTCGAGGCCGCTCGCTCGAGGGCGCCGAGCCCAGGCGCTGGGCGAGGAGGGGGCCGGCGAGCGGGACGCCTCGGCGATCCGGGCTGGGTCCTTGCCGGCGGCCGAGCCTCTAGCAAGGCCGCCGGGCTGCTCCCCGATCGGCCGACAGCGCCAGAGCCGCGTAGGCGCTGAGAGCCCGGGAGACCTTCCGCTCCCGCTTGGCGGGCTGCCAGCCGTGCTCTTCTCTCTCCTCTCTCCGCCGCGCCAGCTCTTCGCCCGACAGCTCGAGGGTGATGCGCCGGTTCGGTATGTCGAAAGAGATGACATCGCCATCGGCCACGAGCCCGATCGCCCCGCCGGCGGCCGCCTCGGGCGAGACATGGCCGACCGACAGCCCGCTCGTTCCTCCGCTGAAGCGACCGTCGGTGACAAGGGCGCAGCTCTGAGCGAGCCCGCGGCCTTTCAGGTAGCTCGTCGGGTGCAGCATCTCCTGCATCCCGGGACCACCTCGGGGTCCTTCGTACCTGATCACGACGACGTCGCCTGGCTCGACGCGCCCGTGCAGGATCAGCTCGACAGCCTCCTCCTGGCTCTCGGCGACCACCGCCGGGCCAGAGAAGGTGAGGAGCTCGCCCGGCACGCCGGCCGTCTTCACGATCGCCCCGTCGGGCGAGAGGTTTCCCCGCAGCACCGCCAGCCCGCCATCCTCGGAATAGGGGTGCTCGACCGAGCGAACGCAGCCGGCTTCGGCGTCCTTGTCGAGGCTCTGCCAGCGGGCGGTCGACGAGAACGGCACAGTGGTGCGGACCCCTCCAGGGGCAGCTCGGAAGAGCTCGACGGCCCGCTCGGACGGGTTCTCTCCTCGGATGTCCCACTCCCCCAACCAGGCCTCGAGGGAGGGGGCGTGCACGCTTCTCACCGAGTCGTCCAACAGGCCGGCCCTGAACAGCTCTCCCATGATGGCCGGGATGCCGCCGGCCCGGTGGACGTCTTCCAGGTGGTAGTCGGAGCTGGGCGCCACCTTGCAAAGACAGGGCACCTGCCGCGAGAGGCGGTCGATGTCGTCGAGGTCGAAGTCGACGCCCCCCTCGGCGGCGGCCGCCAGGAGGTGGAGCACGGTGTTGGTCGAGCCGCCCATGGCGATGTCGACAGCCATGGCGTTGTTGAAGGCTGCCTTCGAGGCAATCGCCCGCGGGAGGACAGAGGCGTCTTCTTGGTCGTAATAGGAACGGGCCAGGCCCACCACAGTCCGGCCCGCCTGCAAGAAGAGCTCTCTTCTGAGATCGCTCGTGGCAAGAGTCGATCCGTTGCCGGGCAGCGCCAGCCCGAGAGCCTCCGTCAAACAGTTCATCGAGTTGGCCGTGAACATGCCCGAGCACGAGCCGCAGGTGGGGCAGGCCGACTCCTCGATCTCCGCCAGCATCTCGGAGGAGACCGACTCGTCGGCCGACGAGGTGATGGCAGTGATGAGGTCGATGGGCACCCGGGCGGTGCCGCCCTTGACGATCGCCCGGCCCGCCTCCATCGGCCCCCCCGAGACGAAGACGGTCGGGACGTCGAGGCGAAGGGCCGCCAGCAGCATCCCGGGCGTGATCTTGTCGCAATTCGAGATGCAGACGAGGGCATCGGCCTTGTGGGCCTCGACCATGTACTCGACCGAGTCGGCGATGAGCTCGCGGCTCGGGAGGGAGTAGAGCATGCCTCCATGCCCCATTGCGATGCCGTCGTCGACGGCGATCGTGTTGAACTCCCGACCGACGCCGCCGGCCTCTGCCACTCCCTGCGCCACCAGCCGGCCGAGCTCTCTCAGATGGACGTGCCCGGGAACGAACTCGGTGAAGCTGTTGGCGATGGCGACTATCGGCTTGCCGAAGTCGGACTGGCTCATTCCGGTCGCGCGCCAGAGCGCCCGCGCCCCGGCGGCCTGGCGACCCTTGGTGGTGACGAGGGAACGTAGCTCGGGCATCGCTTTCTCCTAGGTTCTCAGGCACCAAAGCCTGGTGACCGGATCGGTCGATTCTAATGAGGAGCCATGAGACAGCTCGGCGACGAGGCGATCCTGCTGGACGTGGAGGGCGGATCAGAGGCCAGCCTCGGCCTCGCCCGCACCCTGCGGGCAAGAGAGGTGATCCCGGCCGCCACGACGGTCGGCGTGGTCGGCCCCTACGAGATCCTCCCGACCCCGCCAGCCGCCCGAGAGCGCCGGCACCACCTGGTCCCGGTCGCTCTCGACGGGGCGGACGTCGAGAGCGTCGGCCTGCTGCCCGAAGAGCTCGGGCAGCTCATCGAGGGCTGCGAGCTGCGGGTCGCCTACCTCGGTTTCATGCCGGGTTTCGCCTACCTGGAGGGGCTCCCCCCGCCGCTGGCCTCGCTCGGGCGACTTCCCTCGCCCCGCCCGCGGGTCCCACCCGGCTCGCTCGCCGTCGCCGGGGGCTACGCCGGGATCTACCCGAGTGCTTCGCCGGGCGGCTGGCACCTGCTCGGGCACACCGACCTCCTCCTCTTCGAGCAGGACAAGGCGCCCTACGCCCTCTTCCAGCCCGGAGACCTGGTGCGCTTCCGCCTGGTGGACGAGCTGGCCAGCCCAGCGGCGCCCACGCGGGCGCCGCTCACCGGCGACGCCCTCGAGGTGGTGGAGCCCGGCCCGCTTCTTCTCGTCGAGGATCTCGGGCGCAAGAACGCCGGCGCTCTCGGAGTGCCCCGGGCAGGTGCCTTCAACAGCTGCTGGGCACGGATCCTCAACCTGGCGGTCGGGAACCTCGAGAGCGACGCCCTGCTCGAGTGCGCCGGGCCGGTCCGCCTGAGGGCCCGCCGCGACCTTCTGGTGGCGGCGGGCGGGGCCGAGCTCTTCGTGGCGGGCACCAACCGCCCGCCGGGCACGGTGACGAGCGTGGCGGCTGGCCAGGAGATCCGCACCGCCGCGCCCCGGAGCGGCCGCTCCTACCTGGCCGTCGCCGGCGGGATAGGCGGTCCCGAGAGCTTCGAGAGCCGCTCTTGCGACGCCGTCTCGGGCCTCTCACCGGGTCCACTGCGGGGTGGTGACGCCCTCCCGCTCGCCAAGCGCAGCGGGCGGCCGCGGCTCCGCTTCGAGCTGCCGGAGCCCTCTCAGGCCAAGCTGAGGGTGATCGAGGGGCCCGATGCCGGCCCGCTCGAGGCCATCCTCGCCGATTGGCGCCTCGAAGGCTCGAGCGACCGGACCGGACTGCGCCTTGGTGGGCGTCCCCCGATCGAGGGCGGTGGCAGCGTCGCCTCCCACGCAGTGGTGCCAGGTGCCATCCAGCTCCCGCCCGGAGGCTCGCCCATCATCCTCGGTCCCGACTGCGGGCCGATCGGCGGCTATCCCGTCCTCGCGACGGTCATCACCGCTGACATGTGGCGGCTCTCGACGCTCCTGCCGGGAGCGGGCCTCTCGTTCGCGCCGGTCTCGGTCGAGGAGGCCGAAAGGGCCCGCCGGGAGCTCTCCCGCCTCGTCGAGGGCTCGGTGGCCGGATGGTTCCCGACCGCGGTCGCCTAACCTCTCGCCAGATGGCCGCGGCTAGATGGCTCGACGAACTCGCGGCTCGGACCTCACGCCTCGTGGACGTGGCCCGAGCGCTCTCGGTGCTCCCGCTGGCAGCCGCCGTCCACCTCTCGGACAAGCAGAGCCTGGTGGACGAGGACGTCGCGCAGTGGCTCGAGGTCCTCGGCGTGAACGACGGGCGTCACGGGCTCCACTCGCTGCTCTACGCCTTCGGCGAGTTCCGAGCGCTGTACTACCACCGCTTGGCCCACGGCAACCCCCTCGGCGCCTTGGCCGGCCGCCTGCTGCGGCACCTCTTCCCCCCCACCCCGGGGCTCGAGCTGCAGACGGCCGAGATAGGAAGCGGTCTCTTCATCGCTCACGGCCATGGGACCTGCATCGCGGCGGCCAGGATCGGCCGCAACTGCTACGTCCACCAGAACGTGACGATCGGCTGGGACTACCGGAGCGCCCGCCCCCCGATCGTCGGCGACGGCGTCTTCGTCGGCGTCGGGGCAGCCGTCCTCGGAGCCGTGGTGCTAGGTGACGGCGCCCGGGTCGGGGCGAACGCCGTCGTGCTTTGTGACGTTCCCCCGGGGGCGACCGCTGTCGGGGCCCCGGCGCGGGTATCCCTCCCCCTCGAGGAGAGCCTTGGCTACGAGAGGGGAGCAGATGCCGGAGTCCCTCAGCAGACGCCCAGCTGATTCACGGCTATCTCTCGTCAGTTCCCAGCCTTTCTCCGCTATACCCGAGAGCAGGAGAACGCCGTGAAGAGGTCACTTACCATCGGGAGAGTCGGCGGGATACCTATCCGCCTGCACTGGTCTTTCTTCCTCCTCGTCGTGCTCGTCCTCGCCTCGCCCGGCGGCACCACGGCCTCGGTCGCCCTGGCGGACGCCATCTGGCTCGTAGTGCTCTTCGCCTCGGTCACCCTGCACGAGCTCGCCCACTCGCTCCTAGCCCGGCGTCTCGGCCTTACGGTGCGCGACATCGTCCTGCTCCCGATCGGCGGTGTCTCCCAGATCGAGGCGATGGACACGGCTTCATCGGTCGAGACAAAGGTGGCGGCTGCCGGGCCCCTCGCCAGCATCCTCATCGGGGCGCTCCTCCTCGCGGCCGCTCTCGCCCTCGGAGCCAAGATCTGGCCCCCGAGCCTCTACGGCGGCTCGTGGCTCACCCGCATCGGCTGGCTCAACCTGCTGCTCGCCGCCTTCAACCTCCTGCCGGCCATCCCGATGGACGGTGGGCGGGTGCTCCGCTCGCTCATCGCGCGAGGCCACAGCAAGCTGCGGGCCACCCAGATCTCGTCGACAGTGGCCATGGCTCTTGCCGCCGCCATGATCGGCTACGGCTTCCGGCACGACTACTTCCTCGTGGTGATCGGAGTCTTCGTCGCCATCGGAGCCGCCAACGAGTGGAGCCATGCCCGGTGGGAGGCCTCCCTCGCCGGCCTCACGGTTGGCTCCTACATGCACTCCGATGCCACTACCGTGCCCGCCGGGGTGGCCGCCTCCGAGGTCGCCGGCTGGCTGGCCCACTTCCCAGGTCGGGCCGTTCCAGTCGTCGACGAGCAGGGGAGCTACCAAGGCATAGTCGACGGAGGCAACCTGGCCGGGCTGGTGCCCGGGATGGCCGTCGGCCAGCTGGCCGATCGCTCGGCTCCCGTTCTCAGTCCCGATATGCCGCTCTTCCCCAACGCCGCTCAGGCATTCGAGCGCTCACACCGGCGCCAGCTGGCGGTGGTGGTCAACGGCCAGGTGGTGGGCGTCCTCTACCTGCAGCCGGTCGCGACGGCCCTCATGCAGGCGCGCCAGCAGACCCGCCTCGGCTGGTCCTGAGCGCGAAAAAGGGGCCGCCGGTTCCCCGGCGACCCCTCCGCTGCTTCTCGGTCCTCAAAGGGCGCGGACGTTGAGCGCCTGCTCGCCCTTCCGGCCGGGAGCGACCTCGAACTCGACCTGCTGACCCTCGTTGAGGGTCCGGTAGCCGGTCGCCTCGATGTTGGACCAGTGAACGAAGACGTCGTCACCATCCTCACGGGAGATGAATCCGAAGCCCTTCTCGGCGTTGAAGAACTTGACCGTGCCTGTAGCCACGTGCTCACTCACTTCCTTGATGCGCGTCTCCACCTCGGAGCGCCGAGGAAGCGTAGCCGCTAATGCACATACCAGATCGCATGACCGGCGTCAGCGCAGACTGAAAGCGAGCGCTCCCCCAAGGCAGACGACGCCGATCACCGGCCAGGCTATGTAGTCGTTGACGACCCCGCTTTGCAGGCCGTCGGAGAAGGCCCCAAGCGACCGGCGCGGACGGAGCCGGCCAAGCAGCCGGCTCGGCGGTGGCAAAGGCCGCCGAGCGCCAGCAGGATGCTGCCGGTGACCGTGCCAAGAGCACTAAGGACATCGAGCGAGGTGACACCGGTCCGCTCCGTCGAAAAGAGGCCGCGCACGCGATGGGCTGCCGCATTCGAAAGGACGCTCCTCGCCCAGGCGGCCTGCTCCTCCAGCTGCAGTGCGACGCGCTCAAGGCTCGCCCCGAGATGTGGGAGCGCCTCGATGCCGGCCGGCGCCAGCCCGAGGACCAGAGGCGGACGCGTCATCATGAGAGGTGGGCGGCTCTTGCCCCCGCTCGTCATCGAGGGCTCCGACCGAGAGATTGACCGAGACCGACCTCACCGGGCTGGCCCCTAAGAGCAGCTCGGGGTCCCGCAGGACGAGCGTCGACTTGGTGAGGGTCCTCGACCGGTCGCGCCGGGCCAGCCGGCAGGAGAGGCTATCGCCGGTCAGGTGACACTTTGCCTCGGCCTTTTGGTACGACTCGGTGCTGGTGCCCACGGCTGCCGGTTCTGCCGCCCAGCTGGCCCCGGAGAGCTCGAGAGCCGAGCGCTCGGGAGCCTTGGGCTTGACGACGATCTTCTGCTCGAAATCCTCCCCTGTTCCAAGTCCGAGAGAGCATCGGCCCGACCGGCGAAGCCGTCGGTCCGGGCGTGGCGGCAGCCGCGGCAGGCGTTGATCGTGGGGGCGAACGGCGGCCAGCCCCCTCGCGGGACGGGGATGAGCCGCCTTGTCCTCGCAGATAGGAATTCCATGCGGAGATCGGCGCCCACGCCAACCTCCGTTCGAGGAGCTCCTCGTCCGAGAGCAACCGGCCGGCCTCCTGCTGGCTGACTCTCCGGCGCAGCCCTGGCTCCGGCATCTCGTCACCTCAACGAACATCTGTTTGCGTCCGAGCTGGAGCGCCCGCGCTAGCTTGCCGTCGATGAGCCAGAGAAGGTGTCGCGTCCTCGTGAGCGGGCGGGTGCAGGGCGTCTGGTTCCGCGAGAGCTGCCGCCGGGAGGCGCAGGCGTGCGGCGTGGCCGGCTGGGTGCGCAATCTGGCCGATCGAAGAGTGGAGGCGGTCTTCGAAGGAAGCCCGAGCGCGGTCGATCAGATGGTCACCTGGTGCCATGACGGCCCGCCGAGAGCCGAGGTCCTCTCGGTCGAGGTCACGGACGAGGAACCGGCAGGCGAGAGCGGCTTCTCGATTCGCTGAGCTGCCCGCTGGCGGGGCTACAGCCGGCTCTGTCGGCCGCTGCGAGCGCCCCTCTTGGCATCTCGTCCCGGGCTGGGCGCCGAGCGGAAGGCGGGCAGGGCCATCGTTGTGGCGCCCGTCCCGGGCACCTCCGCCACTGGCCGGCCGGCGAGCGCCGTGCCAGGCGAGGTGTCGCCGGCGAGAGGGCCGGCCCGAAAGTTGCCCGGCTGGGACATCCCCAGCACCGACGGCGTGCCCGGGGCCCGACGCCCGCCTCTATCCTCGCCTCCACTTCTGCAGGAGGGCGGCGGGCACGACGGCCCTTAGGTCGCCCACCCCGCTACGGCCAGAGCGAGCCGAGCGGCCTGAGCATCTGTTGCCATGCATCCAGCCACAAAGATGCCCTCTGAAGCGGCCTCACTGGCCGGGCAAGCCCTCGGGCCCACTTCGATGCACCTCAGCGGTGTTACCAGTCAGCCACAAGCTGCCTCAGCAGCTAACGCCCGGTGACATTCAGCCGAGGCGGCAAGCCTCGGCCAAAAGGCGCCCGGATCGCAGGCGGGTCTCGATGTCAGAGGACTGCAGCACGACCATCAGCTCGTCGGCATCGGCGCTCGCGGCGAAGGCTTCGACGTACTGGCGTGCCTCCTCGGGAGTGCCGACCGCGGTAAAGGTGAGCATCTCTGCCACGTGACGGCCGGCCGGGGTGTCGAGCAGCGAGTCGGCCTCCTCGTCGCTCAGCCTGCGACCCTGCGCCAGGAGCGAGGCGACTCGGGAACGCAGGGCGCGGCGCAGCTGTTGCTCCGCCTCGGTTCTCGTCTCCGCCACCGCGGCGTTGATCCCGGCGATCACATAGGGGGCGTCGAGATCGATCGACGGACGGAACTCCCTTCGATAGAGAGCTACCGCCTCCTCGAGGGCGGCCGGGGCGAAGTGAGAGGCGAACGCATAGGGCAGGCCGAGAAGAGCTGCCAGCTGGGCACCATAGAGAGATGAGCCGAGGATGTAGATGGGGACGTCGGTTCCCTTTCCCGGAATGGCGTCGACCCCTGGGATGCGCGTCGCGCCCTTCAGGTATCCCTGCAGCTCGAGCACATCGTCCGGGAAGCGATCGGCCGAGCCTGTCTCGCGCCGCAAGGCTCGCATGGTGTTGCGATCGGCCCCAGGCGCTCGCCCGAGGCCGAGGTCTATGCGTCCGGGGTGGAGGCACTCGAGTGTGCCGAACTGCTCGGCGATCGTGAGTGGCGAGTGGTTGGGGAGCATGACGCCGCCGGCCCCGAGACGGATCCTCTCGGTGTGGCAGGCGACGTGGGCGATGATGACGCTCGTGGCCGAAGAGGCGATGCGGGCCATGTTGTGGTGCTCGGCGTACCAGACGCGCCTGTAGCCACTCTCCTCTGCCATCTGAGCGAGAGGAACGGTCTCGGCCAGGCTCTGGGCCGCGTTGCCGTCTCGCCCGATCGGAGCTAGGTCGAGTATCGAAAGAGCTGTCCCCATCGCGGCGGCGAGCGTACCGGGAGTGGCTCGGTGCCGGCCCGCTGTGCTGAGGTCACGGTGGGGCTTCCCGGGTCGAGCTCGGCCGGGATCCCGCCTGTTCCTCGCCACCTCGGTCAAACTGGTCGACCACAAGCCCGGCGCGCTGCGAGCCGGCGCCTTCGAGGTCTGTCTGGAGAGCCTGTCGAGGCTGCTCGCGACCCTCGAGCTCGAGCTCCCCCGCCGGCGCCCGCAGAGCCTTCGGCCGGTGGCAGCTCTCCTCCTCGCCCTCGGCCGGTGCCCTCGGGCGCCCAGGAGGGCCAGAGCCTGGCAGATGCTCAAATGCGGCTCGGGCGGCGCCCGGGCCACTTCCGCCCACGCCGCTTGGAGACTTTGGCGACTAGCTTTCGGCCGCCAGGCTCCGCCTCGCCTCAGCGAGCAGGAGCCTGGCGGGGGAGCTCTCGTCGAAGACGAGCTGTTTGATCAAGGTGACGAGGGTGCCTCGCTCGGGCTCCGAAACGAAGTCGACCCGATCCATCACGCTTTGCATGAGCGCCATTCCCCGGCCCCGCTCGGCATCATTGCCCGCCCGATGCTCTCTGATCGTCACATGGTCGAAGCCTCGCCCCGTATCGGTGATCCGCAGCTCGCAGCGTCCGGACAGGATGGAGATGCCGACTTCGTATGCGTCACCGGGCCCCGAGTGGCTAAGGACGTTGGTGCACGCCTCCGAGAGCGCCAGCTCGATGTCAAAGGCCACGTCTTCGACGACCCCGACCTCGGTCAAAGCGAACCTGGCCAGGTGTCGTATCACCGGAACGCTCAAGCGGTCCCGCGGCAGCTGCAGGGAGATCGAGATGCCGTGACCGTCGATCCGTCCGAGGACGGCCGCCTCGTCCACCTCGGCTGGGAGACCCGACGGTGGCGAGGTGTAGAGGTGCCCCAAAGCCGGGTCCTCCAGCGGTTGAGCGTCCAGTGAGAGGCGGCAGCAGGGATCACCGGCCGACAGAGTCGCATCGAGCCTGACGACGGCTCGGCCGCTGGACCGTGCCGCCAGGGAGCCGAGCATCGCCGAGGTGACCCGGCACAGATGAGGCGCCTGGCGGACGGCATCGCCGAAGGGGCAGGTGCGGTTGGCGACGACCGCTTGCGTGCCGTGCTGCTCGAGAATCTCGAAGTCCCCGCCGACGCTTCGCTGGAAGTCTGTGAACGCTTCGAGGACCTGACGGGTGCTGAGCGGCCCCGAGAGGCGGTGCCTGTCGCGGTAGCC
>JAJZLV010000062.1 GCA_021803215.1 Actinomycetes bacterium | reverse complement strand
AACCACTTCCACGCCGTCTGATAATGCACACCCTGGGACTCCGCCCACTCCCGCAACCGCACCACCACAGACTAATACAGATGTTCGCTGATAAACACTGATAGACTCGGCAGCAGCTCCGCACCCCTGCCCGCCAGCTTGTGACTGAAAGCACGAACTAGTTACGATCGGCGCCATGCCCGAGCGTTTCGGCCGTCGCATCCCAGAGCCGACGGTCGTGCGACTTCCCGTCTACCAGCGGGTCCTGCTGGAGCTCTCCTCCCACGGGGTGGCGACCGTCTCCTCGGCCGAGCTGGCCGAGGCGGCCGGCGTCAACGCCGCCAAGGTGAGAAAGGACCTCTCGCACTTCGGCACCTACGGGACGCCCGGCACCGGCTACGACGTCGACTACCTGCTCGGCCAGATCCAGCGGGAGCTCGGGACCGACCAGGAGCGGCCGGTCGTCATCGTCGGGCTCGGCCATCTCGGCCACGCCCTGGCCCGCTCGCGCGGCTTTGCCGGCGGGGGCTTTCACATAGTCGGGCTCTTCGACAGCGACGAGGCGACCGTCGGCGAGGTGATCGGCTCGGCGACGGTCCGGCACGTCTCCGAGCTGGCCGAGGTCTGCCTGGCCGAGAAGGTCGCCATCGGCATCGTCACGGTGCCGGCGATGGCCGCCCAGGAGGTGACCGACCAGCTCGTGCAGGGCGGGGTGGGTGCCATCTTGAACTTCGCCCCGGCTGTCATCTCGGTCCCGCCCGCCGTCCACCTGCGCCACGTCGATTTCTCGGCCGAGCTGCAGGTGCTCGCCTTCTACCAGGCCCACCCCGAGACGGCCGCCAGGCGGGCCTCGCTCTCGGGCGGGGAGGGGGGCTCGAAGGGGCCCTACGGCGGCGAGCTGCCGAGCTCGAACGGGGCATACGGCTGGTCGTCCGGTCGGTGAAGAGGATCGCAAAGAGCGGTTCGGTAACCTTCGAGAGCCCCTCTAGAGCGGGCACCAAGGAGAATCGGCCCAGGTGGCAGTTGTCGGAGTAGGAGTTCACGAGCGCGATGCGCCCCTCGAGCTGTTCGAGAGGCTGGCCGTCGTCGGAAGCGACCTGCCCAAGGCGCTTAAGCAGCTGACCGACAGCCCGCATGTGAGCGAGGCGGTCATCGTCTCGACCTGCCTGCGCACCGAGGTCTACGCCGTGGTGGAGCGGTTCCACGACGGGCTGGCCGACGTCGAGGGCTGGCTGCGGGCTCGCCTTGGCGACCAGCTCTTCGGCTCGAACCCGCCCGCTGCGGGCGAACGGCGCTCGCCCGAGGCGGGCGGTGGCCGGATCTCGCTCGGCGGGAGCATCGTCTGCTGGTACGACGACGCCGCCGTGAGCCACCTCTTCGAGGTGGCGGCCGGCCTCGACTCGCCGGTGCTCGGCGAGGGAGAGATCCTCCGCCAGGTGCGCGATGCGGCCGAGCACGCCCGGGCCGAGGGAGCTGCCGGTCCGGTCCTCGGGCCTCTCTTCCGCCACGCCCTCGAGGCCGGGAAGAGGGCGAGGAACGAGACCGCCATCCAGCGGGGCACGACCTCTCTTGCCCACGCGGTCGTCGAGGTGGCCGCCGACCACGCCCTCGGGCTGAAGGATCGCCGGGTTCTGCTCGTCGGGGCCGGAGAGATGGCGACCGGGATCGCGAAGGCCCTCTCGGGGCGGAGCGACCTGACGGGCGAGGTGGTGGTCGCCAACCGGGGCGACGAGCGGGGTCGCGGGGTCGCCGACCTGGTGGCCGGCCGCTCGGTCGGCCTCGAGCGCCTCGGCGACGAGCTCTTGCTGGCCGACGTCGCGATCCTCTCGACCTCGGCCGGCGAGCCCCTCATCGACAGCTCGGGGCTGGGCGAGCTGCGCCGGGGCGCCGGCCGGCGCCTCGTCATCGTCGACGCCTCGGTCCCGCGCAACGTGGAGGCAGGCGTCGGCGGCCTCGAGGGAGTCGTCCTCAAGGACATGGAGGACGTCCGCCGCCACGCCGAGGAGCAGAGAGCCGGCCGGGAGCTCGAGGTGCCGGCCGTGAGGGCGCTGCTGGCCGAGGAGCTCGAGAGATACCGCACGACCGCCGCCGGGCGGCTGGCCGCCCCGGTCGTCTCGGCGCTGCGCAAGCGGGCCGAGGAGGTGCGGGCGGCCGAGCTGGCGCGGTTCCAGGGCCGGCTCGAGTCGCTTTCCGATAGCGACCGGGAGGCGATCGAGACGATCACCCGCCGGGTCGTGGCCAAGCTGCTGCACGAGCCGACCGTCCGGGTGAAAGACGCCGCCGGCTCGCCGCGGGGCGAGCGCCTCGCCGAGGCGCTCAGGACGCTTTTCGGCCTTTGAGCCGATGAGCCCGGCCCGGACCCGGCTCAGGCTGGCGACCAGGGGGAGTGCCCTCGCCCGCTACCAGGCCGGGCTCGTAGCCTCCCTCCTCTCGGCGGCCTCGAAGGGGGCCGTCGCGGCCGAGCTCGTCGTCGTCGAGACGAGGGGGGACCGCTCCAAAGAGGTGCCGATCCACGCCCTCGGGGCACAAGGGCTCTTCGTGAAGGAGGTGGAGGCGGCCGTCCTGGAGGGCCGGGCCGAGGCCGCCGTCCACTCCGCCAAGGATCTGCCCGCCTCGAAAGAGGCCGGGGGAGGGCTGTTGTCCATCCTGGCGGTCCTGCAGCGGGCCGACCCGCGGGACTGCCTCGTCGGTGCCCGCCTCGGCGACCTCCCGGCCGGCGCCGTCGTGGCGACCGGCTCGGTCCGGCGCCGGGCCCAGCTCGCCTGGCTCCGCCCCGACCTGCTCTTCACCGAGCTGCGGGGCAACATCGAGACCCGCTTGCAGAAGGTCCCGCCCGGCGGGGCCGTCGTGATGGCCAAGGCGGCCTTGGACCGCCTCGGGCGGGGCGAGCTCGTGGCCGAGGCGCTCTCTGTCGCCGTCATGCTCCCCCAGGTCGGCCAAGGGGCGATCGCCGTCTCGGGGCGGGAAGAAGACGCCGGGACGAGAGAGCTCCTCTCTCTCGTCGACCACCGGGCGAGCCGCCTCTGCCTCGAGGCAGAGCGGGCCTACCTGGCCGGCGTCGGGGGAGGCTGCCAGCTCCCGGTCGGCGGCCTCGCCACCTTGGGAGGCGATGGCAGCCTGGTCCTCGAGGCCATGATCGCCAGCCTCGACGGCCACAGGGTCCTGCGCCGCCGGGCGGCCGGCTCCGATCCGCTCTCGCTCGGCGCCGGGCTGGCGGTGAGCCTCTTGCGCGACTGCGGCGGAGAAGACCTCCTCGCCGCCGCGGCGAGACGGTGAGCCCGAAGCCGCCTCTTTTCGGCTGGCGGGTGGTGGTGACGCGGGCGAGCGGGCAGCAGGGCGAGCTCGTCTCGCTCCTTCGGGAGAAGGGGGCCGAGCCGCTCGAGGTCCCGACCATCGAGATCCTCCCGCCCGAAGACGGGGGGGCGGCCCTGCGGGCGGGGCTCCTGGCGCTCAAAGAGGCCGACTGGATCTGCCTCACCTCCGCCAACGCCCTCAGGGCCGTGCTCGCAGAGGAGGCGGGGCGGGCGGCTTGCCGGCGCGCCCGGCTGGCAGTCATCGGCCGGGCGAGTGCCGGCGCGCTCGAGCGGGCCGGACTGAGCCCGGAGCTCGTGCCGGCCCGGGCGGACTCCGAAGCCCTGGCGGCGGCCCTGGCGGCCGCCTCCGAGCCCGCGAGAGTGCTCCTTCCCCAGGCCGACAGGGCCCGGCCCCTCCTGGCCGACTCGCTCGAGCAGGCCGGCTTCGAGGTGATCCGGGTGACGGCCTACCGGACCCGCACCCGCCCGGCCGACCCGGGACTGGTCCCCCTCTTGGCGCAGGCGGACGCCGCCGTCTTCACCTCGCCCTCCACCTTCGAGGGCTTCGTCTCGGCCTACGGGCGAGCGGCGCTTCCTCCTCTTGTCGTCTCGATCGGCCCGGTCACCTCGGCGGCCCTCTCCGCGGCCGGCGTCGAGGTGGCGGCCGAGGCAGAGAGCCAGCGGGCGGCCGGGCTCGTGGCGGCCCTGGAGTCCCTGGCGGCCGCCGGGGCCGAAACCACCAGCAAGTAGCCTTTCGCCGATGTCGTTCCCCGCCCGGCGCCTCCGACGGCTGCGAGCCACTCCGGCCACGAGGCGGCTCGTGGCAGAGACGAGGCTCTCGCCCGACGACCTCGTCGCCCCCCTCTTCGTCCGCCAGGGGATCGCCGAGCCCCGTCCGATCCCCTCCCTCCCGGGCGTCTTCCAGCACACCGTCGACTCCCTTTGCACCGAGGCGAAGCGCCTCGGCTCCCTCGGCGTGCCGGGAATCGTCCTCTTCGGCGTCCCGGAGCGAAAGGACCCCTTCGGGAGCGAGGCCTCGGACCCGAAGGGGATCGCCCAGGTGGCGCTGCGGGCCGTGCGCGACGCGGTCGGGGACGATCTGGTCGTGATGGCCGACCTCTGCCTCGACGAGTACACCGACCACGGTCACTGCGGGCTGGTCGGGCCCGACGGCCGGGTCGACAACGACTCCACCCTCGAGCGCTACAAGGAGGTGGCCGTCGCCCAGGCCGAGGCGGGGGCTGCCGTCGTCGCCCCGAGCGGGATGATGGACGGCCAGGTGGCGGCGATCCGGGCCGGCCTCGACGAGAGCGGCCACAGCGAGGTCGCCATCCTCGCCTACTCGGCCAAGTACGCCTCGGCCCTCTACGGGCCCTTCCGGGAGGCGGTCGAGGTCACGATCGCCGGCGGCGGCGACCGGCGCTCGTACCAGCAGGACTTCCACAACGCCGCCGAAGCCCTCGCCGAGGTCCGCCTCGACCTCGAGGAGGGGGCCGACATGGTGATGGTGAAGCCGGGCGTCACCTACCTCGACGTCCTGGCGGCCGTGGCGGCCAGCGTCGAGGCCCCGGTCGCCGCCTACCAGGTGAGCGGCGAGTACGCGATGGTCAAGGCGGCGGCCGAGCGCGGCTACCTCGACGGCGAGGCGGTGGCGCTCGAGCAGCTGACGGCCCTCAAGCGAGCCGGGGCGGCCTTCGTGCTCACCTACTTCGCGGCCGAGGTGGCGGAGCTGCTCGGTGCCTGAGGCCGGTAGCGCCAGCGCGGCCCTCTTCGAGCGAGCCCGACGAGTCATCCCCGGCGGGGTCAACTCCCCCGTGCGGGACTTCGGCTCGGTCGGCGGCACCCCGTACTTCGTCTCTTCGGCCAGCGGCTCGCGGGTGCGCGACGCCGACGGCCAGGAGTACCTCGACTACGTGCAGAGCTGGGGTGCTTCCATCGTCGGCCACGCCCACCCGAAGGTGGTCGAGGCGGTACGAGAGGCGGCCGGGCGGGGCACCACCTACGGCGCTCCGACCGAGGGCGAGGTGCGTCTGGCCGAGGCCGTGACGGCTGCCGTCCCCGGCTGCGACCAGCTCCGCCTGGTCTCCTCCGGCACGGAGGCGACGATGACGGCCGTCCGCCTCGCAAGGGGCGTGACCGGTCGCAACCGGGTCGTGAAGTTCGCCGGCTGCTACCACGGCCACTCCGACGGCCTCCTCGCCGGCGGGGGGAGCGGGGTGGCCACCTTGGGCCTGCCCGGCTCGGAGGGCGTGCCTGCCTCGGCCGTGGCCGACACCCTCGTCGTCCCCTACGGCGTCGTGCCTGAGATCGGGGAGGAGGTGGCCGCCGTCATCGTCGAGCCGGCCGCCGCCAACATGGGCCTCGTGCCGCCGCCCGCCGGCTTCTTGCAGGGCCTTCGCGCCGGCTGTGACCGGGCCGGCGCCCTGCTGATCTTCGACGAGGTCATCACCGGCTTTCGGGTGGCCCGGGCGGGCGCCTCTTGGCTCACGGGGGTGCGGCCCGACCTGTTCACCTTCGGCAAGGTGATCGGAGGAGGGCTCCCGCTGGCGGCGCTCGGAGGCCCTCAAGAGCTCATGTCGGCTCTGGCGCCGCTCGGCCGGGTCTACCAGGCCGGCACCCTGTCGGGGAACCCCCTTGCCACGGCGGCCGGCCTGGCGGTGCTCGAGCTGCTCGACGAGGCCGCCTACGAGAGCCTCGGGGACAAGGTCGCCCGCCTGGCGAGCGGCCTCGAGGAGGCGGTGGCAGCGGCGGGGCTGCCGGTGCAGGTGCCGGTCTTTTCCACCCTCACCTCCCTCTACTTCTCCGGCGAGCCGGTGGCCGACTACGACGGCGCCGCCCGGGCGGCGGAGAGCGGTCTTTACGCCCCGTTCTTCCGGGCCATGCTCGAAATGGGAGTGGCGCTGGCGCCGAGCCCATACGAGGTGATCTTCTGCTCGCTCGCCCACAGCGAGGCCGAGATAGACGAGACGATCGAGAAGGCGGCCGCCTCGGCCGAGAGCCTGGCCCGCCGGGGCTAGGAGGCGGTCTTGCGCCGCTCGACGGCCCGGGCGAGGGCGTCGAGACCGGCGTAGATCACCTCGGGCGGCCCGGCGAGGTCGGGCCGGGTGAGGTTGGCCATGATGCGCAGCATCCACTCCATGACCGGCCTCACGTACATGCCGGAGCGGACGCAGGCCCGCATCACCTTCGGGTTGCCTATCGCCCGCACGAAGGCCCGGGCGAGGGCGTAGTAGCGACCGTACTCGGCCTCGAGGCGCTCCTCGTATCCCTCGAGCCCCGCTGCCGGGCCATCGCCCGACAGGGCGGCCTCGATCGCCTCGGCCGCCATCCGGCCCGTCTCGTAGCCGTAGGCGATCCCCTCTCCGTTGAAGGGGTTGATCGAGCCGGCGGCGTCCCCGACGACCACCCAGTCGGGCCCGGCCCGCGGCCCGACGGCGAGGCCCATCGGGAGGCGCCCGCCGGTCGGCTCGCCGAGCGCCGTCTCGGGCGAGATGCACCACGACGGCGGGGCGTAGCCGACGAAGTCGGACATGAGCTTGGTGGTGTTGAGCCCCTTCCAGCGCTCCGAGGTCGACAAAAGGCCGATGCCGACGTTCACCCGGCCGTCTCCCATCGGGAAGATCCAGCCGTAGCCCGGCACGACGTCGCCCGCCTTGTCCCTTATGTCGAGGTGGGACTCGATGTACGAGTCGTCGTGGCGGGGCGAGGAGAAGTAGCCCCTGATGGCCATGCCCTGCGGCCAGCTCCTCATGCGGGAGGTGCCGAGCGCCCGGCCGAAGCGGGTGAGCGAGCCGTCGGCGACGACGACGCAGCGCGCCCGCACCCGGCTGGTCGTGCCCCGCTGCTTGTCGAGCACGAGGGCGCCCCCGGCCGGGCTCTTGCCCGGCGGGCCGGCCGGGGCGAGCGGGGCGACCGCCTCGGCCCCCTGCCAGAGCTCGGCACCCGCCTTCTCGGCGTGGGCGGCGACGAGAGCGTCGAGGTCGTGGCGGGTGATGGTGTAGCCGTAGCCCGGCAGGCCGTTCACCGCCGGCCAGTCCATCTCGAGGATCCGGCCGAAGGCGACCGAGCGCAGGCCCCTGTAGCGGTGGTGGCCGGCTGCCACCGCCTCTTCGAGGCCCATCGCCTGCAGCTGGGCGACCGAGCGGGGGGTGAGCCCGTCCCCGCAGGTCTTCTCGCGAGGGAAGCTCTTCTTCTCGAGCATGATGACGTCGAGGCCCGCCCTGGCGAGCCAGTAGGAGGCCGCCGCCCCGGAGGGACCGGCGCCGACTACCAGCACGTCGCAGTCGCGCTCGGCTGGGCGCGGCGGGGTGGTGAGGTCGCTTCCTGGCACGGCCTTGATCCTACGGGCAGAGGCCGGACGGCCCGAAGCGGCCGGCGCCCGGCTCGACACGGCGCGGCCCGGTTGGCCTCTAGCCTCGAAAGAGGCCGGACGGACGGGTCCGTCACGCCACCGGATGTGACCGCGTGCACAAGCGCGTGGTAGAACCGCTCGGAGCCATGGGAAGCCTCGCCAGTTACCTACCGATCTTCCTTATGATCGTGCTCGGCATCGTCTTTGCCGCGCTGAGCTTCGCCGCATCGAAATTGCTGGCCCCCTACCGGCCGACCGTCGCCAAGGAAGCTCCCTACGAGTGCGGCATCGTGCCGACCCACGAGCCGGCTCACCGCTTCCCGGTCCGCTTCTACCTCGTGGCGATGATCTTCATCATCTTCGACATCGAGATCATCTTCCTCTTCCCCTGGGCGGTCGTCTTCGGCGAGCTGCACACCTTCGGCCTGGTCGAGATCATCGTCTTCGCGGCGGCCGTCTTCGTCTCGTTCATCTACCTGGTCGCGAACGGCGCCCTCGACTGGGGTCCGATCAAGCGGGTGCGGCCGATCTCGACAGAGGAGGTCCGCACCACGACCTCCACGGTGCGCCGGATGGGCTCCAGGGGAGAGGCGGCCTGATGGGCCTCGAGGACCTGAGCCACAATTTCCTCACCGGCAGGGTCGAGGACCTTGTGAAGTGGGCGAGGCGCTCCTCGGTCTGGCCGGCCACCTTCGGCCTCGCCTGCTGCGCCATCGAGATGATGGCGGCCGGGGCGGCCGACTTCGACCTCGCCCGCTTCGGGATGGAGGTCTTCCGGGCCTCCCCCCGCCAGGCCGACCTCATGGTGGTGGCCGGCCGGGTCTCGCAGAAGATGGCCCCGGTGCTCCGCCAGGTCTACGACCAGATGATGGAGCCGAAGTGGGTCATCTCGATGGGCGTCTGCGCCTCCACCGGCGGGATGTTCAACAACTACGCCATAGTCCAGGGGGTCGACCAGATCGTCCCCGTCGACGTCTACGCCCCGGGCTGCCCGCCGAGCCCCCAGACGCTCATGCACGCCATCTTGACCCTGCACGAGGCGATCCGGACCGGTGAGATCACCCGCCGCCGCGAGAGCGGGGCGGGCATCCAGCTGGCCGAGCCCGTTCCGGGCTGGGTGCAGCCGGGCGCCCACCCGGTCCATGTGGGGACCCCCCGGTGAGCGAGGCGAGCGCCCTACCCGCCCTGCCCGAGCTGCCCGGGATCGCGACCGCCTCGGTGCGCGGGCAGCTCGTCTACCACCCGAGCGCCGAGCAGTACCTTGCGGCGGTCGAGGCCCTGAGGGAGGCCTCGTTCAACATGTGCTCGGACCTCTGCGGGGTCGACTACCTCCGCCACCCTGGCCGCGAGCTGCCCGCAGCCGTCAAGCCCGAGCGCTTCGAGGTCGTCGTCCAGCTCCTCTCCTTCGACCGGGCCGAGCGGGTGACCCTCCGCCTGCAGGTGAAGGAGTCCGAGCCGGCCTGCCCGAGCATCAGCCGCCTCTACCCCGGCGCCGAGGCGATGGAGCGGGAGGCCTTCGACATGTTCGGGATCGTCTTCCTGCAGCACCCCGACCTGACCCGCATCCTCATGCCCGAGGACTGGGAGGGCCACCCGCTCCGCAAGGACTACTCGCCCGGCCGGGTGCCGGTGCAGTTCAAAGAGGCACCGGGTCCAAGGTGAGCCCCACACCCGGCCGACGAGCCGCCGAGGTGGCCCGCCGCGACGAGGAGCTCGCCCACGAGACCTCGGAGGGCGCCCAGGAGCTCTCCGAGCGCGCCGAGACCAACGAAGAGGAGCTGCTGATAGAAGAGGGCGCCATCCTGCGCCTGCCCGAGGGTCTCGTCCTCGACCCGGGCGACGTCGACGTCGAGTTCGGCGAAGACGAGACGATGATCATCAACATGGGCCCCCAGCACCCCTCCACCCATGGGGTGCTCCGGATCATGATGGAGCTCGAGGGCGAGACGGTGCTGCGCTCCAAGCCGGTCATCGGCTACCTCCACACCGGGATGGAGAAGACCGCCGAGGAGCTCTTCTACATCCAGGGCGCGACCAACGTCACCCGGATGGACTACCTCTCGCCCCTTCACAACGAGCTCGTCTACTCCCTGGCGGTGGAGGAGCTGCTCGGCATCGAGCTCCCGCCGCGGGCGAGCTGGATCCGGATGCTCATGTGCGAGCTCAACCGGATCTCCTCTCACATCATGTGGACCGCCACGAACGGGATGGACCTCGCCTCCACCTCGATGATGATCTACGGCTTCCGGGAGCGGGAGATGGTCCTCTCGTTCTTCGAGAAGGTGACCGGGCTCAGGATGAACCACAACTACATCCGCCCGGGCGGGGTGGCGGCCGACCTGCCCGACGGCTGGGAGGACGACGTCCAGGCCCTCGTCGACACCATCCCGGGACGGATCGACGAGTACGACGAGCTCTTGACGGGCCAGCCGATCTTCCGCGAGCGGACCGAGGGGGTCGGGGTCCTCGGCCCCGAGCTGGCGACGGCCATGTCGGCCACCGGCCCGATCCTGCGGGCCTCCGGCGTGCCATGGGACCTCCGGCGCTCGATGCCCTACCTCTATTACGACCAGGTCGACTTCGACGTCATCGTCGGGACGGTCGGCGACACCTTCGACCGCTACGCCGTGCGGCTGAACGAGATCCGCGAGTCGTGCAAGATCGTCGCCCAGATCCTGGAGAAGATGCCGGAGGGGGACTACCGCTGCCAGGACAAGAAGGTCACCCCGCCCCCCCGGGCCCGCATCGACGAGTCGATGGAGGCCCTCATCCACCACTTCAAGCTCTTCACCCGGGGCTTCGAGGTGCCGCCCGGCGAGGTCTACACCGCCGTCGAGTCCCCCCGGGGCGAGCTCGGCTGCTACATGGTCTCGAACGGCACCAGCAAGCCGCACCGCATGCACATAAGAGGGCCGAGCTTCGTCAACCTGCAGTCGCTCCCGGCCATGCTGCGGGGCGGCCTCATCGCCGATGCCATCGCCGTCATCTCCTCGGTCGACCCCGTCATGGGGGAGGTGGACCGCTGATGGGTCACTTGAGCCCAGAGCTGCGCAGTCGCGCCGAGCGGATGGTCGCCCTCTACCCCGAGCGCCGCTCGGCCCTCATACCGCTGTGCCACCTCGCCCAGGGACAGGACGGCTACCTCACCGAGGAGGCGATGGAGGAGGTCGCCGAGCTCTGCGGCGTCTCGCCGGCCGAGGTGCGCGGCACGGCCTCGTTCTACGACATGCTGCACACCGAGCCGGTCGGCCGGTACGTCTTCGCGATCTGCACCAACATCGCCTGCATGCTGGCGGGCGCCTACGAGGTGCTCGATCACGCCACAGAGCGCCTCGGCATCCACCTCGGCCAGACGACCGAGGACGGCCTTTTCACCCTCGAGGAGGCCGAGTGCCTGGCCGGCTGCGACCGGGCCGTCTGCGTCCAGGTGAACCACCGCTTCTTCGGGCCGATCGACGAGGAGGGCTTCGACCAGCTGGCCGACGACCTGGCCGCCGGTCGCCTCGACGAGACCGTGCCGCCCCACGGCGTGCTCAACCGGGTGGTGAGAAAGGTCGGGCTCGAGGCCAGCCGGCGCAAGGACTCGACCATCTCGCGCAACCCGCAGTCCGCCGGCGACCCGCCGGTCGGCCCGGCCGCCGCCAAGCCCGAGGCGAGCGGGCCGTCGCAAAGCGAGGCGAGCTGATGCTGACACAAGCGCCCCGCATCGTCACCGCCCGCCTGGGCTACGAGGACTCCCACACCCTCGAGCGCTACCTGGCGACAGGCGGCTACGAGGGCCTGCGAAAGGCCCTTTCCATGACTCCCGAGCAGGTCCACGAGGAGGTGAACGCCGCCTCGCTGCTCGGCCGGGGGGGCGCCGGCTTCCCGGCCGGCCGCAAGTGGTCGATGCGCCGCCCGGCCCCGACCACCTACCTCGTCGTGAACGGCGACGAGTCGGAGCCGGCCACCTTCAAGGACCACCTCTTGATCGAGCGCGACCCGCACCAGGTCGTCGAGGGGACGATCATCGCCGCCTACGCCATCGGGGCCGCCCAGGCCTTCATCTTCTGCCGGGGCGAGTTCGCCCTCGGTCTCGAGCGCCTCACGCAGGCCGTCAACGAGGCCTACGAGCACGGGGCGCTCGGCGAGTCGATCTTCGGCTCGCAGTTCTCCCTCGACCTCGTCGTCCACCCGGGGGCGGGCGCCTACATCTGCGGCGAGGAGACCGCGCTGCTCGAGTCGCTCGAGGGCAAGCGGGGCTTCCCCCGCATAAAGCCGCCCTACTTCCCGGCCGCCATCGGGCTCTACGGCGAGCCGACCATCGTCAACAACATCGAGACGATGTCGAACCTCCCCTGGATCGTCTCGAACGGCGGGGCCGCCTTCTCCGCCCTCGGCCAGGGCTCCTCGGCCGGCACCCGCCTCTTCGCCCTCTCTGGGCACGTCCGCCGCCCGGGCTGGTACGAGCTCGAGATGTCGAAGGTCACCTTCAGGGATCTCATCTACGCCGAGATGCTCGGCGGCGGCATCCGCCACGGCCGGGAGCTGAAGGCCTTCATCCCGGGCGGCGTCTCGGCCCCCTGGTTCTTCCCCGAGCACCTCGACATGGGCCTCGACCAGGAGGCGGTCGGGAAGGCCGGCTCGATGCTCGGCTCCGGCTCGGTCGTCGTGATGGACGAGCAGGCCTGCGCCGTGCGGGCCGCCTGGCGGATCAGCCGCTTCTTCCACCGGGAGTCCTGCGGCCAGTGCACCCCCTGCCGGGAGGGGAGCGGCTGGATCGAGAACATCCTCCGGCGGATCGAGGACGGCCTCGGGCGGGAGGAGGACCTCGAGCTCCTCCTCGACGCCTGCGACAACATCGCCCCCGAGCTCACCTGGCCCCCGAAGCAGACCACCATCTGCGTCCTCGGGCCCTCCATCCCCTCCTCGATCGTCTCGGGCATCCACCGCTTCAGAGACGAGTTCCTCCTGCACGTGAAAGAGGGCGCCTGCCCCCATCCGCCAGACGAGGTGCGCCATGTCTGAGGCGACGGCCGCCGAGCCGATCACCCTCACCATCGACGGCAAGCAGATCACCGCCGCCAAGGGCGAGCTCATCATCGAGGCCGCCGAGCGGGCCGGGATCTTCATCCCGCGCTTTTGCTACCACCCGCGCATGAAGCCGGTCGGGATGTGCCGGATGTGCCTCGTCGAGGTCTCCGGGCCCCGCGGGCCGAGCCTGCAGCCGGCCTGCTACGTGAGCGTGGCCGACGGCCAGGAGATCGAGACCGGCTCGCCGGCCGCTCGCAAGGCCCAGGAGGGGGTGCTGGAGTTCCTCCTCCTCAACCACCCGCTCGACTGCCCGGTCTGCGACAAGGGGGGCGAGTGCCCGCTGCAGGACCAGGCCATGAGCCACGGCCCGGGCGAGTCCCGCTTCATCGAGGAGAAGCGCCACTGGGCCAAGCCGATCGAGATCGGCCCGCTCACCCTCTTGGACCGCGAGCGCTGCATCCAGTGCGCCCGCTGCACCCGCTTTGCCGAAGAGGTGGCCGGCGAGCCCCTCATCGACTTTCTCAGTCGGGGCGACAAGATCGAGGTGGCCATCTTCCCGGAGCGCCCCTTCGACTCCTACTTCTCGGGCAACACGGTGCAGATCTGCCCGGTCGGGGCGCTCACCGCCAAGCCCTACCGCTTCGCCGCCCGGCCCTGGGACCTCGAGCAGGTCGAGACGACCTGCACCTTCTGCTCGGTCGGCTGCCGGGTGGCCATGCAGTCATCGGCCGGAGAGGTGGTGCGCCTGCTCGGCATCGACTCCGATCCGGTCAACCGCTCGTTCCTCTGCGACCGGGGCCGCTACGGCTTCGAGTCGATCCACTCCGAAAAGCGCCTCGGCGCCCCGATGCTGCGGGAGGGCGAGGGCTTCGTCGAGGCCAGCTGGAACGAGGCCCTTTCCAAGGTGGCAGAGGGGCTCCGCCAGGCCATCGCCGCCCAGGGCGCCTCCTCGGTCGGGATCATCGGCGGGGCGCGACTTGCCAACGAGGACCAGTACGCCTGGTCGAAGCTGGCCCGGGCCGTCATCGGCACCGACAACGTCGACGCCCAGCTCGGAGACGGCCTCCCGGCCGGCCTCGTCGCCTCGCTGCCGCAGGCAACGATCGACCAGGCCTGCTCGGCCAGGGTCGTGATCCTGCTGGCGGGGGAGCTGCGTGAGGAGCTGCCCGTCCTGCACCTCCGCCTGCGGCAGGCGGCCGCCCACGAGGGGCTCAAGATCATCGACTGCTCGCCGGTGCCCACCTCGATGAAAGAGGTGGCGGCGGCGAGCCTCCCGGCCCGCCCGGGCGAGGCCGCCCAGGTGGCGGCCGCTCTCCTCGGAGAGGGCGAGTCGTCTCCCGAGATCGACAAGGCCCGCGCCCTTCTCGATGGCCTCGAGGGGGGCGAGGTCGTCCTCGTCCTCGGGCGCAGCTCGCTCGCAGAGAGCCCCGAGTCGCTGGCCGCCGCCGCCGCCAGGCTCGTGGCCGGGCTGCCCGGGCTGAAGGTGCTGCCGGCCCTCCGGCGGGCCAACGTCCGGGGCGCCATCGACATGGGCCTCTCGCCCGGCCTGCTGCCGGGCCGGGTCGGCCTCGAGGAGGCGAGACAGTGGTACGAGGAGCAGTGGGGGAGTCTCCCGGCCGGCGTCGGGCTCGGCACCCGCGAGATGCTCGAGGCCGCCGCGGCCGGCACCTTGAGCGCTCTCGTGCTGCTCGGCGCCGACCCGCTCTCTGACTTCCCCGATCACGGCCTCGCCGCTCGCGCCCTCGATGAGGTGCCCTTCCTCGTCGCCGTCGACACCTTTTCGAACCCCTCGGTAGCCCTCGCCGACGTGGTGCTGCCGGCCGCCGGCTTCGGTGAGCGTCCCGGCACGACCACCAACCTGGAGGGGCGGGTGAGCCGCCTCGCCCAGAAGGTGGTGCCACCGGGGACGGCCCGCCCCGACTGGGTCATCGCCGCCGAGATCTCAGAGCACCTCGGCCTCGACCTCGGCTTCGACCACGTCGAGGGGATCTGGGAGGAGATCGAGGAGATCGCCCCCGCCCACCGCGGGGCGACGGTCTCGGCCGTCTACGGGCGCGGCTCGCACGACGGCCTCCTCGTCCCGGTGCGAAAGGTCGAGCTCTCCCGCCGCCGCCTCGACCCGATAGCCACCCCCGGCATAGAGGCCGTCAACCTGCAGGGCGCCCCGATGTTCGCCGGCTCGGCCATCGGCCCGAGCGGCGAGCTGGCCCAGTCGGTCGCCATCGAGGAGTCGACGGGAGGCGAGAGCCCGGGCGAGCTCGAGGGGCCCTCGGTCCGCCCGGGCGGGTCCCCCCGCCCCGAGCCGGCCTCCTTCGACCCCGCCGGCTGGCCGGCGCCGCCTCCACCTGCGGCCGACTCGTACTCGTTCCGCCTGGTCACGAGGCGGTCCCTCTACGACCTTGGCACCTTGGTGCAGGCGGCCGGCTCCCTTGCCGGGCTCGCCCCGGCCC
>JAJZLV010000077.1 GCA_021803215.1 Actinomycetes bacterium | reverse complement strand
ACCGTCCTCGTGGTCGAGCACGACGAGGAGACGATCCGGGTGGCAGACCACGTGGTCGACATCGGACCGGGGGCGGGCGAGCACGGCGGCGAGGTCGTCTACTCAGGCGACGTCAGCGGCCTTTTGAAGAACAAGAAGTCGATGACGGGCCTCTATCTGGCCAAGAAGCGCCAGATCGCCCTGCCACCACTGCGCCGCGAGCCCCGGGGAGACTGGATCACGATAAGAGGCGCCCGCCAGCACAACCTGAAGAACATCGACGTCGCCTTCCCCCTCGGCTGCTTCGTGGCGGTGACCGGCGTCTCGGGGTCCGGCAAGTCGACGCTCGTCAACGACATCTTGCACCGAGCCCTCATGCAGAGGATCTACAAGTCCCGCCTCGTGCCCGGTCGCCACCGGGCGATCGAGGGGATCGAGGCGCTCGACAAGGTGATCGACATCGACCAGTCGCCGATCGGGCGGACGCCCCGCTCGAACCCGGCCACCTACACCGGGGTCTTCGACCACATAAGGAAGCTCTTCAGCCAGACTCAGGAGTCCCGCCTCCGCGGCTATCTGCCGGGCCGCTTCTCCTTCAACGTCTCGGGCGGGCGGTGCGAGGCCTGCTCCGGCGACGGGACGATCAAGATCGAGATGCACTTCCTGCCCGACGTCTACGTCCCCTGCGAGGTTTGCAAGGGTGCCCGCTACAACCGCGACACCCTCGAGGTCGCTTGGCGGGGAAAGAACATCGCCGAGGTGCTCGACCTGTCCTGCGAGGAGGCGCTCGAGTACTTCGCCGCCCAGCCGATCATCGCCCGTCACCTGCAGACCCTCGTCGACGTGGGCCTCTCCTACGTCCGCCTGGGCCAGCCGGCCCCGACCCTCTCCGGGGGAGAGGCCCAGCGGGTGAAGCTCGCCTCCGAGCTCTCCAAGCGGGCGACCGGAAAGACCCTCTACATCCTCGACGAGCCGACGACGGGCCTGCACTTCGAGGACGTCCGAAAGCTTCTCGGCGTGCTGCAGCGCCTCGTCGACGCCGGCAACACGGTCTGTGTCATCGAGCACAACCTCGACGTCATCAAGTCGGCCGACTGGATCATCGACCTCGGTCCCCTCGGCGGCGATGGGGGCGGCACCGTCGTAGCCGAGGGGACTCCCGAGCAGGTGGCCAAGACCGCCGAGAGCTTCACGGGCCACTTCCTCGCCGAGCTGCTCTCGGTGTGAGCGCCTACCGGGTCGCCCGCCTCGTCCACGTCCAGCTGGCCATGCCCGCCGGCGAGGAGGAGGCGGCCGGGGCCCTCGGCGCGCCGGGCTTTGATTGCCATAGCCAAATCGCAGACTCTGCGTCGGGGCGTTTGCTGGAGGTCCTCGGTGAACGGGGTTGGGCCTCACGATCGACGGTTGGGGTTGAGAGCGTGCCCGCTCCATCGCCGATGGAGGTCGAGCTCACCTTCGCAGCCCGCGGCTGACCAGCTGACTGCAGTTCGGTCGCTCTGGAAGATGCGTGCGGACCTTCGAATCAACCCTTGACGTGATGATGAGCATCACTACCATCCAGAGAGTGCTGTTGGGGGCTTGGCCGAGCAAGGCGCACCTTTGCTCACCGGCCGGCTCGTCTTTCATGGGAGCCTGCGCAGGTCCGCAGCCCGAGACATGTGGCTGACCGCTCGCCGACGTCGCTCGTCACACTCCCAGACATAGAGAGGGCATTGCTTGCTCTGCCCGATGACGCTCGTCTGACTCCGGTAGTCCGGTTCGGGAAGAGCTATTTGAAGCTCGAATGTCTGCAGCCGGTCGGCTCGTTCAAGATTCGCGGTGCACTCACGAAGAGGAGCGAGCTGCTGCCAGCCGCCCGCTCGAGTGGCGTGGTTTCTTACTCAAGTGGAAATCACGGGTGGGCGGTTGCCCACGTTGCCAGGCGTCTGGGGGTGTCAGCCACGATCGTCGTGCCGAGCGATGCGCCAGCCACAAAGCTCCTCGCCATTGCTCGAGAGCAGGCGGAGATCGTCTCTGTCGCAGCCCATAGCGACGAGCGCCGCTTGGCCGCCGAGGCGCTTGCAAGAGAGACCGGGAAGGCGCTCATCCCGCCGTACGACGATCGCGCTGTGATCATCGGGCAGGGGACGGTGGGATTCGAGTTGCTCCAGCAGCTGAAGGACATGACCTCTGTAGTGGTTCCTGTCGGTGGCGGCGGACTGATAAGCGGTGTCGCAGCGGCGCTCAAGGCGGCGCGTCCAGCGGTGCAGGTCGTCGGTGTCGAGCCGGAGTACGCGACCGACGCCCGAGAGTCCTTCTTGAGCGGGCATTTGGTCCACTGGGGGCCAGAGAGGGTGGGTAGGACATTTGCAGATGGAGTTCGCACTCAGAGCCTTGGCGAACTCGGTTACGAGCACGTGTCTCGGCTGGTCGACGACATGGTCGCTGTTAGCGAGCAAGAGATCGAAAGTGCGCTGGTGGCGCTACTCGAATCGCGGCTCATCGTGGAGCCAGCCGGAGCCCTGTCCCTGGCGGCAATCGAGACCGGAAAGGTGGCTGCGCCTGGAGCAGTGGCAGTGATCTCTGGGGGCAATGCAAGCACTGAGCTTCTCGGCTCTCTTGTAGAACGAGTGGCGAGGGCCCAGGCGTCCGGGGCCAAAGGCATTGTGACCGATCAGCACCAGCGACCTCGGCTCACGAAGTAGCCGCGCTCCGGGAGTGTTTCGGCAACGGGGGAGGCGAGACGTAGCCCGAGAGGCGGGAGCGCTTCGAGAGGGCTTGGGCGTAGAGCTCGTCTGTCCCCGCCTCGACATCGGAGAAGCCCTGCCTGTCGCCGTCGCCGTTCACAACGTCGGGGCCGGCCTGGCCGGGCGGGTCGTTTGTCACGATCGCCACGTGGACAGCCGAGGGGGCGGCGCCGGTGACGAGGCCGTAGACGGCCACGTCACCCGGCTTGGCGACATAGCCGCTGCCGGCGGGGTGCCAGCGGTGGTGGGCCACCCCCCACTGGTAGAAGCTGGCGGCAGCGCCGTTTATCTGGTCGGGGCCGTAGCCGTAGTCGACCGGTATGCCCGCCTTCTCCCAGGCCCAAGCGGCGAAGTCGGCGCACCACTCCTCGTCCCTCTCTCCGGCCGGGCAGCCGCCCCCCCCGGCGTGCCAGAAGGCGGAGAACTTGTTGCAGTAGCTGTTCTTGGGGTTGGTCTGGTAGCCGACCTGGCTCTCGGCGTACCCGACGATTCGAGCCTCGAGCGGGGTCATCGGGGTGCCGCTCGGCCGAAGGAGGACGGCAAGGGCCACAGCCACGAGCAGGACCGCCACCAGGCTGAGACGGCGTCGCCGCCGAAGGCGAGTCCGCCGGCCTTGCAGCCTGCGGGGTTGGGCGCTCTGCTGGCGGCCGTCCCGCTTGCTCACGCGATGGCGAGCATGGCCTCGAGCGCCACCCTGGCGTCGGCGGCCGTCTCGGGATCGACCGCGATGCGGTTGCGCACCTTGCCCTCCAGGAGGCCCTCGAGCACCCAGGCGAGGTGGGGGAGATCGATGCGCGACATGGTCGAGCAGGGGCAGACGAGCGGGTCGAGCGAGAGAACCGTCTTGTCCGGGTGCGCCCTGGCGAGCCGGTCGACGAGGTGGATCTCGGTCCCGACGGCGACGGCGGCGCCCTTCGGCGCCCTCTCGACGGCCTTGATGATGTAGTCGGTCGAGCCGACCTCGTCTGAGAGCTCGACCACCTCGTGCGAGCACTCGGGGTGGGAGATGACGATCCCCTCGGGATAGGCCCGCCTGAAGGCTTCGACGTGGCTCGGGGCGAAGCGCTGGTGGACCGAGCAGTGCCCCTTCCAGAGAAGAAGGCTCGATCCTTTCACCTCCCTCTCCTCGAGGCCGCCGAGCGGGCGACGGGGATCGACCACCGCCATCTCGCTCGCGCCGTAGCCGAGCTGGAAGCCGGTGTTGCGCCCGAGGTGCTGGTCTGGGAAGAAGAGCACCTTGTCGCCGTCTCCCCCCGGCACGTCGGCCGCCCCCTCGAGCCCGAGGGCCCACGTGAGGATGGAGCGGGCGTTCGAGGAGGTGCAGACGGCCCCTCTGTTGCGACCGACGAAGGCCTTCAGGCTCGCCGAGGAGTTCATGTAGGTGATCGGGACCACCCGGTCGCTGTCGGTGACCTGGGCCAGCTCCGACCAGATCTGGAGCACCTGGTCCTCGTCGGCCATGTCGGCCATCGAGCAGCCGGCGTTCAGGTCCGGGAGGATCACCTGCTGGTGGTCGCCGGTGAGGATGTCGGCCGACTCGGCCATGAAGTGGACCCCGCAGAAGACGACGAAGTCGGCTTCGGGCCGGGTGGCCGCGAAGCGGGAGAGGGCGAACGAGTCGCCCCTGGCGTCGGCGAAGGAGATGACGTCCTCGCGCTGGTAGTGGTGGCCGAGGATGACGAGGCGGTCGCCGAGGGTCGCCTTCGCCCTCGCGATCCGAGCCGAGAGCTCGGCCGTGCTCGCTCCGCTGTAGTCGTCGGGTAGCCGTGTCTGCAGGCGCACTTTGACCCTCTTCTTGTCGCCTCGCTAACGGCCGGCGGGGACAGCCTGGTCGCCCATCCGCGGGTCTGTCGGCCACGAGGCAGGATGTCCGCCGGGGTACCAGGCCGGCGTAGGGTCAATTGTAGTGCTGGCGCGGCCAAAGCAGATACCGGACGCCCCCGGCTCCTATCAGTTCAAGGACGAGGACGGCCGGGTCATCTACGTCGGAAAGGCGCGCTCTCTTCGCGCCCGGCTCTCGAACTACTTCGCGGATCCCCGCAGCCTGCATCCCCGCACCGCTCAGATGATGGAGCGGGCGGCCTCGGTCGAGTGGATCGTCGTCCAGAACGACGTCGAGGCGCTCATGCTCGAGTTCAGCCTCATAAAGACCCACCGGCCCCGCTTCAACGTCCGCCTGGTCGACGACAAGAGCTACCCCTACCTGGCCGTGACGGTCGGAGAGCAGTGGCCCCGAGCGACCGTCATGCGGGGGGCGAAGCGAAAGGAGACCCGCTATTTCGGTCCCTACGCCCACGCCTACGCCATCCGCGAGACCCTCGATCTGTTGCTCCGCTCCTTTCCCATTCGGACCTGCTCGAACGCCAAGATGCACCGCCACGAGCTGCTTGGCCGCCCGTGTCTCATGTTCCACATCGAACGCTGCGCCGCCCCCTGCACAAAGGCGATAGACAAGGAGCGCTACGACGAGCTCGTAGAAGAGCTCATGGACTTCCTCGAGGGCGACACGAAACCGGTCGTGCGCCGGCTCGAGGAGGAGATGAGGTCGGCCGCCGCCGAGCTCGAGTTCGAGCGGGCCGCCCGCCTACGCGACCGGCTCTCCTCGGTCCGCCTCGCCATCGAGCGCCAGCAGATGGTGACCGACGCACCCGAGGACCTCGACGTGGTCGCCCTGGCCGAGGACGAGCTCGTCGCCGCCGTGCAGGTGCTCCACATCCGCCGGGGGCGGGTGGTCGGCCGCCACGGCTTCGTGCTCGAGAAGGTCGAGCCCCTCACCGAGTCCCAGCTCGTCGCCCGCGTGCTGGAGCAGCACTATGCCGAGAGCCCGCTCGGGGTGCCGAGGACGATCATCGTCCCGAGCGAGCCGGAGGAGGCCGCGACCTACTCGAGATGGCTGAGCGAGACGAGGGGCTCGAAGGTGGCGATCCTCGTGCCGAAGAGGGGGCGGCGCCGCCAGCTGCTCGAGACGGCCGGTCAGAACGCCGCCGAGCAGCTGAACCGCCATCGGCTGCGCCGCTCCTCGGACCTCACGAGCCGGGCCGTCGCCCTCGAGCAGCTGCAAGAGGCGCTCGACTTGCGAGAAGCCCCGCTCCGCATCGAGTGCTACGACATGAGCCACCTGCAGGGGACCGACTACGTCGGCTCGATGGTCGTTCTCGAGGACGGCCTGCCGAAGAGGAGCGACTACCGGCGCTTCAAGGTGACGGCCGTGCAGGGGAACGACGACTACGGCGCCATGCGCGAGGTGCTCACGCGCCGCCTGCGCCACCTGCGCGCCGAAGAGGGGGGAGAGGGCGAGCCGGCCGGGGAAGAGGAGGCGGCAGACGACCTGGCGAGCCTCGGGCGCCGGCGGCGGCCCTCGCGGTTCGCCTACCCGCCCCAGCTCCTCCTCATCGACGGCGGCAAGGGTCAGCTCAACGTCGCCGTCTCGGTGCTCGAGGAGCTCGGCCTGACAGAGAAGGTGGCTGTGGCCTCGCTCGCCAAGCGGCTGGAGGAGGTCTACGTGCCCGGACGACCCGAGCCGGTGGTCGTACCGCGGGACTCAGAGGCGATCTACCTCCTGCAGCAGGCCCGGGACGAGGCCCACCGCTTCGCCATAACCTTCCACCGCCAGCTGCGCAACAAGAGGATGACCAGGTCGGTGCTGGAAGGGGTTCCCGGCCTCGGCCCGACCAGGCGCAAGCGACTCGAGAAGGAGCTGGGGGGGGTGCGGGCCGTCCAGGCCGCCTCCCTCGAGGAGCTGCGGGCGCTCAGCTGGCTGCCCGACAAGGTGGGCGAGGCCGTCTATGACCACCTCCATTCCTCGGGGCGGACGAGGATGGCCGGGCGGGTTCGGAGCGCCTCGTGAGGGAGCGGGAGGGTGAGCGGGCCGCCGCCGGCGGGACCGACTGGGACTCGCTCGCTTCCTGGTGGCTCGAGACCTTCTCGAACGGAGCCGACATCGAGTACGAGCTCCAGATCCTGCCGATGGCGGCCTCCGAGATGTCGGGAGCCCGCCGGGTGCTCGACGTCGGGACGGGCGAGGGGCAGCTGGCTCGCCGCCTGGCGAGGACCGAGCCCCGGCCCGAGGTGGTGATCGGCATCGATCCGGCCGCCTCGCAGGCGAGGAATGCCGCCCGTCAGGCAGGCGGTCCGCTCTACCTGCGGGCGAGAGGCGAGCGGCTCTCGTTTCGCGATGCCGGCTTCGATGGAGTGGTCTGCTGCCTCGTCATAGAGCATGCGGACGACGGCGACCTCTTCCTCGAAGAGCTGGCCCGGGTGCTCGCCCCCGGCGGGCGCCTCCTGCTCATCGTGAACCACCCCGCTTTGCAGGGTCCGGGGAGCGGTTTCGTCGACGACCAGATCCTCGGAGAGCACTACTGGAGGGTCGGGCCGTACCTGAGCGAGCAGTCCGTCGTCGAGGAGGTCGACCCCGGGGTGCCGATCCGCTTCTCCCACCGGCCGATCTCCCGCTACGTCAACCCTCTCTGTCGGGCCGGGTTGGTGCTCACGTTCATGGGGGAACCCCCCCCACCGCTCCAGTTCCTCACCGACTCGACAGATCTCGACCTGGAGATCGCCATGCCGAGGCTGCTCCTCCTCCGCTTCGAACGACCTCTCTCCGGCGGGCCCGTGCGAGAATGAGCTGAGATGGCGGAGTACCTCTTCCTCATCGGGCTCTCGGGTGCCGGTCGCTCGACTGCGGCCGCCACCTTGGAGGACCGCGACTGGTTCGTGATCGACAACCTGCCGCCCACGCTGTTGGGCAAGGTGGCTGAGCTTGCGAACCAGCCCGGCTCCGAGTACGAGCGGATCTGCCTCGTGGCCGGCCGGGGGGGCTACGAGGGGATCGCCGAGCTGCCGAAGGCGATCGCCGCCCTCCGCTCCTCGGGCGCCCGAGTCCGCATCGTCTTCCTCGACGCCCCCGACGAGGTGCTCGTCCGCCGCTACGAAGGGACGAGAAGGCGCCACCCGGTCGAGACCGAGAGCGGCATCCTCGACGCCATCCGCCAGGAACGAGCCCAGCTGGCCGACCTGCGGGCGGATGCCGACGTCGTGCTGGAGACGGGCGATCTCAACGTCCACGAGCTGAGGGACAAGATCCTCGAGATAGTCGACAGGAGCGGCGACGGGCTCGAGACGACTGTGGTCTCCTTCGGCTTCAAGTACGGCCTTCCCCTCGACGTCGACCTCGTCTTCGACTGCCGCTTCCTGCCGAATCCCCACTGGGTGGCCGAGCTCCGCCCGCTCACAGGTCTCGACGGACCGGTCCGCGACTACGTGATGGCCGTGCCGGAGAGCCGCCAGCTGCTCGAGCGCCTGGACGACCTGTTCGCCCTCTTGCTGCCGGCCTTCGTGAGAGAGGGTAAGTCGTACCTCTCGATCGCGATCGGCTGCACCGGGGGGCATCACCGTTCGGTCGTGCTCGCAGAGGAGATCGGGGAGCTCCTTCGCCGGCGCGGCTTCGCGCCGGCCGTCCACCACCGGGACATCGACCGTTGAGCGGGTCGCAGCAGGCGGCCCGTCCGAGTGTCGTGGCGATCGGTGGAGGCCACGGCGCCGCCCAGACTCTGAGGGCTGCCCGGCTCTATGCCGGCGACGTCACCGCCATCATCTCGGTGGCCGACGACGGCGGCTCGAGCGGGCGGCTCCGGGCCGAGCTCGGCATCCCGGCCCCGGGCGACATCCGCCGCTGCATCGGAGCGCTCCTGCCCGACGACTCGCCCATCGCCGCCGCCCTCGAGCACCGCTTCGCCGGCCCGGGAGGAGAGGAGGGGCACGCCTTCGGAAACCTGCTCATCGCGGCCCTCACCGAGACGACGGGAGATTTCGCCGGGGCGGTCGCCATGGCGGCTCGTATCGTCGGAGCGGCCGGCCGGGTCCTTCCCGCCACGAGGGGCCCGGTCGTGCTGAAGGGGACGGGCAGCTCGGGCGAGATCTCGGGCCAGGCCCGCATCCGGGACTCGGGCGGGGTGTCGCGAGTCGAGCTGCTGCCGGGCGACGCCTCGCCGCCGGCGGCCGCCCTCGAGGCGATCGCCGAGGCCGACCAGGTCGTTATCGGGCCGGGCTCCCTCTACACGAGCTTGCTGGCTGCCACCGCAGTGGACGACCTTCGCCTGGCCATAGCCGAGACGCCGGCCCAGATCGTCTACGTGGCGAACCTGCGCGAGCAGCCTCCTGAGACGGCTGGACTGGACGTCGCCGGCCACGTGGAGGCCCTCCTCTCTCACAGGGTGCGACTCGATGCCGTCCTCGCCGACGACTCCGCCATGCCGCTCGGCGCCATGCCCCGCGGCCCCCGGCTGGAGACGGCCCGCCTCGCCGGGAGCGCCGGCTCCCACGACCCGGCCCTGTTGGCATCGGCTCTGTCTGATCTGCTCGCCGGGGCCCCCCGAGCGGAAAGAGGGTGAGTGCCCGAGCGGACCAGTAGAGTGCCGCGTACAGGCGGTTTGTAGCGAAAGGGTGACAAGTGACCGTTCGCATCGCAGTCAACGGGTTCGGAAGGATCGGGCGGAACTTCCTGCGTGCCCTCATCGAGAGAGATGCCGAGGCAAAGGGCGCCGAGGGGGTCGAGCTCGTCGCCGTCAATGACATCGCTCCTCGTGAGGCGAACGCCCACCTGCTCAAGTACGACTCCACTCACGGGCGCCTCGGGGTTCCGGTCGAGGTGACCGACGAGGGCTTCAAGGTGGGCGAGCGCTCCATCGCCGTCTACTCAGAGCGCGACCCGAAGTCCCTCCCATGGGGCGAGCTAGGCGTCGACGTCGTGATCGAGTCGACCGGCCTTTTCACCAGGAGGGCCGACGCCCTCGCCCATGTCGAGGCAGGCGCGCGCCGGGTGGTCATCTCGGCTCCCTCGAAGGATGCCGACGCCACCTTCGTCGTCGGCGTCAACGACTCGGAGTTCGACCCCGAGCGCCATGTGGTCGTGTCGAACGCCTCTTGCACGACCAACTGCCTCGTGCCGATGGTGAAGGTACTCGAGGACTCCTTCGGCCTCGTCCAGGGCCTCATGACGACGGTGCACGCCTACACCAACGACCAGCAGCTCTTGGACCTCGGCCGGGACAACCTCCGCCGGGCGAGGGCGGCGGCGGTGAACATCGTCCCCTCGACGACCGGGGCGGCGCGGGCGACGAGCCTCGTCCTCTCCGAGATGGCCGGCCGCCTCGACGGCCAGGCCCTCAGGGTGCCGGTGGTCGACGGCTCGATCACAGACCTCACGGCCGTCCTGTCGAGGAGCGTCGAGCCGGGCGAGGTGAACGCCGCCTTCCGGGAGGCGGCCGGCTCAGGACCGCTCGAGGGCATCCTCGCCTACAGCGAGGAGCAGATCGTCTCCTCCGACGTCCTCCACACGAGCTACTCCTGCACCTTCGACGCCACCCTCACGATGGCGCTTTCGATCGAGGATTCCTCGAGCCTTGTGAAGGTCATGGGCTGGTACGACAACGAGTGGGGCTACTCGCATCGCCTGATCGACCTCTCGCTCATCATCGCGCGGGCGTGAGCCACGAGAGCGGACCGGGCTCGCTCCCGGTCCTAGAGGACCTGGGGGACCTGAGCGGCAAGCGGGTCCTGGTCCGCCTCGACCTGAACGTGCCGCTCGAGCAGGTGCCGGGCGGCGGCCGGCGGGTGGCCGATGACTTTCGCATCCGAGCCGCCCTCCCGACGCTCACGTACCTGGCGGAGCGGGGAGCCGAGGTGACGATCGCCACCCACCTCGGGCGGCCGAAGGGGAAGGAGGACCCCCGCTATTCGGTCGCCCCGGTGGCCGCCCGGCTCGAGGAGCTCGGCGTGAAGGCCGAGGTGTTGGAGAACCTCCGCTTCGACCCGGGCGAGGAGGCCGGCTCGCAAGAGCTGGCCCGCCGGCTGGCTGCAGGCCAGGAGCTCTTCGTCAACGATGCCTTCGGAGCGATGCACCGGGCGCACGCCTCGGTCGTCGCCCTGCCCCGCCTCCTTCCGTCAGCCGCCGGGCGACTGGTCGAGAAGGAGATGGCCGCCCTCGGGCCGCTGTTGCGCGACCCGCCGAGACCCTTCGTGGTCGTCATAGGGGGAGCCAAGGTTGGCGACAAGCTCGGGCTCTTGAAGAGCCTCTCGAGCCGGGCCGACCGGGTTCTGGTAGGCGGCGGGATGGCTTTCACCTTCCTTAGGTCTCTCGGCCACGAGATCGGCGCCTCCATCCTCGACGAAGAGCGGCTCGAGGACTGCCGCAACCTCGTGCGAGAGGGCTCGCCGCTGCTGCTCCCGACCGACTTCGTGGCGGCCAGCCCGACTCTCGAGCTCGAGCCGCGAGCCGTCGCCGGGTCCCGAGCGGTCGAGAGCGGGGGAGAGGACGTGAGGGTGGTGGGCGATGAGATCCCGGCCGGCTGGAAGGGGCTCGACATCGGCCCGGCGACGGCTGCCTGCTTTGCCGGTGCCATCGCCTCGGCCGGCTCGGTGATGTGGAACGGCCCGATGGGGGTCTTCGAGGACCCCCGCTTCGCAGCCGGCACCTTCGAAGTGGCAAAGGCGATGGCAGAGACGAGGGCTTTCACCGTCGTCGGAGGCGGCGACAGCGCGGCGGCGCTCGACCGCTTCGAGCTAGCCGGGAGGATGGATCACATCTCGACAGGTGGTGGAGCTTCGCTCGAGCTGCTCGAGTTCGGCGACCTGCCCGGTCTGAAGGCCCTGCGAGAGAGCGCCGCCAGGGGAGAGAGCCGGTGAGCGGCAGCCGGGAGCTGCTCATCAGCGGCAACTGGAAGATGAACCTCACACACTTCGAGGCCATTCAGTACGTGCAAGAGCTGGCTGCCCTGCTCAGGGCCGGACCCTTGAGGGCAGGCCGGGCCCTCTCGCTCCACCCGCCCTTCACCGCCTTGCGCTCTGTCCAGACCGCGCTCGAGTCCGACTCCGTACCGGTGGCCCTCGGCGCCCAGAACTGCCACGAGTCCGAGAAGGGCGCCTTCACCGGCGAGGTGAGCGCCGAGATGCTCTCGAAGCTGAACGTCTCCTATGTGATAGTCGGGCACTCCGAGCGCCGGCAGTACTTCGCCGAGAGCGACCAACTGGTGCGGGCCAAGGCCGACGCCGTCTTGAGAAGGGAGATGACCCCCATCATCTGCGTCGGTGAGAGCCTCGAGGAGAGGGAGTCGGGAGAGGCTCTCCCCAAGGTGAGTTGTCAGCTCGAGGCCGCCATCGGTGGCCGCTCGGCGGCCGTCGTCGGAGGCCTCGTGATCGCCTACGAGCCGATCTGGGCGATCGGCAGCGGAAGGACCGCCACCGTCGAGGACGCCGAGGAGATGGCGGCTCACATCCGCACCGAGGTGGAGCGGCTGGCGGGAGAGGAGGCGGCGAGCTTTGTGCGGGTGCAGTACGGCGGCTCGGTGACACCCGAGAGCGCCGGCGATCTCCTGGTCTGCAAGGACGTGGACGGCTTGCTCGTGGGCGGCGCCAGCCTCAAGGCCGAGAGCCTCTACGAGATCGCTCGGGCTCGCTGAGGCGCAGGGGTCTCCGCTCTCGCCAGTGGTAGCCTTTTTGGGCTCCGGAGCACCCCAAGGGCGCTCGACTACCCGAGGAGGACCTGGCTAGTGCTGACCGACGCCTTGGTGGTGATCGACGTGATCGTCAGCCTCGGCCTCATTGTGCTCATCCTCCTCCACAGCGGCCGGGGCGGGGGCCTTTCTGACATGTTCGGAGCCTCAACCGGGTCGTCGGCGGCCGGCTCGACGGTGGCCGAGCGCAACCTCGACCGCATCACGGTCGGTTTCGTGCTCGTCTTCGCCTTCGTCACGGTCGCGCTCGCCATCCGTTGGGGCTGACCGGTCCCTCCCAGAAGGTGTCCACCAGGCTGGTGGCGACCCTCACCGCCCTTGCCTTCCTCCTGACAGCCTGCAGCCCGAGCGGCCGCACTAGTTCGTCCTCGACGACCCGGCCAAACCTCCCGAAGGGCTACGAGGTGAAGACCGGCAGCACCGTCACCGTGGCGGTCCGCTCGCTGCCGTCCAACTTCAATCCCGGCACGCCTGCCGGAGACGACCCGGTCACCCAGATGGTGATGGCCCAGGTATGGCCATCACCTTTCGTGACCACTCCTTCTTTCGAGATGGCGAGCACCGATCTCCTACTCTCGGCCGAGGTGCACGGGGTCTCGCCGCTCAAGGTCGTCTACGACCTCAACCCGAAGGCGACCTGGTCGAACGGGACCCCGATTACCGCGGCCGACTTCAGCTACGACTGGCGCGAGCACCTGGCCACCTCGGCCCTCTTGCCGGACGCCGGGCTGGTCGCCGGCTACCGGGACATCGCGAGCATCGTCGGGAGCGACGGCGGAAAGACCGTCACTGTCACCTTCAACCAGCCCTTTGCCCAGTGGCAGGAGCTCTTCAGCTACCTGCCGCCGGCCGAGGTGGCGACGAGGTACGGCTGGACCAAGGCTTTCGAGGGTTTCTCCAGCTCGAAGGTCCTCTCCGGAGGCCCCTTCGAGATCTCGTCTTTCAGGCCGGGCCATGAGCTCACCTTGAGCCGCAACCCCGCCTACTGGGGGCCGGCACCGACCATCGCCCACATCCGGTTCGTCGTCGAGCGGTCAGGGGCTGCGACCCTTGCCGGGCTGGAGCGCGGGACGATCTCGCTGGCCGAGCTCGCAGCTGATGCCCCCTCCCCGGGGGTGCTCGGCGCCGGAGCCGTCGGCTTGAAGGGGGCCGCGAGAGCCCGTGCCATGGCCGGCGGCCGCAATCCGCTCGCATGGACCGGCGGCCTCTCCTCGAGTCTGTGGCAGCTCTGCTTCAACTTCGACGACCCGCTCACCGCCAACATCCTCGTTCGCCGCGGCATCGAGCATGCCCTCGACAGGAGCGTCATCGTGGCCGATTCGGAGGATCTGGTCGACCCCCGCGTCCATGTGGCGGTGTCGCGTCTCATGGTGGCTGGAGAGACGAACGGCACCGGCAGCCGCCCCGTTGCGAAAGCGCCCGACCTCTATCATCCCGCGGCGGCTGTCACGGACTTCAAAGAGGCCGGCTATGCGTTGGGAGCCGGCGGTCTCATGCGGGCCGGAGGAAGCGGGCCCCCTCTGGTCCTCGACCTGCTTGAACCGAGCGGGAACTGGGCGGTCGCCCAGGCGGGCTTGGTCATCCAGTCAGAGCTGGCGGCGATCGGTATACGAGTCGATATAGAGAAGTCCTCCCTCGGCTCGATCCTGGCCCGCCGCTTGCCGAGGGGCAACTTCGAGCTGGCTCTCGCGCCATTCGCCGTCGGCGCAACGACCGCCGACCTCTTGCCCGAATACAGCGACCCTGTGCTTCCCTACAGATATCTCGCTGGACCAAGTCCGACTCCCACAGAGGGCCGTTTGCCGACCGGCGGCTCGCCGTCGGGCGCCCTCTGGCAGACGTCAGGCGGAGCCGGGCGTGAACCGGGGGCCGTCGCGATCGGCGCTGTCACCCGGGACGTGCTCGGATTCGACAGCCAGACAGTTGACTCGTACTTCTCGAAGGCGCTACAGGCGCTCGACCCGCCTGCGGAGCTCAACTACCTTGAGAAGGCCGAGCAGGAGCTGTGGCGGCAGGTGGTCACGATCCCCCTCTTCCAGACGGGCATGGAGCTAGTCCGATCCGCTCGCCTCGAGAACGTGAGTGTGAGTCCGACGCCGGCCGGGCCGCTGTGGAACGCCCAGGAGTGGGCCATCTTGAAGCACCTGCCGACCAGAGGGAGATCGGCTTAGACGGCGGGGTGAGATCGCGCACCAGAAGGAGAAGCTGCAGGGGCGCTAATGTATGACCCGCTCACGGCATCGCCGGGTGCACACGTCGGAGTGGCGGAATAGGCAGACGCGCTAGCTTGAGGGGCTAGTGCCCGCAAGGGCGTGGGGGTTCAAGTCCCCCCTCCGACACCATGTAGCGGGTTTGCGATCATCGGGCTGGCTTACCGCGGCTTTCATCCTCCGAAGCTCGCGCCGAGTGTCGAAGCAGGGAGATACTCGATGTCTCCCGTTTTTCGCGAGAAGTTGAGCGACTCGAGGCCGGACTTGTTCGTTCGCAGGCCACTGCTGTCAGGCGGCCGGAACCACGCGCCTGAGTTCCCTCTCGTCAATCTCGACAGCCTCTGGAATCGTGACGCTTACCTTGCGTCCTGCTTCAAGATCCTGTCGCACCCCTACGAGGGTGACACCGACGAGTCGATGCTCGGTATCGAAGCGCAGATGATGGCCCTCGGGAGATTCCTCGAAGTCGACCGCCTCGCTGGGGTCGCCCAAGTGGAGATAGAGCACGTCGCCCTCAGCATCGTAGGTGACGTGGTCGAACGTGATGCCACCAAGTCTCATGCCTGAATGCGCGGAACTCATGGGTATCGCCGCCTTGCGAACGCAGTCACGATCAGTCCTCGCTCCTCTCCCCAGTGTACGACAACCTTGATGAACTGACTGGGGCCGCCTCGTCCGTAGTACCAGCTCTCGTTGGGTCGTCGTCCGGGAAGCTCGAGGAGGGGAGTGGTCACCGTGCGGAGCAGCGGCGTTCTGAACGGCTGGAGTTCGGGATGGCCCCGAGCGATGTGTTCCCACCGCTCATCTGTTAGGACAACCGGCCGATGATTTGAGGCCAGTATCTCCACGTCTCCCACGCGGCCGCAGGGTAGCGGGAGGTTGTCGCGGGCTTAGTTGCAGTCGCATATCCGCCCCTTGGGTCCTCCGACACCGAGTTGAACCCCGCATGGCACAGGGCTGCGTATCGCGTGTGCGTTTCCCGTCTCTCGATGGTTGTTAGAGACTGAGGACCAGCCGAAGCCCGTCATCGAGTGCCCGGCATTCGAGGGCGGGGAGGTCCGTGAC
>JAJZLV010000013.1 GCA_021803215.1 Actinomycetes bacterium | reverse complement strand
AAGTGCAGCGGATCATCCTTGCCCTACTCGGCGTCTCCCTCCCCTGGCCTGAGAGCAAAGAGGAGTAACCCGATTCGGGTGCGGAAAACGGGGCTAGCTAGCTAGGGGCGAACGACGGCGGCCAGCATCGCCTGCAGCTTTAGCTGGGTCTCGCGAAGCTCGGCGGCCGGCTCGGAGTCAGCCAGGATGCCGGCACCGGCGCACAGGCGCGCCGCTGGGCCCTCGATCGCGCCCGAGCGGATGCCGAGGTGGAACTCGCCGTCGCCGTCGGAGCGGAGCCAGCCGACCGGGCCGGCGTAGCGGCCCCGGGCCAGCTCCTCCTCCTTCTCGATGTACTCGAGGGCGGTCTCTCGCGGTGTGCCGCAGACGGCCGGGGTGGGGTGGACGAGAGCGACGGCCTCGAGGGCGCTCGGCAGGGTGCCGTCCGCCCGGGCGGCCAAGGCGCCGCGTATGTAGGTCCCGAGATGCGAGAGGTTTCGAAGAGAGACGATCGAGGGGCCGGCCGGCACCTCGAGCTCGTCTGTCACCGGTCGCAGAGCATGCGCGATCGCCTCGACGACCGCCCGGTGCTCGGCCTGCTCCTTGCCGGAGGTGAGGAGGGCCTCGGCCGCCCTGGCGTCGGCCTCGGCGTCGCCGCTGCGCGGGGCCGTGCCCGCGAGGGGATGGGAGCTCACCTCGGGGCCCCGCCTCGCGACGAGCAGCTCGGGCGAGGCCCCGACGAAGCCGTCGAGACAGAAGGTGAGACAGGAGGGGTGGAGAGACCGAAGGCGCTCCAGGATGTCGGCCTGGCAAAAGGGCCGGTTGGCCTCGATGCGCACCTCGCGCGCCAGCACCACCTTGTCCAGCCGCCCGCTTTGCACCTCGGCGACCGCTTTTGCCACCTTTTCGAGGAAGTCCTCGTGCGGCCGGGCCGAGCAGAGCGAGAAGCTGTCGGGCGCCTGGCTTGGCCGCCCGCCCGCCCGCGCCTCTCGCAAGAGGGCTTCGAGCCTCTCGGCGGGCGAGCCGGAGAGCACCACGGCCCGGGCCGGGCCGCCCCGGGAGAGGACCGAGACCTCCGGCAGCTGGAGGGCTCCCGCCTCGTCCGGCCTGAACGGCAGGGCGCCGAGAGCGATGGGACGGACGCCCGGGCGGGCCAGCTCCGCGAGCCGCTGGTGGGCCGACGAGACGGCGTCGTCGTCGCCGAGGCCGTTCGGCAGCCCGATCTCCTCACGGGTGCCGAAGGCGAGCAGGCAGGAGCCATCCCGCTCGAGCAGGTCGCCGCGTCGGAGCGCCAGCGAGCGGAGAGCGGCGAACTCGTCGCCTGAGAGCTGGAACGAGGCGCCGGCCGGCACGCTCACCGCTTGCGGGCCGTCAGCACCTGGACGACCCCGCCGGTGAGCAGGTGGCGTCGCGTGGCGTAAAAGCCGGCCTGCTCGAGCATCTCGAGCATCGCCGCCGGCGGCGGGAGGTAGGCCACCGACTTCGGGAGGTAGCCGTAGGCGGCCGGATCGGAGCTGAAGGCGCCGAGGCGGGGGACTATCGAGTTGAACCAGATTCCGTGGACCTGCCGCAGGAGGGGCAGCTTCGGCTCGGCCACCTCCAAGAGGGCGAGGCGGCCTGCGGGGCGCAGCACCCTCGCGATCTCGGCGAACGTGCCCGCCAGGTCCGAGAAGTTGCGCAGGGCGAAGCCGCTCACGAGGCCGTCGAAGCTGCCGTCTCGAAAGGGCATGCGGGCTGCGTCGCCCTCGCAGAGGGAGGCTCGGGCTCTCCGGGCCCTCGCCAGCATCCCGCCGGAGTAGTCGAGCCCGATCGCCTCCATCTGCCGGGAGGCGAGGAGCCGGGCGAAGTCGCCCGTGCCGCAGGCGAGGTCGAGCACCGTGGCGCCCGCCTCGAGCCGGGCGAGCGAGAGCGCCCGGCGGCGCCAGTAGCTGTCGAGGCCGAAGGTCATGGCCTTGTTCATGACGTCATAGCGGGGAGCGATGGAGTCGAACATCTGGCGCACCGCCTGACGCTTCTTCTCACCCTCGGGCAAGGTGTCGAAGCGGTGGGCGGTGGATGGAGCGCTCCGCATGAGCCGGAGCCTACCGAGGCCCCTCGAGCACCTGGGCGAGAGCCTCGAGGAAGGCGTCGTTCTCCTCTCTCGTCCCGACCGTCACCCGGAGGCAGTCCTCGAGCCGGGGGAAGGAAGAGACCTCGCGCACGAGGACCGAGCGGGACAAAAGGCCCTCCCAGACCTCATGGCCGCCCCGGCTCCTCGGTCGAAAGAGGATGAAGTTGGCCGACGAGGGCCAGGTCTCGACGGCGAGGGCCTCAAGGCGCCGGGCGAGGCGCTCCCGCTCTTGCAGGAGCCGGCTCGTCCGGGCCGTCATCTCCTCTTCGTGGGCCAGGGCCGCCAGGCCGGCCGCCTGGGTGAACGAGCCGAGGTGGTAGGGCAGGCTGGACCGCTCGCAGCCGGCCACCACCTCGGAGGAGGAGAGGAGATAGCCGAGCCGCAGCCCCGCCAGCGCCCAGCTCTTCGAGAAGGTCCGGACCACCGCCAGGTTCTCGTGCTCTCCGAGGAGCGAGGTGGCGCTCTCGGGCGAGAACTGCCCGTAGGCCTCGTCGATCACGAGCAGTCCGGGCGCGGCCGCCGCGGCCAGGTCGCCCAGCAGCTCGAGGCGCTCGAGATTGCCCGTCGGGTTGTTCGGCGAGCAGGCGAAGACGACCGCGGGGCGGTGCCGGGCCACGAGCTCGGCGGCCGGGCCGGGCTCGATCGCAAAGCGCTCGTCCCGCTTCCCGAGCACTACCTCGGTTCCGGACAGCTCGGCGATGTGGCGGTGGAGCGCATAGGTCGGCTCGAAGACGAGCGCCTTGCGCCCGGCTCCTCCGAAGAAGAGGAGGAGGCACATGAGGACCTCGTTCGAGCCGTTGGCGCAAAAGACGTTCTCCTCGGAAAGGCCGTGGCGAGCTGCGATCCCCCGCCGGAGGAGAGAGGCCCTCCGGTCCGGGTAGCGGTTGAGCTCGAGTCCGCCCGCGATGCGCGAGAGCTCGGCCCGGTACTCGGCTGAGGGGCCCTCCGGGCTTTCGTTGGTGTTGAGCCGGACGGCGACGTCGACTTGGGGCGAGTGGTAACCGGGCCGGTCCACCAGGCTCCCTCGTCCGGCCGGGGCGCTCTCAGGCACCGCTTTTCCTCTCGAGCACCGAGCGGGCGTGGGCGTCGAGCCCCTCGGCCCGGGCGATGGCTGCGACGGCCGGGGCCGCCGCCGCCAGGCCCTCTTCGCTCGCCTCGATGACGTGGACCCGGCGGTAGAAGTCCTCGACTCCGAGCACGCTCGAGAAGCGGGCGGAGCCGAAGGTGGGAAGGACGTGGCTCGGGCCGGCGTAGTAGTCGCCGAGCGAGGCGGGGGAGAAGGGGCCGAGGAAGACTGCGCCGGCGTGCCGCACGAGCGGGAGGAGACGGCCAGGCTCCTCGCAGCAGAGCTCGAGGTGCTCGGGCGCGATGGCGTTGGCCACCGCCATCGCCTGCTCGGGCGAGTCGACCAGCACCCCGTAACCCCCCTTCTCGAGGGTCGACTCGATCTCGGGACGTCGCGGAGAGGCCGAGACGATCTCTCCGATCAACCGGTTGATCTCTCCGAGGGCCCGCTCTGACCAGGTGACCAGCCAGGCGAGTCCGTCCGGTCCGTGCTCGGCCTGCACGACGACGTCGAGGCCGGCCGCCATCGCTGGGGCGCTCTCGTCGGCGATGACCACCACCTCGCTCGGGCCGGCGAAGGCGGCCGGCACGCCGACGACGCCACGCACCTCCTGCTTGGCGAGAGAGACGATCCTGCTCCCGGCGCCGACGATGACGTCGACGGCCGGGACCGACTTGGTGCCGTAGGCGAGCGCCGCGATGGCCTGGGCTCCACCCACCCGGTAGATCTCGTCCACGCCGGCCAGGGCGGCCGCCGCCAGCACCTCGTCGGGCAGGCTGCCGTCCCCGGCAGGGGGGACGCAGACGGCGACCGCGCCGACGCCGGCCACCTTGGGAGGTATGGCCGTCATGAGGAGGCTCGAGGGGTACTTCGCCCGCCCGCCCGGAACGTAGACGCCTGCCCGCTCGACGGGGATCCGACGAAGCGTCACTGTTATGCCCTCGGAGCTGAAGGGCTGCGCCGGCTCGCTTTGGTGCTCGTGGAAGCGCCGTATCCGCCGGGCGGCCTGCGAGAGTGCCTCCCTCAGCTCCGGGTCGATCCGGTCGAGGGCGGCCGCGGCCTCGGCCAGCGGGACGGCTATCTCGTCGATGCGGGCGCCGTCGAAGCGAGCCGTCAGCTCCCGCAGGGCGTCGTCGCCGCCTGCTCGCACCCTGGCGAGGATGCTCCGCACCTCTTCGATGGGTCCTTCGCCGGCGAGATCGGGCCGGGGGAGGCGCCCCTCGAGGCTGCCGACGACGCCCCTCAGATCGAGGACGTGCAGCATCGCCGAAGAGTACAAGATGGGCCGAAGAGTACAAGATGGGCGGATGGCCGCCGATCTCTCCGAGCTCTCCTCAGTCGCCTCGACCCTCGAGCAGCTGGCCCGACGCATCGGCTCGCTCGGCGAGCAAGCGCACGCCGGGCGGCAAGAGGACCTGTCGATCGAGCTCTTCGCCGTCGAGCGCTCGCTCAAATCGGCCGAGCGCCGCCTCACCCGCCTGGTGGAACGTCGGCGATGAGGAGGCCCAGGACGCGGCGACGGCGCCCCGGGGGGGCGCCGTCGGGAACGGGTCGAGCGGCGGATCCCGAACTCCGCTCATGGAACCAGGTGGCGGGAACCGGTTCCGAAAGCGAGACTAGCGCGCGCCCCGCTTTCTGTCATCTGGGCCGAGCGCTCCGATGCCGGCCGATGGGCAGTGGGGGGCGAGGACGCACTGGGAGCAGCGGGGACGGCGGGCGCCGCAGACCGCCCGGCCGTGCAGTATCAGTCGGAGGCTGAAAGCTCCCCACTGCTCTTCGGGCAGCAAGGCGCAGAGGTCGGCCTCGATCTTCAGCGGATCGGCCGCGCTCGTGAGCCCGAGCCGGCGGGAGAGCCGCAAGACGTGGGTGTCGACCGGCAGCCCCGGGAGCGAGAGCGCGACGGAGCGGACCACGTTCGCCGTCTTCCTCCCCACGCCGGGCAGAGCCGTCAGCTCCTCCATCTCCGAGGGGAAGGCGCCGGGGTGCCTGCTGGCCAGGGCGCTCGCCATCCCGATCAGGTGGGAGGCCTTGGTGCGAAAGAAGCCGGTCGACTTGATGAGCCCCTCGAGCTCGGCCGGATCGGCCGCCGCCATCTCCTCGGGATCGCGATAGCGGGCGAAGAGGGCCGGGGTCACGAGGTTCACCCGCTCGTCTGTGCACTGGGCGGAGAGGATGGTCGCCACGAGGAGCTGGAAGGGACCTCGATGCTCCAGGGCACAGAGCTGGCGGGCGCTGCCCGGGTACTCCTCTGCGAGCAGGCGGGCGATCTCGGCCGCCCTCTTCGCCCGGGCGGCTCGTGACTCCCTCGGCACGGACCGAAGGCTAGCCAGCCCTGACAGCTCCTCTCGCCCCGGCGGGGTGCTTGTCCTCCCCCGGCGAAGAAGAGAAGAGCAGCCGGGTACCCTCGCTGCGTGCACGAGGTCGAGGTGAAAAGACGGATGGGCGAGGACGACATCGCCTCGCTCTCGGTTCTCATCGAGGCGGCCTCGAGCGCCGCGGGTCACCGGGCCCTCGGTGAGCACAAGTGGCTCGACCTCGTGCAGGGCGGGCGGGAGGGCTTTGCCGGCTTCGTCGCCACCGAGACGAGCGGGCGCCGCCGGCTCATCGGCTACGCCCAGCTCTCGAAGGGCTCGGACTCCTGGGCCGTCGAGTACGTCGTGCACCCGAGCTTCAAAACAGAGCCGGACCTTCGAAGGGACCTGGTCTCGGCGGCCCTCTCCGAGATCGCCGCCCAGGGCGGCGGACATGTCCACCTCTGGGTCCCGAAGCCGGACGAGACCGACGATCGCGTGGCGGCCGAGGTGGGCCTCGCCCGGGGCCGCGACCTGTTCCAGATGCGCCGCCCGCTGCCCGTCGAGAGTGAGCGCTCGAGCGTCGTGACCCGCTCCTTTCGTCCCGGGCAAGACGAGGATGCCTGGCTCGATGTCAACAACCGCGCCTTCAAAGGCCATCCGGAGCAGGGTTCTTGGACCCGTCACGACCTAGAGGAGCGGGAGGCTCAGCCGTGGTTCGACCCGGCCGGCTTCCTGCTGCACGAGAGAGAGGGCGAGCTGGCCGCCTTCTGCTGGACCAAGGTGCAAGAGGATGAGCACGAGCCGGGCGAGATCGGCGAGATCTACGTCATCGCGGTCAACCCGGACTTCCAGGGGAGAGGACTGGGAAGAGAGCTCGTCCTCGCCGGGCTCGAGCACCTGGCCGCCGGCGGGCTCGAGAAGGCCATGCTGTACGTCGACCGGGACAACGCCGAGGCGAGAGCTCTTTACCGGAAGCTCGGCTTCAGGGACGACCACGTCGACCGGGCCTACGTCGGAGACGTCGCCCCGGCCGACGTGGGGCCGTGAGCCGCTTCGACCTCGACCGTGAGGAGCTGGCCCTCCTGCTCGAGGACGAGCCCTCCTACCGCCTCGAGCAGCTGGCCCGGGGCCTTTACCGCGAGCTCAAGGAGCCCGCGGAGATGACGACCCTCCCGGCCGGCCTGCGCCGGCGGCTGCAGGAGGAGAGCCGGCTCTCGCTCGGGCTGAGGCTCGTCGCCGAGTCCGCCGCCGACGGCGGCGCGACGGTCAAGTGGCTCTTCGAGGCCGGGGACGGCGCTCGCGTCGAGACGGTGCTGATGGCCTATGAGAAGCGGACGACGGTCTGCGTCTCGAGCCAGGCCGGCTGTGCCATGGGCTGCTCGTTCTGTGCCACCGGGCAGCTCGGCTTCGCCCGCCACCTCGGGCGGGGCGAGATCGTCGAGCAGGTGGCCCGGGCAGCCCGCCAGGCCGCCGGGAGCGGCTTTGCTCGACTCTCGAACATCGTGTTCATGGGGATGGGCGAGCCGCTCGCCAACTACGAGGCCGTCCTCTCGGCCGTGCGGATGCTGAACGGCGAGCTCGCCATAGGGGCCCGGTCGATGACGATCTCGACCGTCGGCATCGTGCCTGGCATCCGGCGCCTGGCGGGCGAGGGCATCCAGGTGAACCTGGCCGTCTCGCTCCACGCCGCCAATGACAGCCTTCGCGACCGGCTCGTCCCGATCAACCGCCGCTACCGTCTGGCCGATCTCATGGCGGCCTGCCACGACTACTGCGAGCGGACCGGAAGGCGCATCTCTTTCGAGTGGGCCCTCATCTCCGGGGTGAACGACCGCGCCGGCGACGCGCTGGAGCTGAGCGGGCTCGCCACCGAGCTCGGCGCCCACGTCAACTTGATCCCGCTCAACCCGACGCCGGGCTACGGGGTCCCCGGCAGCCCCCCGCCGCAAGTGGCCCGCTTCGCCCGCCTGCTGCAGGAGAGGGGCGTGAACGTCACGGTGCGAGAGACCCGTGGCCGGGAGAACGGGGCGGCCTGCGGGCAGCTGGCCGCCGGCCTCGGACCGGGCAGGCTCCGCCAGGGCCTCGCGGTGAGCCCTGCCTGAGGGGCCGATTTCGGCCAGGTGGCGGTAGCGTATTAGCGTCTCGCCATGACCACCCACTTCGCCGGCATCGCTGACATGAAGGAGAAGGTCGGCACCCACCTCGGCTACAGCGACTGGCTGACGGTCACCCAGCAGCAGGTCGACCTCTTCGCGGATGCCACCGGTGACCACCAGTGGATCCACGTCGACCCCGAGCGGGCGAAGAAGGAGAGCCCCTTCGGCGGACCGATCGCCCACGGCTACCTGACGCTCTCGTTGGCGCCCGTCCTGCTCTCTCAGGTCTACAGCGTGAGCGGCACCTCGATGGGGCTCAACTACGGTCTCAATCGGGTGCGCTTCCCCACGCCGGTGCCGGTCGGGAGCCGCCTGCGCCTCGGGGCGACCCTGCAGGCGCTCGAGGAGATCCCCGGCGGAGCTCAGGTCGTGGTCGCCATGACCTTCGAGGTCGAGGGCCAGGAGAAGCCGGCCTGTGTGGCCGAGGCCGTCTACCGCTTCTACAGCTGAGCGATGAGCGACGGCCAATCTCCCACAGGCCGCCTGGCGCGCCGGGAGCGGGTCACGAAGGAGACCTCGGTCAGCGTGGCGGTCGAGCTCGACCGACCGGCCCCGGCGTCCGTCGCGACCGGCCTGCCCTTTTTCGACCACATGCTCGAACAGCTCGGCAAGCACGCGGGGATCTCCCTCTCGGTGCAGGCCGCAGGCGACCTGGAGGTGGACGCCCACCACCTGGTCGAAGATGTCGGGATCGTGCTCGGCGAGTGCCTCGCAGGGGCGCTCGGTGAGCGGGCCGGCATCAGGCGCTTCTCCTCGACCTCCCTCCCGCTCGACGAGGCGCTCGTCGACGTGGCGCTCGATCTCTCGGGCCGCCCCTATCTGCGTTACGAGATCGGGCTCTCCAAAGCTGCGGCGAGGCTCGGCTCGCCACCGTTCGATCCCCAGCTGGCAGAGGAGTTCTGGCGAGCCTTCGTGAACGGCGCCCGCCTCACGCTTCACATCTCGGCCCGTTACGGGAAGAACGCCCATCACCTGCTCGAGGCATCGTTCAAGGCGGTCGCCCGGGCGCTCAGAGATGCCTGCCTCCTCGAGGGAGCCGACGTTCCCTCGACCAAGGGTGTGCTCTGAGCTGAGGGCGCCAGGACCAGCCGGACGGCGATAGGACAAAGAGTTGTGAGCTGTTGGCGAGGACGGGTGGCGCTGGCCAGGCCGGGAGAGACTTCGCAGCGGTGATCGCCGTCTGCGACTACGGGATAGGAAACCTGGCATCGGCCGAGAAGGCCCTTCTCGCCGTCGGGGCCCCGGCTCGGCTCGTGCGGCGGCCCGAAGAGGCTGCGCAGGCAAGTGGCATCGTGCTTCCCGGCGTCGGCTCTTTCGCGGCCTGTGCCAGGGCTCTTCGCAACAGCGGCTTCGACGAGCTCTGCCGGGCCGCTGTGCTCGAGGAGAGGCCGCTTCTCGGCATCTGCGTCGGCATGCAGCTCCTCTTCGAGGCCTCCGAGGAGAGCCCGGGGACGGCCGGCCTCGGCCTCCTCGGCGGGGTGGTCCGGCGCCTCCCGCCCGGCCGGCGCCGGCCCCAGATGCAGTGGAACCTCGTCACCCCGACCCGGCCCAACGGGCTCTTGGCCACCCCGGAGTGGTTCTACTTCGTGCACAGCTACTACGCCGTGCCGGAGAGAGACGACGACGTGCTGGCGAGAGCCGACTATGGCGTCTGCCTGCCGGCCGTCGTCGGGCGCGGGCGCTTGCTCGCCACCCAGTTCCACCCCGAGAAGTCCGGGCCGGCCGGGCTCTGGCTCCTCGCCCGCTTCGCCGAGAGCTGCGCGGCGACGTGATGGAGCTCTGGCCCGCCATCGACATAAGAGGCGGCCGCTGCGTCCGGCTCTACCGGGGCGACTTCGCGGCCGAGACGAGCTTCGGAGAGCCGCTCGAGGTGGCCGCGCAGTACGCCGCCGCCGGGGCGAGGCGCCTTCACGTCGTGGACCTCGACGGCGCGCTCACCGGCAGCCAGCTCAACCGGGAGAGGGTGCTCGCGATCGCCGCCTCGAGCGGCCTGGTCGTGCAGGCGGGCGGCGGGATACGCGACGAGAGGTCGGCTGTTGCCCTGCTCGAGGGCGGCGTGGAGAGGGTGGTGCTCGGGACCGCCGCCCTCTCGAGCGAGGGCCTCCTTGAGAGGCTGGCGGCGCGCTTTCCCGGCCGGATCGTGGCCGGGCTCGACTACAGGGGGGACAGGCGAGAGCTGGCGGTCTCCGGCTGGACGGCGACGAGCGGCCTCCGGATCGAAGAGGTGCTCTGGCGACTCGAGGAGCTCCCGCTCGCCGGGGTGGTGGCGACCGGCATCTCCCGGGACGGGACCGGAGACGGGCCCGACCTCGGCACCTACTCGGCCCTGCTCGGGATGACGGCACTCCGCCTCGTCGCCTCGGGCGGGGTCGGGAGCGTCGGCGACCTCCTTGGCCTGGCGAGCCTCGAGGAAGCCGGCCGCCGCCTCTCGGGCGTCATCGTCGGGCGGGCTCTGCTCGCCGGTGAGCTGACCGTGCAGGAGGCAGCCCGGGCCGCAGGCGAGGAGGGTGGGTAGTGGAGACCGCTCGCATCATCCCCTGCCTGGACCTCGACCAGGGACGGGTCGTGAAAGGTGTCCGGTACCTGGGTCTTCGAGACGCCGGCGATCCGGTCGAGCTGGCCCGGCGCTACAGCGAGGACGGCGCCGACGAGATCGTCATGCTCGACATCACCGCCTCGGCGCAGGGCAGAGCGGCCACTGTCGAGCTGCTCGCCCGGGCGGCCGCCGAGGTCTTCGTCCCCCTCACGATCGGCGGGGGCGTCTCGAGCGTCGAGGATGCGAGGAGGCTCCTTCGAGCCGGGGCCGACAAGGTGGCGGTGAACTCTGCCGCCGTCGCCCGGCCCGAGCTCATAGAGGAGCTGGCCGCCGAGTTCGGCTCCCAGTGCGTCGTGCTCGCCATCGACGTCCGGAAGAGGGCGGAGAGCTACGAGGTCGTCACCCACGGCGGGCGCCGTCCGAGCGCCAGGGAGGCGGTCTCGTGGGCGAGGACCGGCGCCCGGCTCGGGGCCGGAGAGCTCCTCGTCACCTCGATGGACAGGGACGGCACGGAGGCCGGCTACGACCTGGCGCTCTACGCCCTGCTCGCAGGGGCGGTCGAGCTGCCGCTTGTCGCCTCGGGGGGGGTGGGCGACCTCGAGCAGCTGGCAGCGGGCTACCTGAGGGGCGGGGCCGACGGGCTGCTCGCCGCCTCGATCTTCCACTACGGCCGCTACAGCCTGCGAGAGGCGAGAGAGCGCCTCTCGCAGCTCGGAGTGCCGCTTCGCTCCCTCCCGCCCGGCCAGTCGGCAGGAGAGCCCGGCTGGGGTACGGTTCTTCGATGAGCAACACGGCGCCCATCTCCGATCCCGGCAGGAAGCAGCCGGTCACGATGCTCAACGATCGGGTGCTCGTGAGCGTGCCACGCTCCGAGGGAGAGCGCCGCTCCCGCTCGGGCATCCTCATCCCGGCGACGGCCCAGGTGGCTCGCCGGCTCTCGTGGGCCGAGGTGGCCGCCGTCGGGCCGCACGTCCGGACCATCCGGACTGGCGACACCGTCCTTTTCAACCCGGAGGAGAGCTTCGAGGTGGAGGTGCAGGGGGAGGAGTACCTCATCTTGCGAGAGCGCGACATCCACGCGGTCGCCTCCGAGCGGATCGACGGCGGCACCGGGCTCTATCTATGAGCGAGCCGGCCGGCTACGGCGTCGTCCCGGGCGGGCGGCTCGAGGCGACCGCCTCCCAGCTGGCCGAGGTCCGCTACAACCAGGAGGGCCTCGTCCCGGCCATCGTGCAGGAGGTCTCCAGCAAGGAGGTGCTCATGATGGCCTGGATGGACCGAGAGGCCCTCCGCCGCACCCTCGAGACGGGGCGGAGCTGGTTCTGGAGCAGGAGCCGGCAGGAGTACTGGTGCAAGGGGGAGAGCTCGGGCGACCGACAGTTCGTGCAGGAGATGCGCTACGACTGCGACGGTGACACCCTGCTCCTCCTCGTCGAGCAGCAGGGGAGGGGGGCCTGCCACACCGGCCGGCCCTCCTGCTTCTACCGCCTGTTCGGGGAAGCCTGAGCCTTGGAGCGCGAGGCGTCCGGCCCGGAGGAGTTCCTGGCGCTCGCCGCCTCCCACAAGATCGTGCCCGTCTGGCGGCAGCTGCTGGCGGACACCCTCACCCCGGTAGCGGCCTTCTCGACCCTCGTCGGCGACGGCCAGGGGTTCCTCCTCGAGAGCGTCGAGCACGGCGAGCGCTGGAGCCGCTTCTCTTTCGTCGGCCGCTCGCCGATCGCCACCCTGCTCGCCCGGGGCCGCCGGCTCGAGGTCGAAGGCGAGCTGCCCGCCCCGGTGCCGCGAGACGAGGGCATCCTCTCTGTTCTCGAGGCCCTGGTCGGCGCCATCGAGGTGCCGAGGCTGGCAGAGCTGCCGCCCCTTCACTCAGGCCTGGTCGGCTACCTCGGCTACGACGTCGTGCGGGAGATAGAGCGCCTCGGACCGCCCCCTGGCTCCTCGGCCGGCCTGCCCGACGCCGTCATGTCGGTCATCGGCGAGCTGGCGGCCTTCGACCACTGGCGCCAGCGGGTGAGCCTCATCTCGAACGTCGTCGTCCCGGAGGGGGCCGGCGAGGCCGAGGCGCTCTCGCGCTACGAGGAGGCCGTCGAGCGGCTCGACCGGCTCGAGGCCGACCTCTCGCGCCCCGCCGGGCTTGCTCTCTCGAGCCCGCCCGCCCCGCGGGAGCGCCTCTCGCCGCAGGAGGTCCACCGGGTCGTCTCCTCCGAGAGCTACCAGGCGGCGGTCGAGGTGGCAAAGGAGTACATAAGGGCCGGTGACGCCTTCCAGGTGGTGCTCTCCCAGCGCTTCGACTTCGACCTCGGCTGCGAGCCGTTCGACGTCTACCGGGTGCTGCGCCAGGTGAACCCGAGCCCTTACATGTTCTTCTTGCGCCAGGGCGGCGTCTCGGTCGTCGGCGCCTCACCCGAGCCGATGGTGCAGCTGCTCGACGGGCAGGTGGTGATCCGGCCGATCGCCGGCACCCGGCCGCGGGGGGAGAGCGAGAACGACGATCGCCGGCTCGAGGCCGAGCTGGTCGAGCACCCCAAGGAGGTGGCCGAGCACGTGATGCTGGTCGATCTGGCTCGCAACGACATCGGGCGGGTCGTCGCCTTCAAGACAGAGCGGGTCGACGAGCTGATGACCGTCGAGCGCTACAGCCACGTCATGCATCTCACCTCCCAGGTCTCCGGCCAGCTGCTCGAGGGCAAGGGGCCGGTCGACCTGCTGCGGGCCACCCTGCCGGCCGGCACGGTCTCGGGGGCTCCCAAGGTGAGGGCCATGGAGATAATCGACGAGCTCGAGCCGACCAAGAGGGGGCCCTATGCCGGCACGGTCGGGTACATCGACTTCTCAGGCAACCTCGACACCGCCATCGCCATCCGCACCATGGTGGTCGGTCCGGACGGCCGGGCCTCGGTGCAAGCCGGGGCGGGGATCGTGGCCGACAGCGACCCGGCCGCCGAGGATGCCGAGTGCGGCGCCAAGGCGGCAGCCGTCCTGGCGGCGGTCGCCGGGGGGCGGAAGCTGGCGGCCGCCCGGGCTGTTGTCAAGAGAGATGCCTGAACGAGCAGCTGCCGAGGTGCGCCGGGACGGCCTTTTTGTGCGCGGCCCCGAGGCGGCCGACTGGCTGCAAGGACAGCTGACCCAGGACCTTCAGGGGATGGCGCTCGGGGAGAGCCGCTTTTCCCTCGTGCTCTCCCCGCAGGGAAAGCTCGACTCCTTCTGCCGGGTGACGAGGACCGCGGACGACTCGTTCCTCTTAGACACCGAGGAGGGCTACGGCGACGGGCTCGAGTCGAGGTTGCGCCGGTTCAAGCTGCGGGTGAAGGTCGAGCTCGAGCGGGTGCAGGTGGTCTCGAGCGAGGCCGGCACGGGCCGCCTCGATGCGCTCGGACCGCCCCGGGTGACGACCGCTCCGCCGGCTGCTCGCCGGGGCGACGAGAGCGCTCTCGAGGAGGCGAGGATCAGGGCCGGCCGCCCCCGCCTCGGGCGCGAGCTGACCGAGCGGACCATCCCGCAGGAGGCCGGCGAGGCCTTCGTCGCCCGCACGGTCTCTTTCGAGAAGGGCTGTTACACCGGTCAGGAGCTGGTCGCCCGCCTGGACGCCCGCGGCTCGAACGTCCCGCGGCGGCTCCGGTTGATCGAGGGCCGCCTGCCGGCACCGCCCCCCGCCGAGAAGACGGCGCTCTGGATCGGGGACGAGGAGGTGGGCGAGGTGACGAGCGCGGCCCGAAGCGGTGACTCCTTTGTCGCCCTCGGCTACCTGAAGCGCTCCGCGGCCGGGAGGGAGCCGCTCGAGGTGGAGCTCGGCCGAAGGGAGGGACCGAGAACCTCGGCCGTCGTGAGCCTGCTGCCCCCGGAGCTCTGATGGCGATCTTCCTCGCGCTCTTGGCGGCCCTTTGCAATGCCCTCGCAACGATCCTCGAGCGCCTCGGGGTCGAGAGCGCCCCGCAGGGCCAGCTCACCGTCCGCCGGCTGATCGCCCACGTCGTGAGGAGGCCGATCTGGATCCTCGGGCTCCTCTCGATGATGGGCGCCTTCGTCTTCCAGGCCGCCGCCCTCTCGCGGGGTGGCCTCAGCCTCGTGCAGCCGATACTCGTGACCGAGCTGCTCTTCCTCGTCATAATCCTGCGGGTCTGGTTCGGCCGGCCGCTCGGCTGGCGAGAGGCCATCGGCTCGCTGTCGACCGTGGCCGGCCTCGGGCTCTTCCTCGCCATCTCTGACCAGGGCGGCGGGAGCCGGCTCCCGTCGCCGACCGAGTGGGCGATCGTGACGGGGGTCTGCGCGGCGGGGATCGGCACCTCGGTCAGCCTGGCCCGCACCGGCTCGCGTGCCTGGCGCTCGGCCTGGTACGGGGCGGCGGGCGGCGTCTCTTTCGCCATCGGCGCCTCGTTCACCAAGTCGGCGACCACCCTCTTGCACAGAGGCGGGGTCGTGTTCATGCTGAGCCACTTCGAGCCCTACGGGATCGCCGTCGCCGGGACCCTCGGCCTCCTCCTCGTGCAGCAGTCCTACCACGCCGGTCCGATCACGGCCTCCCAGGCCGCTTTGCTCATAGTCGACCCGATCGCCTCGATAGTCATCGGGGTCGGCCTCTTCGGCGACAACCTGCGGGGAGGGATCGCCACCCTCGCCCTCGATGCTCTCGGGCTGGCCGTGATGTCAGTCGGCCTCTTCGTCCTCTGCCACTCACCGCTCATCGTGAGCACGACGGCCGAGGACCGGCTGACGGGCCGAGCCCCGGCGGGCGAGAGCCTGCCCTCGGGGGCCGCCGGCTGCCCACAGTAGGCTTTTGCCATGGCGGGCCGGCTCGAGGGCACATACCTCGAACGCATAATCGCCCACCACCGCGCCCGGGCGGCGGCCGACTCCCGCTCTCTCGAGGAGCTCGAGGAGAGCGCCGCTCGCGTCTCGGCGCCGGCCCGCGGCTTTTCTGCCGCCATCTCCGCAGCCGAGGGGACGGCCGTGATCGCCGAGGTGAAGAGGCGCTCTCCTTCGCGAGGTGATCTCGCCGTCGGCCTCGAGCCAGCCGCGACCGCCCGGGCCTACGAGAAAGGTGGGGCGAGCTGCCTTTCGGTCCTCACGGAGCGCGAGCACTTCGGCGGGAGCCGGTCCGATCTCGAAGCCGCCCGGGCGGCGGTCGGCCTCCCGGTCCTTCGAAAGGACTTCACCGTCTCGCAGGCAGACATCTACGACGCCCGGGTGATGGGGGCGGACGCCGTCTTGCTGATCGCGGCCGCCCTCGGCGACGAGGAGCTCGCCACCTTCCTCGAGACCGCTCGCCGGCTCGGGCTCGACGCCCTCGTCGAGGTGCACGACGGGCGGGAGCTCGACCGAGCCCTCTCGCTTGGCGCCGGCCTCATCGGCGTGAACCAGCGCGACCTGCACACCTTCGCCGTCGACCCCGACCGGGCCGTCCGGCTGCGGGCGGAGATGCCGAAAGGGGTCGTCTCGGTGGCC
>JAJZLV010000105.1 GCA_021803215.1 Actinomycetes bacterium | reverse complement strand
TCCCCCGTTGTAAATGTGACGAGGCTGCAGGACTCGGACCGGGTGGTCCTACGGCCCGCACGCTTGCTCCCTCCGAAGAGGCTCTTGACGCCCCGCTCAGCCCGCCGCCTCTCGACGACGAACCGGGGCCTGCTACCGGGCTCTCCGGCGTTTACCCGGACGGGACTCTCACCCGCTGGGCTGATCCAGTTTTCAGGACGCACCACGACCTCATCGTAGTGGCGGGAGCCCATTAGTCTCCGGGGGCCGACAATCACCGGGAGGAGCTGACGAGATGGGGCCGTTCCCCTTTCTGAGCGAGGAGTGGATCGAGGCGGCCACGAAGCTGCAGGCCGAGTTCGCCGGGCGGGCCTCGAAGCCGAGCCTCCAGATGAAGATGAACCTCGTCGTGACCGGGGTCCCCTTCGGAGACGGGACCGAGGATGCTCACCTCGACACGACGACGGGCGAGCTCGTCGTGAACAGAGGCCACGTCGAGGACCCGGACCTGAAGGTGACCCTCGACTACGAGACGGCAAAGGCGATCCTCGTCGAGCAGGACCAGCAGGTCGGGATGCAGGCCTTCATGGCCGGGAGGATCAGGATCGAAGGCGACATGAGCAAGCTCTTGGCCCTGCAGGCGGCGCCGCCCGACCCGGTCCATGCCGAGATCGCCAGCCGGGTGAAGGAGTTCACCGCCTAGGAGGCCCCGGTCATGCTCGGTGCCCGCGGCCCATCGAGGGCTCGGGCCGGCTCGAGCTCGTGATGAAGACGCGCCCGGACCGGGAGATACCTCTTCTGGTCGACCGGCGCTTCGCGACGCGCTCGCCGAGAACCTCAGAGCCTCCGCCCGCCGTGGCCTGCGTCCGAGGAGGAGCCCGCCGGACGGACCGAGCCGGTCGCCTGCTCGGTCCTCAGCGACCCTCGACGATCCCGGGCAGCTTCTCGGCCAGCTCGGCGACGCTCCAGCGGTCGCCCTTGTCGATCTCCTTCGTGAGCGTCCAGGGCTGGAAGTACTGAACCTTGCCACCTTGGACGAAGAAGGTCTTGCCGGTGAAGGGGCACTGCTCGGTGCCGAGGTAGGCGACGAGCGGCGAGACGTTGGCCGGGTCCCAGGAGTCGAACGTCGAGGCGTCGCTCGGAGCCTGCACGATGTCGGAGAGGCCGGGGGTCGACTCGGTCATCCTCGTGCGGGCGGCCGGGGCGATGGCGTTCACCCGCACCCCGTAGCGGGCCAGCTCCTGGGCGGTGATGATCGTGAAGGCGGCTATCCCAGCCTTGGCGGCCCCGTAGTTGGACTGGCCCGGGTTGCCGAGCAGCCCCGAGGTCGAGGAGGTGTTTATCACGGCCGCCTTCACCGTCTTGCCCGCCTTCGACTGCTCCCGCCAGTAGGTGGCCGCCCAGCGGGTCGGCACGAAGTGGCCCTTCAGGTGGACGTGGATGACGGCGTCCCACTCCTCCTCTGTCATGTTGACGAGCACCCGGTCGCGCAGGATCCCGGCGTTGTTCACGAGGACGTGCAGGTCGCCGAAGGCCTCGATGGCGGAGTTGACGAGACGCTGGCCGCCTTCCCAGTCGGCCACGTCGTCGGTGTTGACGATCGCCTCCCCGCCCATCTGCTTGATCTCGTCGACCACCTGCTCGGCCGGGCTGCGGTCGTCGCCGGAGCCGTCGACCGCACCGCCGAGGTCGTTCACGACGACCTTGGCGCCTTCACTTGCGAACAAGAGGGCATGCTCGCGGCCGATCCCCCGGCCGGCCCCCGTGATGATGGCAACCCTTCCGTCGAGCGCTCCCATGTCGTTTCCTTCCCTCAGCGCCTAAGAAACACCTGCCCCTACAGCCTCAAGATGTCAGGTGGGCCTCGACAAGCGCAAGGCGGGCAAGCTCAGATGACGTAGAGGTCTACCGTCGAGCCGACCCTCACCCGGCTGCCCGAGCCCGGGGCCGAGGCGTAGACGGTCGAGGCGAAGGGCGGTCCGTAGACGGCGTAGGAGAGCCCGCGGGAGCGAAGGGCTGCCTCGGCGCTCGAGACGGAGTCGCCCTGCAGCTGCGGGACCCTCACATAGGGCGGCCCGAGCGAGGCGACGAGGGTGACGACGGCTCCTTGGCGGACCGAGCTGTTCGGAGCCGGCGTCTCGGAGATCACCTCGCCCGCGGCGTAGCGGGTCGAGTACTGGGCGGGCCCGAGCTTGTACTTGAGCTGACTGTGGGCGAGTGCCTGCTCGGCGGCCCCCAGGCTCTGGCCCACGACGTACGGGACGCTCCTCGGCGGCAGGCCGAGCGAGTCGTAGAGCGTCACCTTCGAGCCGGGCAGGACCTTGGGGTGGCTCGAGAGCGGGCTCTGGCGCGCCACGGCGCCGGCCGGGGTGTGCTCGGAGTAGGCATGGGCCACCACCGGCACGAGGCCGGCCGAGCGCAGCTGTCTCTCCGCCAGCGCGAGCGGCTCGCCCACCACGGACGGGATGGCGACAGGGGCTGGGCCCTTCGAGACGACAACTCCGAGCACGCTGCCCGCCCTCTCCCGCGTGCCGGGCGCCAGGCTCTGGCTCATGACCACTCCCCGCGGCACCTTGGAGGAGTAGCGCTCGGCCTCGACTCTCAGCCGCAGGCCCTCGTTCTTGAGGACCGCCCTGGCCGTGTCGAGCTGGTCCCTCACTACGGAGGGGACGACGTGGCCGTAGACCTCGAAGCGCACGACGGCGGCCACGCCGGCGGCAAGCAGGGCCGCCACCGAGACGGCGACCACAGCCACGAGAAGGCGCCGTCTTCCCGGCTTCTTCCCGGCCGCTCGCTCTCCTCGGCCCCTCTCGGCGCCGGCCGGCGGCGCGAGAGCCGTCTCGTCGTGGTCGACCCGCTCTGTCGGGGCCGCCGAGGGGTGGCCGGGGTCGAGCTGTGTCGGGTCGCGGTCGGCGATGGTGGCGAGCTGCGGCCCCAGCTCGAGGAGCGCCACCGGGAGGCCAGCTGCCGGGGGAAGGGTCCTCTCCAGCTGCTCGAGCTCGGCCGCCAGGTCGGCCGCCTCGAGACGGGCTAGTGGTCCAGGGATGGCGGCGGCCGCCAGGATCGGGGCGAGCGGCCCGAGCTCGGGAGCGGGAGGCAAGGTGGCGCCCACCCGGGCGGCCAGGGTGGCCGCCACCGTCTCGGCCGCGAACGGCACCCGGCCGGTGCGGGCCTCGTAGAGCACGAGGGCGAGCGAGTAGACGTCGGTGCGGTCGTCCAAGGTGGCGCCCGTCGCCTGTTCCGGTGAGGCGTAGCGGGCCGTACCGAAGACGGTCCCGGAGGGCTCGGTGGCGGCCGCCGAGGCGATGGCCCGGGCGACGCCGAAGTCCCCGATCCTCAGGTTGCCGTCCTCGTCGAAGAGGATGTTGCCCGGCTTTATGTCCCGGTGGATGATGCCTCGGCGGTGGGCGTAGGCGAGGCCGGCGGCCGCCTGGCGCCCGATGCTCGCCACCTGGGCATGGCTCAGGACGCCGCCGGCATCGAGCAGCCGGCGCAGGCTCCCGCCGGTCAACAGCTCGAGCACCAGGTAAGGGCCTGCCTCCTCCTCGCCCCAGTCGAAGACCCGCATGACGTTCGGGTGGTCGAGCGAGGCGGCCAGACGAGCCTCCTGGCGGAACAGACGGAGGAAGGTCTGGTCGGACTCGAGCGCCGGGTGCAGCACCTTCACCGCCACGCGCCGGCCGAGACGGGTGTCCACGGCGGCAAAGACCTGGGAGGAGGCCCCGGACCCGATGGGGGCGAGCAGCCGGTAGCGCCCGCCGACCACCCGACCGACTTGTGCAGTGATGCTCGACATGGGGCCTCGGCCCGAAGTCTACGGCCGCAGCCGGCGAAGCTCGTGGCAGAGAGCCCGACGCCGCCTCAGCGGCCGTCTATCAGGCTCCAGTGGACGGCGTCGGTCGTGCGCCAGACGCCCTCGTTGAACTCGATGGCCCAGCCGTGCCTGGCATCGTCGAAGGTGACGCCGACGCCGCTTTGCCGCCCATCTGGGCCCATCCCCTCGACGAGGCTCCAGGCCCGGCCCGAATCGGTGCTGACGAGCACCCCGAGCCCGCTCACCCCGATCCAGGCCCGGACCGGGGAGATGGTGGCGAGCTGGGAGAGCTGGCCCTCAAAGGGGAGGCGGCCCACCACCCCGGTCGCGGGGTTCGTCACCGGTGCGAGGGCGGGGCCGAAGCCGGTCGAGGCTTCGAGGGTCCAGCGCCGTCCGTAGTCGAACGAGCGGAGCACCGCCTTCGGCGAGGCTGCGCCCGACAGCGTCGGCTGCCCACCGCAGATCATCCAGGCCTGCCCGTGGTTCAAGACCGCCAGGTCGACCCTCTGCCAGGCGGCGCAGGGATCGGGCAGCGACGTCCATCTGCGCCCGGAGTCGTAGGTGACCGCCAACCCGCCGCCGGTCGGCCCGTAGGAGACGGCGAAGGCCTCGTCGAGGCTGTAGCGGGCCAGGATGTCGCCGCCGCCCATGGCCTCTGTCAGCGGTGAGGTCCGGCCGGCTGTCTTCCAGCTGAGCCCCTCGTTGGTCGAGATGGCCAGGTGCACCTGGCAGGGGGTCGTCGCCTCGGGCGGCCCGTGGCAGACGGCATAGGTGGCCCAGACGTCTCGGCCGATCGGCACGACCCGCTCGAGGGTGCCGCCGAGATCGCCGCCGGGCTGCCAGCTCTTCCCGCCGTTCTCGGTCACCGCCAGGCCGGCCGGGCCGAAGGCATAGCCGTCTTCGACAGAGAAGAACTGCACCTGCGAGTAGCCGCCGGCGAAAGGAAAGGAGGCCCCGGCCAGGTACCAGCGGCGCCCGCCGTCGAGGCTTCGAGCCAGATGCTCGCTCGTCCCGGCGCTCGTCGTGTGGCTCTCGATCGCGTAGCCGACCGAAAGAGTCGGGAACACCGGGTCGGACGAGAGGTCGTAGGCCGGGACATAGGCACCGGCGCCCGGGATCTCGCCCGGCTCTCCAGGAGGCAGCGCCCGGCTCAGCTGAACCGACTGGTGGCTGCGCAGCTCTGCCACGACCGAGGCGGAGCCGGCCGCCACGACGAAGGCGACCGCCGTGAGGAGGGCTGCCTCCCGGAAGCGGCGACCCTCCCCGGGGCCGCGGGCCCGCCCGAAGCGCCCCAAGCTGACTAGGCTCCCGCCGGGAGCTCGCCGGTCTCGAGCAGGTGGCGGAAGCCGGCCTCGTCGATCATGGGGACCTTGAGCCTCTCCGCCTCGGCGAGCTTCGAAGCCCCCGGCGAGACACCGACCACGACCGCCCGGGTCTTGGCGGAGACCGAGCCGGGCGACCTGCCGCCCCGTTCGGCGATCGCCTCCTCGGCCTCTTTTCGGCTGAAGCCGTCGAGACTGCCGGTCACCACGACGCTCGCACCGGCGAGGGTCTGCGCCTTGTCGGAGGCCGTCTCGGCTCCGAACGAGACGCCGGCCCGGCGCAGCCGCTCGACGAAGGCCCGGTTTTGCTCGGCCGCGAAGTGCGAGCAGATGCTCTCGGCGATGATGCCCCCGATCCCCTCGGTCGCCTCGAGCTCCTCCCGGCTGGCCGCCATGATCCGATCGAGGTCGCCGAAGCCCCGCGCCAGGGCCTGGGCGACAGTGCCGCCCACGTGGCGGATCCCAAGAGCGACGAGCAGGTTCGAAAGGGGCCTGTGGCGGGAGGCCTCCACAGCCTCGACGAGGTTGCGGGCCGAGATCTCGGCGAAGCCTTCCAGGCCGGCCAGCTGGTCGATCTCGAGGTGGTACAGGTCGGTGGCGTCGGAGACGAGCCCCGCCTCCATCAGCTGGTGGACCCGTTGCTCGCCGAGCCCCTCGATGTCCATGGCGCTTCGCGAGGCGAAGTGGGCGATCCGCTGCAGCTGCTGGCCGGGGCACTCGGCGTTGACGCAGTAGGTGTCGGCCTCTCCCTCGAGCCGGACGAGCGGCTGCCGGCAGACCGGGCAGAGCTTCGGGAACTGCCAGGCCGGCAGCCCCTCAGGCCGTTCGGCAAGCACCGGGCCGACCACCTCGGGGATGACGTCGCCGGCCTTTCGCACGACGACCGTGTCACCCGGCCGGAGGTCTTTCAGGATCACCTGGTCCTCGTTGTGAAGGCTGGCGAGAGAGACGGTCGACCCGCCGACTTGCACCGGTCGGAGCTTCGCGAACGGCGTCGCCCGCCCGGTCCGGCCGATCGAGACCATGATCGCCTCGAGCCGGGTGGCCCGCTCCTCGGGCGGGAACTTGTAGGCGACCGCCCATCTCGGGGCGTGCGAGGTGGCTCCGAGGCGGGCCTGGAGAGAGGCGTCGTCGATCTTCACGACGGCGCCGTCGATCTCGTAGCCGAGGCGGTGGCGGCGTTCCTCCAAACGCTGGCAGAAGTCGTAGACGGCCTCGAGCCCGGCCACCACCTCGATCTCGGGGCTGACCGCGAAACCGAGGCGGCGGATCAGCTCGAGGCTGTCGGACTGGCGTCCGAGGGCCGAGGCCGTCTCGAGCTCGACGGCCTTCTCGCCGCTCGTGGCGTCCTCGACCGACACCGGGGCGACCTCGGCGCTCACCAACTGGTAGGCGAACAGGGAGAGCGCCCGGCCGGCCGTCACCTTCGGGTCCCGCTGGCGCAAGGAGCCGGCTGCGGCGTTGCGCGGGTTGGCGAAGAGCTTCTCGCCGGCCGCCTCCTGGCGAGCGTTCAGCTCCTCGAAGGCCTCGATCGGCAGGTAGACCTCGCCCCGCACCTCGAGCTCGGCCGGCAGGCCGGTCGGCTGGGCGGCCAGCTCGAGCGGGACCGTCTCGATCGTGCGGACGTTCTCGGTGACGTCCTCGCCCACCCGGCCGTCGCCCCGGGTGGCCGCCCTCGCGTAGCGGCCCCGCTCGTAGGTGATCGAGATCGAGAGACCGTCGATCTTCGGCTCGCAGACGAACCGCAGCCCTGACGCCGCCTCGTCGTCGAGGCCGAGGAGGCGCTTCGTCCTTGCGCCCCAGGCCACCAGCTCCTCGAAGCTCACGACCTTGTCGAGGCTCATCATCGGCACCCGATGGGGAGCCGGGGCGAAGGCGCCGGAGGGGGCCGATCCGACCCGCTGGGTCGGCGAGTCGGCCGTCACCAGCTCGGGGTGGGCCGACTCGATGGCGACCAGCTCGTCGACGAGGGCGTCGAAGTCGGCGTCGGAGATCTCGGGGGCGTCGAGCTCGAAGTAGAGCCGCTGGTGGTGGGCGATCTGGCGGCGGAGCTCGGCCGCCCTGTCGGCCTCGTTCATGCCGCCGGTGCCTCCCCGAGGGCTATCCCGGCCCCGAGGACCTCTTCTCCTTCCTCGGCGTCGTAGAGGGCGACTGTCTGGCCGGGCGCGATCCGCCGGCGGGGCTCGAGCAGCCGCAGTCCCCCCGAGGTGAGCTCGGCCGGGGTGAGCAGGCCGTGGGCGCTCGCTTGCACCGCGACCCGGCTCCCCGCCGAGAGCACCTCCCCGGTCCAGCTCCGCCCGGTGAGGCCCACCTCTTGCTGGCTCAGCTCCTGCTCGCCACCGAGCACGATGAGGCCCCGGTCGACGTCGACTGAGACGACGTAGCTGCGCTTTCCGAGCGCCACCCCGAGACCGCGGCGCTGGCCGACCGTCACGAGCTCGACGGCCGGCACCTCGCCGACCGCCTCGCCGGTGGCCCCGTCGATCACCAGGCCCGGATGGAGCTCCAGGCGGGGAGCCAGGAAGGCCCTTCTCGCCGCCGGCCCGGAGCCGCCGGCGATGAAGCAGACCTCCTGAGAGTCCGGCTTTGCAGCCGTCGGGAGGCCGAGCGAGCTGGCCCGGGCGCGCACCTCGGCCTTGGTGAGCTCGCCGACCGGCAGGTAGAGGCGCTCGAGCTGGGGGGCCTGCAGGCAGGAGAGGACATAGGACTGGTCCTTGCGCCTGTCTCGTCCCCGCTTCAAGCGAACCCTCGCTCCCCGCTCTCGTTCGAGGCGGGCATGATGCCCCGTGGCGACGAGGTCGAAGCCGAGCTGGCAGGCCCGGGTGACGAAAACGTCGAACTTGAGGTGGCGGTTGCACTCGATGCAGGGGTTGGGGGTCAGCCCGGCTCCGCAGGCGGCCACGTAGGGACCGACCACGTGGCGGTCGAACTCCTCGGTGAAGTTGAAGACATGGTGGTCGATGCCGAGGCGATGGGCGACCCGCCTGGCGTCCTCGACGTCGGAGACCGAGCAGCAGCCCGAATCGGAGCTGCCGCCCCAGAGCTTCATGGTCGCCCCGACCACCTCGTGTCCTGCCTCGAGGGCGAGAGCGGCCGCCACCGAGGAGTCGACACCGCCCGAGAGGGCAACGAGAACGCTCGCCACCCCTGAAGTCTCTCAGATGGCTGCACGCCGTTCAGCCGTCAGCCCCCTTCGCGGGCTGACGCAGGAAAGAGGCGGCAAGGCCCTCGTGGGAGCCGACCGACCCGCCGGGAACGGGCCCGAGCCCTTCTCTCGGAGGCGCCCGAACCTCTCTCCAGGCCACGGCGACGGCCCACCGCTCTCGCCCCAACCTCGCTCAACTTCTCGGGCAGGTGGGCCGCCGAGCGTCGCGCCGACACCGCCCTCGCGGGCAACCTCGACCGGCCAGAAGACGTCCGGTCCGGCAGCGGAGCTTCGCCCGGGTGATCGAGGCCTCGCGCCCGGGGGAGGAGCTGGCCGGTGTCGACGGCCGGCTGGCGCCCGAGAGCTCAGCTGGCCAGGCGCTCGAGAGCCGGCCCGAGGGCGGCCAGCAGGGCGTCCACGTCGGCTGGGCTGTTCGCGGGCGAGAACGAGAAACGAACGTGGCCTCTGGCGGCGCCGGCCTCGAGGCCCATCGCCATGAGGACCGGGCTCGGCTCGAGAGCGCCCGAGGCGCAGGCCGAGCCGCCCGAGGCGCAGATGCCAGCCCGGTCGAGCAGCAAGAGGAGTGCCTCGGCTCGGACCCCCTCGAAGCCTACGTTGCAGATGCCGGGCACCCGGGTGGCTCCGGCGCCCGCCAAACTGGCTCCTGGGCAGAGGGCGAAGATGCCCGCGAGAAGGCGCCGGGCGAGGCCGGCGACGCTCTCCAGGGTCCCCTGGCGCTCCTCGGCCGCCAGACGGGCGGCCCGGGCGAAGCCGACGATCCCCGCGACGTTCTCGGTGCCGGCTCGCAGCCGGCGCTCTTGCGGGCCGCCCCGGGCGAGCGGGGCGAGATGCTGGCGGGCCTCCCCCCGCACCACGAGGGCACCGGTCCCCTTCGGCCCTCCCACCTTGTGGGCCGAGTAGGAGACGAGGTCGGCCGGGGCGGTCTCGCTCGCCACCTCGCGCCACCTGAGCGCCTGCACCGCATCGGTGTGCACGAGGGCACGCGGGCAGGCCTCGTGAGCCAGCTCCGAGAGCTCTGCGAGCGGCTGGACGACACCGGTCTCGTTGTTGACGAGCATCACCGAGACGAGGGCCACCTCTTCGGCCACGGCGGCCAGGACGGCCCGGGCCCGCTCGAGGTCGAGGCGACCCAGCTCGTCGACCGGGAGCTCGAGGCCGCCGAGGAAGCGGGCCGGCTCCAAGACGGCCGGGTGCTCCACGGCGCTGGTGCAGAGGACCGCCTTCGCCGCTCCTCGAGCGAGCGACCCGAGAGCGCTGCCGGTGACGGCCAGGTTGTCCGCCTCGGTGCCCCCCGAGGTGAAGACGACCTCGGCAGGCGAGCAGCCGAGCACCTCGGCCAGCTCGTCCCGGGCCTCGTCGACCGCCCGGCGGGCCTCCCGGGCCGCTCGGTGGACGCCCGAGGGGTTCCCGAAGCTCTCGGTCAGGTAGGGCTCCATCGCCTGGCGCACCTCCTCCCGGAGAGGGGTGGTGGCGGCATTGTCGAGATAGATCATCCGGAGGCGGCCGAGTCCTTGTGGGCCACCTTGCTCGCGAGCGGCGTCGGCAGGTCGCACTCGGACCTGGGCGGCGGGAAGGGAAAGCTCGGGGCCGTCGTAGACACAGAGGAGTAGCCGGGGACCGAGGCGGCCCGTTCGACAGATGCGAGGCTGAGGCCGCTCGAGTGCCAGCCGAGCTCGAGCTCGAAGAACTCGGTCGTGACCGCCTCGACTATCCGCTGATAGGGGTTGCCGCGCCGGAAGTCCGTGTAGGGCTCGAGATGCGAGGCGTGGGTGAGGGTCTCGAAGAGGTGGACCGGGTCCGCCGTCAGGTTGTCGAACAGCTGGGCGGCGTCGTAGGGCCAGTTGCAGGTGTCGCTGCTGCTCTGTATCTGCAGCAGCGGCGGCGAGGAGGTGCTGGCGTACTCGCTGTTGTCCTTCGGGAGCGAGTAGGGGTTGTAGCTCGGGCTCGGCCCGTAGGGGAGGGCGGCGCCCGAGAGGACGGCGACCGCCCCTATGTGGTAGGGCAGGCTGAGGCGGGCGGCCGCGTAGGCCGAGCCGAAGACGAGGGCGCCGACGACGTTGCCGCCGTCGCTCTGGCCGGCGACGGCGATGTCGCCGTTGCGCGACATCCCGGGCACGAGCGGGCCGAGACCCTCGGACTCTGCCTCGATGAACTTCTGCAGCACAAAGGCGATGTCACCCGGCTCGTAGACCATGTCGAGCTCGTCGTTGTAGCCCGCCTGCGTCTCGGGGCCGACCTCAGAGATGGTCGCCGTCTTCTGGTCGGGGAAGTAGGGAGCCACCACGATGAAGCCTGCCCGCACCCAGGAGTCGAGGAGGGCTGAGTAGTAATTCGGGCTGACGTCGAAGCCGTGCGCGAAGGCTATGACCGGGAAGGGCCCGCCGGCGGTGGCCGGCACGGCGCCTGGGTTCTCCTTGGCGGCGGAGCCATTGAGCGTCGGGTAGAGGATCTCGGTCTCGAGCACCCGCCCAGGGATGGGGGCGCTTGGATCGGCCCCGTTTATCGTGTAGACCCCTGCGGCCGAGTCGACCCAGGTGAAGGTCGTCCGCCCGACGTTGTAGGCGGTCGGGAGCGGCCGGGTCGTCGTCACCACCGTCTTCACGGTGGTGCTGGTCGTGGTGGTGCTCGTGGAGCTCGTCGTGCTGGTCACCGGGGGCGGACCGGAGCAGGCGGCTGCCAGGAGCCCGAGGACGGCGAGAAGAGCGACCAGACCGGCGGCGGGCGCGCCGGGGCGCCCGGCGCGGCACGGCTCGCAAGCAGCCCCCCGCCAGGACACGCTGGGGTGGCGGGAGCGTGCTGGCACGACAGGCAAATGTACCCAACCGGCAGGCTGTCAGCCGGCAGGGCTCAGGGCTGCAGGATCATGAGGGCGACCACGAGCACGAAGCAGACGCTCGCCACCGCCGCCGCCCGTTCCATCTTCCGGCAGGCGGCCCGGAACTCTGCGGCGCTCGCGCCGCCGTCCTCGGTGCTGGCGGCAAGGGCCAGCTGGGCTCGTCGCTCGGCCGGCCACCCGAGGCCGAGCAGGTGGCCGACCGCCACGCACCAGAGAAAGAGCCCGGCCCAGGGCCATGGAGCCGAGACAGCACCTTTGTCACCGCCAAAGAGCATGCTGAGGCCGAAGGCCGGCACCACAAGGACCAGCCGGCTCGGCCAGTCCCTCCCGAGCCGGAAAAAGCGCAAGAGGCGCTCGTCCTGCCAGGGCCGTTCGCTCTGGCGGCCGGCCGCCGCCGACCAGCCGGCGATGGCGACCGCGCCAAAGCCTATGAAGGCGCTTGCAAGATGGCAGATGAGAAGGACGTCATATAAGGGGGCGGCCATCTAGATGGCGCCGATTTCGCCGCGCACGGGAGTACCCTGAACAGGTGTGGCCAATGATGCCGGCATCGGACTAGGGGGTACGAGAACGCGGTGAACCAGCTCCGCCTCGACCCGCTCTCCGGGCGTTGGGTGGCGGTGTCGACCGACCGCTCCCAACGCCAGGGGGGCAGCTTCCTCCCCCGCCAGCCGACGCCGGACGCCGACGACCCGCAGCTGTGCCCGTTCTGCCCCGGGAGCGAGAGCGACACGCTGCCGGCTCTCGAGGTCTACGGGCCGGGGGGCAAGAACGGTGACTGGCTCGTCCGAGTGGTGCCCAACCGCTACCCGGCCTTCCAGGGCGACGCCGCCTTCGTCGTAGAGCACCGCGGGCCCGTCTTCACCGAGGCGCCGGCCAGCGGCATCCACGAGGTGCTGGTCCTCTCGCCCGACCACGACCGCTCTTTCGCCTCCCTGCCCGACGAGCAGTGCGCCCTCGTGATGGCCGCCATCCGCAACAGGGTCGAGGAGCACCAGTCGACGCCCGGACTGCGCTACTCCCAGATGATCGTCAACCACGGCCGGCAGGCCGGCGCCTCGCTCGCCCACCCGCACGGCCAGCTGCTCGGCATCCCCTTCGTCCCTCGTGAGCTGGCCGAGGAGCAGGCGGGCTTCGCCCGCTTCGCAGGCGGCTGCCTTCTCTGCGCGGCGGCGGCCTCCGAGGAGCGGGTCGGCTACCGGATCGTCGAGGCGACCGAGGAAGCCGTCGCCTTCGCCCCCTTCTGGAGCGGAACCCCCTATGAGATCCTCGTGGTGCCTCGCGAGCACGGCTCTCACCTCCACCGCTCGCCGAGCCCGCGGCTCGTGGCCGTCGGCCAGGCGGTCCGCTCCTCGCTCCAGTACCTCGCCGAGCACCTGGGCGACATCGCCTACAACATCGTCTTCCACTCGGCTCCCTATCGGGCGACCGGCGTGTACCACTGGCACGTCCACATCCTGCCCAATCTCACCACGCGGGCGGGATTCGAGCTCGGCACCGGCGTCCTCATCAACGTCGTCTCCCCCGAGCGGGCAGCCGAGGACCTCCGGGGGGCGGCCGAGAAGATCGCCTCTCGGGGCGGCTACTGCTACTGAGCCTTGACGTCGAGGCCGAGCCCGGCCACCCGGGGCGACACTCTCTCCTCGAGGAAGGCGGCGGCGGCGGCCCGTTCCAGCGAGACGAGCTCGGCGATGCCCGGGCAGGCGAAGTAGCCGTTCAAGAGAGCCCGGGCGTTGTGAGCCACCCAGCCCGAGGCCAGCTGGCGGGAGTGGGCGACCGTGGTCGGGGGCTGCAGGTCGACCGCCTCGGCGGCCACCTGGGTGAGGGAGACGAGCAGGTCGGCCACGTCCTCCAGGGCGAAGCCCCTCTTAGCCTCGCCCTGGCTGGAAGAGCCGGCTTCGTCGCTCACGAGCGGGTCGTCGCCGAAGCCGGCCACTAGCCAGCCGGACTCGAACCGCATGACGCGCCGAAGGTGGTAGTCGCCATGGCGGCGGAGGCGGGGCAACGGCCCCTCGTGCGAGACTCCGAAGGCCTCCGCCAGCGCCAGGTGCATCTCCGCCGTCGTCTCGCCGAGACGGCGCATCTCGTCGCCGAGATCGCCCCCGGCCATCCCGAGCGCCCCGAAGGTCGGGGCGTCCTCGCCCGTGACCGCCCGGGCGAGGAGGTCGCGCAGGGAGGTGAGCGCCAGGGCCTTCCCCTCGACCGCCCCGGGGAGGAACTCCCGCACCAGACCGAGGTCGCCGCTCTTCCTCGCCCAGCGCCCGACAGGAGCCAACAGGTGGTTGAAGCCGACCCGGTCGAGGGCGAGCAGCATCTCGATCTCCGGCCGCGGACGGGGCTCGATCACCCGGTAGCACTTCATGAAGAGCCGCTCGTCGAAGACGAGCGAGGCGTGCGAGGTGAGAGAGTGGACCACCCGGCAGCGCCGGGCAGACCGGCTGGCGCCGGTGGCGACCGACAAGAGCTCGAGGGCGAGCTCGCCGTCGTCGACGGCGTCGTAGAGCACCACCTCGCCCTCGGCGTCGGCCCCGGTGCCGATGACCGAGCCTGGGCTCAGCTCCGAGCCGGCCGCGTCGCTCACCGCCCGCCAGCCGAGCAGGACCTGAAAGCGGCTCTTGGCGGGCTCGCCGGCATCCACCACGACGCTCGCCAGGCCGGGGCGGCCGGCTCGGAGCACCACCTGGTCGACCACCGTGGTCCTGAGCCCGCGGCGGGCGTTCGGCCCGAGCTCCGAGCGGGCCCAGGGCTGGCGGGCGATGAAGGCGCCGAGGAGCGACTCGAGCTCTTCCCGGCCCCCCGGGACCGGGATGCCGGCCGGGATCGCCGGGCTCTCGGCCCTCTTGCTCACGGCTCGCCTCGCAGCTCGAACCAGTAAAAGCCGTAGGGGGGAAGGGTCATCAGGTAGGGTGCTGAGCCGATCGAGGGAAAGGGCACCCTCCCGAGCAGCTCGACCGGCCGGGAGCCTTCGTGGGCCGTCAGGTTCAGCTCGACCGGCTGCGCGAAACGGCTCAGGTTGATCACGCACAAGACGGTCGCCTCACCCCCGGCCGAGCGGAGGTAGGCGAGCACCGAGGGGTTGTCGGCCGGCAGCACCTCGAGCTCTCCCGAGCTCAGCACCGGGTACTGGCGCCGCACCCGGGTCATCTTGTGGACCCAGTGGAGGAACGAGGAGGAGTCCCGCTGCTGGGCCTCCACGTTGACGGCCTGGAAGCCGTGCACCGGGTCCATGATCGGCGGCAGGAACAAAGCGGCGAAGTCCGCCGAGGAGAAGCCGCCGTTCCGGTCGGGCGTCCACTGCATAGGCGTGCGGACCGAGTCCCGATCGCCGAGATAGACGTTGTCCCCCATCAAGAGCTCGTCGCCGTAGTAGAGGATCGGCGCCCCAGGCAGCGAGAGCAGCATCGAGTGGAGCAGCTCGGCGATGCGCCGGTCGTTGTCGACGAGGGTCGCGAGACGCCGGCGGATGCCGAGGTTCCGGCGCATGCGGGGATCACGGGCGTACTCGGCGTACATGTAGTCCCGCTCGTCGTCGGTCACCATCTCCAGGGTCAGCTCGTCGTGGTTGCGAAGGAAGATCCCCCACTGGCAGCCCTCGGGGAGCCCAGGGGTCTGGGCGAGGATCTCGGTGATGGGGAAGCGCTGCTCACGCCTTATCGCCATGAACATGCGGGGCATGAGGGGGAAGTGGAAGGCCATGTGGCACTCGTCGCCCTCTCCGAAGTACTCGACGACGTCGCTCGGCCACTGGTTCACCTCGGCGAGCAGGAGACGGTCGGAGTAGTTCTTGTCGACCTCGAGGCGGATCCGCTTCAAGAGGGCGTGGGTGGCGGGGAGGTTCTCCGAGGCGGTCCCCTCCTGCTTGCACAGGTAGGCGACGGCATCGAGCCGGAAGCCGTCGAGTCCTAGGTCCAACCAGAAGCGGACGACGTCCAGCATGGCTGCGACGACCGCCTCATTCGCGTAGTTGAGATCGGGCTGGTGGTGGAAGAAGCGGTGGAAGTAGTACTGCCCCCGGCCGGGGTCGAAGGTCCAATTCGACGGCTCGGCATCGACGAAGACGATCCGGACGTCGCAAAGGCCCTGGTCGTCGTCGGCCCAGATGTACCAGTCGGAGCGGTCGTTCGTCGCCGAGGAGCGTGACTCCACGAACCAGGGATGCTGGTCGCTCGTGTGGTTCATGACGAGGTCGGAGATGATGCGGATGCCGCGCCGGTGGGCGTCCTCGATGAGGGCTGCCAGGTCCTCCACCCGGCCGAGCTCGGGGGCGACCGTCAGGAAGTCGCTCACGTCGTAGCCCCCGTCCCTGAGCGGCGAGGGGTAGTAGGGCATGAGCCAGAGGCAGTCGACCCCGAGCCACTCGAGGTAGTCCAGCTTGGCCCTTATGCCCTCGAGGTCGCCGACGCCGTCCCCGTTCGAGTCGTAGAAGCTGCGCGGGGCGAGCTCGTAGAAGATCGCCCGCTCGTACCAGCGAGGATCGCTGTCGGCGAAGAGGGGTTGCTGGCTCAACGCCCCGAGAAGCGTGCCTTGCCCGGGCCGCTCTCGGTGAAGT
>JAJZLV010000097.1 GCA_021803215.1 Actinomycetes bacterium | reverse complement strand
CCAGGAAGAGCCACGAGCGGGGGTTCGACTTGGAGAAGATGTAGTAGAACCGCTCGGGCCTCTTAAGGTCCCAGATCAGCAGCACTCCGGTGGCGCCGGTGAAACCGACGCCGGCGGCCGGCGCGGCCAGCTTCAACACTCCCTCCGCCTTCTTTCCGGCCATGAGGGCAGCCGAGGTGACAAGGAGGGCGCCGGCTCCGACCCCCTTTGTCCAAAGGTAGGTGGTGACCCGCCACCCCCACGGGCGCGGGTGGGCGGTGTTGAGGGTGGTGCGGGCGTTGGTCACCCTGTCGGGCACCAGGTCCGCGGCCACCTCAAGGCGGAGCGGGTCGGGCGTGGCGAACAGGTAGCTGTCGCTCACCGGGGCGATCATCGGGTCGAGCACGGCCCGGTCGGCCCCGATGTAGAAGACGTTCGGGCCGGTGTTCTGCTCGGTGAAGCGGGTGTCGGTCGGGTTGCTGGCGATCAGCTGCGAGATGGCGCTCGTCGGGTCCTCCACGTCGCCGGCCCAGATCGAGTGGGTCGGGCAGACGACGACGCAGGCGGGCTCGAGGCCGTCGTCGACCCGGTGAGCGCAGTAATTGCACTTGGCCGCCGTGTGGGTGTTCTCGTCGATGTAGATGGCGTCGTACGGGCAGGCCTGCATGCACGCCTTGCACCCGATGCAGCGCTCTCGGTCGAAGTCGACGATGCCGTCGTCACGCTTGTAGAGCGCTTTGGTCGGGCAGATCTTCACGCAAGGGGCGTCGGTGCAGTGGTTGCAGCGCATGACGCCGAAAGCTCGGCTCGAGCTCGGCCATTCGCCCTTGTCCACGTACTTGACCCAGGTTCGGAACTGGCCCACCGGCACCTGGTGCTCTGTCTTGCAGGCGACGGTACAGGCGTGGCAGCCGATGCAGGTGCGCTGGTCTATGGCGAAGCCGTACTGCAATTGCCCTCCTAGGCGATCTGGCGTGGCTGGTCAGTTCTCGGGAGCAAGGCGCTCACTGGCCACGCTCGACAGGCAGCCCGAGATGAGCGGCGCGTTCCCACTGGTCGTCTATGAGCACGCAGTCCCGTCCCGCCCGGTCGAGGATCGAGCTCGCGATCGTCGAGCGAAAGCCGCTCGCGCAATAGACCCACACCTCTCCATCCGGTACCTCGTCGAGCCGCTCGTAGAGCTCGTAGAAGGGGATGTGCACTGCCCCGGCCAGGTGCCCGACCGCCCACTCGTCTGGACGTCGGACATCCAACAGGACCTGGCCCTTGGTACCGAACGACGAGGTGAGCGACGAAAAGTCGGCCACCGGGAAGCTCTTGAGCCGGTCCCCTGCCAGCTCTGACAGAGCCCCGACGGCCGCCCCGTCGAGCTGGTCGACTCCGATGCGAGTCAGCTGGCGAGCGGCCTCGGCCAGCTGCTCCCCGCTCTCGGCGAGAAGCGTCACGCCCGCCCCCCAGGGGATGACCCAGCCGAAGTAGGTGGCGAACGAGTCGCCCATCTCGATGCAGAGGGTGCCGCCGAGGTGGGCGGCAGCATAAGCCCGCCGCTCTCTCAGGTCGACGACCCACTCGCCTGCGCCGAGGCGCTCTTTGAGAGTCTGCTGGTCGACCAGCTCCGGCAGGGAGAGGTTGGGCTCGCCCGGTCCGGCCGCGTTGAGAGGGGCCATGTGGGCGTAGTAAGTGGGATAGACCATGAGACCGGCCAAGAGCTGCTCGACGAAGGCGTCCTCGTCCTCAACGGTCAGAGCCAGGTTCTGCCTACGCTCTTTGTCGATGGTCGACTCGTCGCCCGAGGTCTCGGTCGCAGAGCAGAAGCTTCCGAAGCCGTGCGTCGGGTAGACGGAGACATCGCCGGGCAGGAGCTGCGCGAGCCTCCGCACCGAGCGGTACTGAGCTCTCGTCAGCTCCTCGGTCCTCTCCGCCGAGATGAGGTCGGTTCGCCCGACCGCGCCGAAGAGCATCGAGCCGCCCGTCAGCACCGCCACCGCGTGGCCATCGTGTCGCACCTCGTAGGCCATGTGGTTCGGGGTGTGCCCCGGGGTGTGGTGGGCGACGACGGTTATCGTTCCGGCCGGGAACTCCTCGCCGTCGCTCACGGGCACCCTCTCGAAAGAGACCTCGTCGTCGGCGGGGACGAGGTAGCTGGCACCGGTCCTTGCCGAGAGGGCGAGCCCGCCCGTGACGTAGTCGTTGTGGAGGTGGGTCTCGAAGACATGGGTGAGGTGGACCCCGAGCTCGTCGATCACGCGGAGGAGACGGTCGATGTCTCGCTGGGGGTCGACGACCACGCCCACTTCGCCGTCATGGACCAGGTAGCTGCGGTCCCCGAGCGCCGGGGTCTCAAGGGTCACAACTCCGAGCGTCGTCATGGTTCTTGCTCCTCGCACCCGAACAATGTACGAATGTACGTACTAATATGCCAACCACAGGGTTGGCAAGTTCGCCTTCCTGTAGTGGATGCTGCAAAGGGCACCGGGAAGAGTCCGAGACCCATGGCAACACTCGATAACTTACCCCGCCGGGTATCTCTGAACCAGGCCGGACAGGGAAATCTCGTCGGACCGATGACAGTGGCTGGAGCTGATTAGGCCTTGGAGCAGAGATCGAAGAACGAGCTGCCGGGCGCGATCCCGGAGGTTTCTGAGCCGACGCGCTCGGACGGTTGGGCCGAGCGCATCCACGAGCGCGTCCGGGTGCCCGCTCCCCTGATCCGCCGGCGCCTTCCCTCCGGGCGGGGCGCCACCGAGCAGCCCAACAACACCGGCGAGGGCGAGGCCTACCTCAACCTGCGCTTTTGGGTTGCCCTCCTGGTCACAGGCATCGCCACCGGACTGTTCGGCGACTTCATGATGTACATCCTGTTCCATTTCGAGCACTTCGCCTTCGGCTACGGTCCGGGCGACTACCAGAGTCGGGTGGAGCGGGCCTCTGCCATCCACCGGGTGCTCTCGCTCGCCATTGCCGGCGCTTTCGTCGGCCCTGCGTGGTTCTTCCTCCGCAAGTACACCAAGGGGGAGAAGTCGGAGGTAGACGAGGTCGTCTGGGCCGGCGACGGCAAGCTCTCCTTCCGCCGCAGCTTCATCTCCGGAGCCATCTCGGAGATAGCCGTCGGGATGGGAGCTTCGATCGGCCGCGAGGCTGCCCCGAAGCTCCTAGGGGGTGTCTCGGGCAGCCTGGCATCCGGCTGGTTCGGCCTCAACACCTCCCAGCGAAAGCTGCTCGTCGCCTGTGGGGCCGGTGCCGGGCTGGCGGCGGTCTACAACGTCCCGCTCGGCGGAGCGCTCTTCACAGCAGAGGTCATGCTCGGCTCGATCGCCCTGCCGGTGGTGTTGCCGGCGCTCGCCTGTGCCTTCATCGCCACTTCGACTGCCTGGATCTACCTTCCCCAGCACGCTACGTACGTCAACCTGCCGGCCTTCCACTTCACGCTCTCGATCCTCATCTGGGCCCTCATCGCCGGACCGGTCGTCGGCCTCCTAGCCTCTGTCTACATCCGTCTCATCGGATGGATCTCCCACCACCGGCTGAAGGGGCGGATCATGGCGGGCGGTCCGCTCGTGGCCTTCAGCATCCTCGGCGCCATCGGAGTCGCCTACCCGGCCCTGTTCGGAAACGGAAAGGACATGGCCCACCGGGCCTTTCTCGGCCAAGGAACCCTGCTTTTGTTCCTGGCGCTATTCGCCCTGAAGCCGCTCGTGACTGCGCTCTGTCTCGGAAGCGGCGCCAGCGGTGGGCTCTTCACGCCGTTCCTCAGCACCGGCGCCATGTTCGGGGCGATGGCGGGAGTCCTCTGGAGCCACCTGTGGGCGGGACAGTCGATCGGCGCCTACGCCATCGTGGGAGCGGCTGCCATGCTCGGGGCGGCCATCCAGGGGCCGCTCGCCGCGGTGGCGCTCGTCATCGAGCTAACTCATACCGGCTTTGGCATCATGGTGCCGATCATCGCCGCCGTCTTCCTCGCCACCACCATCGCCCGCCGGATAGATGGATATTCGATCTACTCGGCCCGCCTGCCGGCCGAGGCCCCAGACAACGAGCCTCGAGCCGAGCAGCCCGGCGCCACCGAGAGGGCCGGCTAAGAAGACGGCGGGCAAGGAGGGGCCTCGAAGGCGGAGTCGAGGCGCCCGGCGCTCCAGCGGGAGACGAACTGGAAGCGGTCGGCCCGCACGATCGAGTGGCGCCACTCGAGCGGTAGGTCGCCCGCAAGAGCCAGCCGTTCGATCCAGAAGGCCGGCGTCGCCGGCTCGAGCTCGAGGAGCGCCCGTTCTGTTTCGTCCGGGAGGACCGGGCTCACCCTTTCCCAGCCAGAGTCCGGGCGGACTCCGCAGCTCTGCTCGAGCTCCCGGTAAAGCGCCGTGCGGCGGAAGTCGGCCGCGAGCAAGGGGCGGGCGATTCGGGCCGGCATGAAGGACCAGTCGTGCACGACTGGCCTCCCGTCGAGCAGCCGCAGGCGCTCCAGGTAGACGAGCTGCTCTTCCGCTTCGCAGCCGAGCACGGCCGCTGCCGACGGCTCGCGCCGCTCCTCTAAGGCCCGCACGACGCTCTCTTGCACGAAGCCCTGAGCCTCGGCCGAGCGGTAAAGGCTGTAGAGCGTTCCGAGGGACTGCTCGATCGAGCGCGGCCGGACCGAGCTGCCCTGGCCGCGGACCCGCTCCACCACCCCCTCTTGTTGCAGGTGGCGGATGGCTTCGCGGACGGTCTGGCGGCTGACGCCGTAGTGGCCCACGAGCTCGACGTCACTCGGGAAGCGCTCGGCGAACTCACCCTCGGCCATGCGAGCCCGCAGGTCCTCCAGGACCTGGGCCCACAGCGGCATCGGGCTTCGGCGATCGACCGGCACCGCACAAGTATGGGCCAGCGGAAGCGAGCCGGGGTCGGACCGCCTCTTTATGCCTTGGAGAGAAAGCGCCGAAGGAACGAGGGCTTCGTGCCCGCCTCGCCCTTGGGGTGCCCTGGACAACGGTCAGCGACCGGGACTCTCCGCATCACCTGGTCGACGTGCATCCCACATCCGGCCCAGGTGGTCTTTCCGCACGATCTGCACTTAACGGCGCGACACATCTGACACAACCTCCTCGAAAGTTCTCAGAGGATACCCCGCCCGGTATGAAGAGGGCGCGTCACTGCCCCGAGAAGGGCCGCCGGCCGCCCATGATCACATGGTCCAGCTCCTTCCAGTAGACGTCGACCGCCTCGAAGCCGGCTGACCGCAAGAAGGCGAGCTGGGGCGCGAGCGGGATGATGTGGCGGATGTGGTTCTCGTAGTGGGCCTGCTCCTCGGGACTGCGATCGGCCCTCTTCTCGGCTGCGGCCGGATCCCGGCGATCGTGGGCCGCCTGCCAGGCCTCCTCGACTGACGGATCCTCGGCCTTCACCGGGTCGTAGTTGAGGTACCAGGCACCGGGACGAAGGCGCTCTATGACCTCTGAGAAGAGACCCTGCTTCCTCCCGTCGCTCAGGTGATGCACGCAAAGAGAAGAGACAACGGCGTCCAGCCCGCCGGAGAGCTCGGCTGGCCAGCGGCCCGCTTCGAGGTCTATCGCCACGTAGCGGTACCTGCCCTCGTAGCCCTCGAGCTGGCGAGCTCCCTCCGACATCATCTCGCTCGAGTAGTCGGCGAGGACGGCACTCGCGGCGGGGAAGCGGTCGAGGATCACCCGGGAGGCGGCTCCTGTTCCTGCCCCGAGATCGACGAAGCTGAACTCGGCCTGGGGCTCGAAGGGCAAGAGGTCGGCCATCATCTGACGGGCAAGCACCCTTGCCCGCTCCCTCTCACCGCTTCTCGCCGCCCAGGCGGCCACCTTCTCGGCATCGCGCCAGACGGCATCGTTCGACTTGCTCGTGTCGCTCATCGGCTCCAGACCATAGGCGCCGCCCGGCTGCTCGGGGCGGGCGGCCCGGCAACCGCTGGATCGACCTTGCGGCGTCGCTCGGCGCCAGCCCTCTCGGGCCTGGTGGCTATTTCGAGGCTGGCGACGACCGGAGCGCCTGAGGGGCGAGCGAGACCTGGGGTTTCCTCCTTCGACGGCTCCCGGCGGCGGCGCCTCTCCCCGCTAGTCAGAAAGAGCGCGCAGAAGCGAGGTGGGCACCGGAGTGATCCGACACCCGAGGGAGAGCGTCGCATGCGAGATGGCCATCGTCATGGGACAAGAAGGCACGAGGGGAGACCGGCTGAGGTCGACCGTTGCGACCGCGGTCCCGGCGACATCTACCACCAAGAGGTGACCAGCGACGATGCGGGCGCTGGCGGGAAGGCGCTGTCCTCTGACGACGACGGTCGCCTGGCCGTCTTGCTTCAGGCTGATCGGGTAGCCGAGAGCCTTCGAGAGCTCGGCACCGCTCACCTCGACCGTGATGCGGGCGCTCGAGATCGCAGTCGGCTTCACGGTCTGGTCTGCGAAGAGCAGCTTCCGGTCGAGCCTCGTGCCAGTGGCCTCGACCGAGACCCGCTCGATGGTAAACCTCCCGGCCGGCACGCCGAAAGCCACGACCTTCACATGGGCGATCGAGCCCGAGAAGAGGAGCGGAGGAAGGAAGGGGACGTCGTTCAGGGTCGCGCTGACGCTTGTCGCCCCGGTCGCAGCTCTCACCTGCTTGGAGAGCCACTGCTCAGCAAGCAGGCGGCTCGCGACGTCGATCCCGACAAGGACGACGCCGAGCACCACGAGTCCGACGATCGTCCTTCGTGGCCAGCGGCGACGACGTCTCGGCCGGCGACGGCCCGGACCGGGCACCGCCGTCACGAAAGACACGGGCCGGTGCCGATCGCGAACCGGGCGCCTCTCAGCTGCGGTGTCGTTCAAAGCGGGCGCCATGCTCTAGGCCATACCCACTGCGGCGCGCTAGATCGGTACACGCTCGAGCAAGCCCTCGAGCCTCTTTTTGAGCTGCGGCGCCGGCGCGATTGGTCTAAGAGATGCAACGGAGCCGGCGAGCTGCCTCCGGTCACCGCCGGCGCGAGCGGCGCCGGGATGGCTCTCGCGGGGCGATCTCCCCTCCGGCCATAACCTCGAGTAACCAGAACATCGAGGACCCGACCTCGACAGCTGCGGGGCGGTCGCGGCGGCAAGCGCCTGCGGGCGACACGACGAGGTTCGGCTTGCTAATGGCGGCCCTCGTGGTGAGCCCGCCGTGGATGCTTCCTGCCTTGGGCAAGTGCTTTTGTCCTCCCCCAGCTCCCCTGCGACCCGCCGGAGAGGGTGGTGCCATAGGTCGTGCTGGTGCAGTCGCCGGTCGGGGTGAACGAGCTGCCTGAAGTCTCGCCGGCGGCGCTGTACTGGGTGGCGGTCACCGAGGAGCACGACCCGGTACCGATCGGCATGTACCGTTGGCAGCCCTCCAGGGCGATGGAGTAGTGCGCCGTCAAATGGCGCGCCCTGTGCGAGGGGACCTCTCCTCTCTTCTCCTCTCCTCTCAGCTTCGAGGCAGATAGGTCCTCTCAGCTTCGAGGCAGATAGGGACAGCTCCCGTCCTCGGCGAGCGGGTCGCCGGTCCTCCCGTAGGCCTGCGCCCGCGAGCCCCCGCAGAGCTCGGCGAACTCGCACCGGCCACACCTTCCGCCGAAAGCTGTCGGGTTGCGCAGGCTCTGCAAGAGAGGGTCGGAACGATAGATGCGAGTAAGCGGGGTGTGACGCACGTTGCCGGCGACAATGGGCAGGAAGCCGCTCGGCTGCACGTCTCCTCGGTGCGAGACGAAGACGACTCCTCTGCCGTCCCCGACCGAGAGAGGAGCCCGACGGCGTTCGGAACCCCCCACCGTGCCGGCGGCAGACGGGCTCGGAGCCGGCCACGAAGCGGCCAGGCTCTCACTCAGCTGGCGATACAGCGCCCCCGGTCGCCAGGTGCTCGCACCCCTCTCGGACTCGAGCATGACTCGGCGGTAGGCCGGCGCCTCGGTCGTCTTGAGCGGCATCCTCACGGCCAGCTCGTGGAGAAAGTGGAGGACGTCTTCAGTCTCGTCTGCCTCGAGGTGACGAAGCGCTCGGCCCCGCCCGACCGGCACCATGAAAAAGACGCTCCACATGGCGACGCCGAGCTCGCTCACGAGCCGGGCGACAGCGGGCAGCTCCAAGACCGTCTCCCGGCAGACAGTCGTGTTGACCTGCAGGCGCAGGCCGGCTGCGGCGGCCGCCCGGCAGCCATCGAGCGTCCAGGCGAACGAGCCGTCGACCCGGCGGAAGTCGTCATGGGCCGCCCGGCTCGCTCCGTCGATCGAGAATGAGACTGCGACGGCCCCGGCCTCACGCAACGAAGCGAGGCGCTCGGGGTTCGCCCGTGGCGTCCCGGCCGGTGAGACCGAGATCGAGAGCCCGGCCGCCGAGCCGTGCGAGACGATCTCCTCCAGATCAGGTCGCTCGAGAGGATCGCCTCCCGTGAGCACGACGCGGGGTCGTGGAGCCCCCAAAGAGGCGAGATCGTCCAGGACGGCGCACGCCTCCCCCCTCGAGAGCTCGTCGGGATGGCGGCCCGGCACCGACTCGGCCCTGCAGTGGCGGCAGGCGAGGGCGCAGGCCCGGGTCAGCTCGAAGAGCACGAGAAACGGCCTCGCCCCCAGGTCGAAGCGGAGCCGCCTCACGGGCGAGGCAGGTAGCGGATCAGCAACAGCCGGCCCGACGGTTTCCTCGACGCTCATCGACGCTCCTTCCGCACCGCTTAGACCTGGAGGCCTTCCGCATCCCGACTATGCGCCGGCCGAGCTCTTCCCGCTACGGCCGAAGGTCCCTTTCAAATGGTCAGCGGGCGGTGAGCAAATCGGAAAGTGCTTTGCACTTTCTGTGCTGGCGCGACTACTTTGAGTGGCTGTCGACGAAGGCTGCGGGGAAGCTGGAGGAAGAAGATGTCGCATGTGACACGCGCTCGAGGGTGGCTTTGTGCCAGCGGCCTCGGAGCCGTGGTCCTGGCGGCAGCTCTCGCCGCACCGGCGACAGCAGGAGCCCAGGCATTCGCCCATCAAAAGAGCGGCCACGTGAGGAGGGTGCACTTCTCCCTTAGCGGGCTCGTCCAGTCGGAGCACAAAGGCATGGTCGAGGTCTACGTGGAAGCCGGCCGAATCGGCAACCGACACCTCCAGAAGGTGCTCGAGAACGTCACCGTCGGCACCCGCGGCCTGAAGAGCACCAAGCACAAGGCCAAAAGTGGGCACGGCCAAAAGAAGGCAGGCCACAGAAAGCAGCCCGCCGAGAGCCGCGACCGGCGCTCGCAGCTGCTGATGGCAGAGGCGGACCGGCGCCTCGCCCGTCAGACGAGAAGGGCGCCCGTGGCTGGAGACATCGTCCACCTGGCGGGTATGGCGGTCGAGCGCCACGGACTGCAGGCTCTCGACGCCACGACAGAGGACGTGGTCAACACCCACGCGGCAGCTGTGGTGGGCACCGTCTCATCGGTCACGGTCACCTCGACGAGCTCGAGCCTCGTCATGACGCCGCAGACCTTCGTGAGCGGAAGCGAGGGTGAGAGTGAGCACGGCCACTTCACGATCGACGCCAGCCAGGCGGCCGTCTCCGTCGACGGCACCGTCGCCCAGCTGAGCAGCCTCGTCAGCGGGGAGACCGTGGTGGTGATCGGCGAGAAGTACGACGGCTCGATGATGGCCGCCGCGGTGCTCGCCTTCTCGGCCGCGCCGAGCATCGCCTGGGGGCACCTCGTCTCGGTGAGCGGCACGACCCTCGACCTCGCCAACCAGTCGGGCCAGAGCGCGATCGACGCCAGCACGGCGGCCCTCTACCTGAATGGAGCCTCTGGCGCGAGCTTCAGCCAGCTCAGCCCCGGAAGCTTCGTCGTCGCACTGGGACCAAGTGGTACTACGCCGCTCGCGGCGACGACAGTCCTCGACTTCAACCGGTCGGACAACCACCCCGCCGGCGACAACCCCCAGCAGGGCAACGGTGACAACCGGTCGACGGCGGTCTTCGGTACCATCCAGCAGATCTCCGGCACGACGGTCTCCATCTCGAGCCAGCCGGCAGACGGCGCCGGAGGGGGCGGTGGCGACCACGCTCTCCCGGCCGACGGGGGCGGAACGGTGAACGTCAACGCCGGCTCTGCCAGCGTCTCGCTCGACAACAGCTCGTCGAGCCTCAGCAGTCTCGTCGCCGGCGACACGGTGATGGTGCTCGGCTCCTCCACGGAGGACCAGCTGACGGCCTCGTCGCTCTACGCTTACGACAACGCCCCGAGCTTGGTGAGCGGAGCGCTGAGCTCCCTCACCGCGACCGGCTTCACGGTGCTCGGCCATGAGGGCAGCCAGACCAGCGTCGACGCCTCGTCCTCCTTGGTCTACCTCGACGCCGCCCCGAGCCCTCTCGGAGCCCTCGCCAACAACGACTTCGTGGTCGTCTTCGGAGCGGGCGCCCCGAGCACCTTCGCAGCAGAGGCCGTCTTCGCCTTCAACGGGGGCTAGGACTCCTAGCTGGCCTGTGCCAGACGGACCGGCGCGGCGGCGTCGCCCCGGTCGGCTGAGCCCGCGGACACCTCTAGGCATGCCGCCTCGGGAAGCCCGGCCGGCCCGGCCCGCCGTCAGCCACCGGAAATACGATGCCCGCCGCTCGGGCAGCCTCGAGGACCGAGGTAGCCGGAGGATTGACCATGACCCGCCCGCCGACCACCACTGTCGGCACCGTCTCGTCTCCGCCGGCCAGCGCTCTCAGCGCCGCCGCCGCCGCCGGGTCTGCCCAGATGTCCACTTCCTCGGTCGGAAGCCCGCGGCGCAGCTTCCGCCGGAGCATCACGCAGTAGGGACAGCCGGGCCTCCAGTAGACGGTGACCCGCTCCGAGGAGCCCTGTTGATCCATCAGGAAGCCCGGATGGGACGGGCGGCCTCAGCCGTCATGTGAGTCCGGGCGCAGCCAGCAGGCCCGACCTTTCGGGTGAGAGACACCTCCGGAAGGTAGCCCGCTCTGGTCCTGTCCGATGCTGGCGCTCGCCATTTCCCCGGTGGGGTGTCGGCGCTCGGGCTGCATTTGGTGTGCCCGAAGTGTCGGCATCCTCTGCTCGGAGATCGGTTGCGACTCGCCTGAGCGAGATCTTGAACGGGATCGTCGCCGAAAACCGCCGCAGTGGTCGTCGCCCACAAGGGCCGCACCAGCCGTCCTCTGGGACAAAAGTCCCCGTGGACTTGCCGCTTTTGAGGGCACTCATCATTGCCGGAGGACACCGGTGAGCAGCACGGGCAGGCGTAAGCCGGCTCCTGGTCGCAAGGCCAATGGCGCATCCGTGAACCACCCGAAGCGGGAATCCCCGGCATTCGTGCCGGGGAGGATGTCAATGCGTCCTTGTGAAGCGGTGGACAGCCCCGAGCAGCTCGCGGATCTTGTCGTCGGCCGCGGCCTCGTCGCCCGAGGCGACGGCATGACGGACGCAGTGGTTCACATGGTCATCGAGAAGGATCTCCCCGACGGCGCTGAGAGCGGTCGTCGCAGCCGCGATCTGGGTGAGGATCTCGATGCAGTAGCGGTCTTCGGTGATCATCTTCTCGATGCCGCGAACCTGGCCGGCGATGCGACGCATCCTCTTGACCAAGGCTTCCTTGTCGGCCACGTAGCCGTAAGGAGGACCGGCGTCGGACTCGGAGGGGACGGGGGACTGGCTCATCGTCTCGCCTCGTCGGGGCTGAACCGGCGTAGCCGAAGGGAGTTCGTGACCACGAAGACGCTCGAGAACGCCATGGCGGCCGCGGCCACTATCGGGTTGACCAGGCCGGCGACTGCCAACGGGATGGCCGCGATGTTGTAGCCGAAGGCCCAAAAGAGATTGCCCTTTATCGTCGTCAGGGTGCGGCGCGAGAGCCGGATGGCCGCGGCGGCCGATCGCAGGTCTCCTGCAACGAGGGAGATGTCGGAGGCTTCGATGGCCACGTCCGTGCCTGTGCCGATCGACATGCCGAGGTCGGCTCTTGCCAGCGCCGGAGCGTCGTTCACGCCGTCCCCGACCATCGCAACCACCTCACCGGCGCCTTGCAGCCGGGCGATCTCGTCGGCCTTTCCCTTTGGCAGCACCCCGGCGAGGACACGCTCGATTCCGAGCTCTTCTGCAACCGCCCTTGCCGTCGTCTCGTTGTCGCCCGTGATGAGCACCGGCGTCAGCCCGAGCCCGCGCAGCTCGGCAACTGCCTGGCGGCTCGTCTCCTTCAGGCGGTCAGAGACGGCGATGACGCCGATCGGCTTGCCATCGGCCGCCACGGCGACGACGCTCGAGCCCTTCGCCTCGAGACGGCGGATCTCGCTCTCGAGCCCTTCTGGAAGAGCGATCGCCCAGTCTTCGAGAAGGCTCGGGCGGCCGACAACGACGGCATGTCCCTCGACCACTGCCTCGACGCCGAGACCGGCCCGGGCCGAGAAAGACTCGACGGCTGAGAGCTCTCCGAGCCTCTGGCGACCGTAGGAGGCGATCGCCAGCGCGACGGGATGCTCGCTGGCATCCTCTGCAGAAGCAGCCAGACAGAGAAGCTCTTCCTCCTCGACCCCCTCGGCCGGCACCAGAGCCGAGACGGCCATCTTCCCCTCCGTGAGGGTGCCCGTCTTGTCGAGAACGATCGTGGTCACCCGGCGAGTTTGCTCCAAGACCTCCGGCCCTTTTATGAGGATCCCGAGCTGGGCGCCCCGCCCCGTCCCAACCATCAAGGCGGTCGGGGTGGCGAGCCCGAGGGCGCATGGGCAGGCGACGACGACGACGGCGACAGCCGTCGCGAAGGCAGCGGTCGTTGCCTCCCCGGCGATGAAGAGCCAGCCGAGCAGGCTGAGAGCCGATATGGCGATCACGATCGGCACGAAGACGGCCGAGACCCGGTCCGCCAGTCGCTGCACCGGCGCCTTCCCCGCCTGGGCGTCGGCCACCAAGCGGGCGATCTGGGCCAGGGCCGTCGAGGCTCCCACCTGGGTGGCCTCGACTACCAGGCGCCCAGAGGTGTTAAGCGTCGCGCCGGCGATGGAGTCGCCCGGTCCGACCTCCACCGGGACGGACTCTCCGGTGAGCATCGACCGGTCGACGGCCGAGCTGCCCGAGAGGACGACGCCGTCGGTCGCCACCTTCTCGCCCGGGCGGACGACGAAGCGGTCACCCACCATCAGCCGCTCGACCGGGACGAGCACCTCGTTCCCGTCCCGCAGCAGGCGCGCCTCCTTGGCGCCGAGCTCGAGGAGCTTCTTTATCGCCTCGCCCGAGCGAGACCTTGCCCGGCTCTCGAGGAAGCGGCCGAGGAGGATGAGGGAGGTGATCGCCCCGGCGGTGTCGAAGTAGACGTTCGTCGAGATCGAGCCGACGAGAACCACCGTCGACCAGGTCCAGGCAGCCAGGGTGCCGATCGAGATGAGGGTGTCCATCGTGGCTGCGAGGTGTCGTGCGTTGGCCAGCGCGGCGCGGTGGAAAGGCCAACCGGCAACGAAGACGACAGGAGTAGCCAGAACCAAAGAGATCCACTCCCAGCCAGGCGGTCGCGAGGCACTGATCCAGGCGAAGACCACCAGGGGGAGCGTGAAGGAAACGGCCAGCACGAGCCGGTTCCGGTACTGACGGACCGGATCCTCCCCCGACGCCTCTTCCGGCAGGGCGGCGCCGTAGCCGGCCGCCTCGACGGTGCCTATCAGATCCTCGAGCTTCACCTGCCGAGGATCGAAAGCCACCGCAGCGTGCTCGCTGGCGAAATTGACCGCAGCGCTCACCCCGCCCATCTTGTTGAGCCGCTTCTCGATCCGGGCGGCGCATGAGGCGCACGTCATGCCCGATATGGCGAGCTCCACGCGCTGGCGCTCATCGGCGATAGGAGTCTTCGCCTCGGTGGCCGAGGCCATCAGCTGGCCTCGTAGCCGGCCTCTTCGATGGCAGCCCGCAGCGCCTGGTCGTCGAGGCGATCACCGGTGACGGTGACTAGCTTCGTCTCGAGATCGACCTCGACGGCTTCGACGCCCGCCAGCTGTCCGAGCTCGCTCGACACCGCCTTCTTACAGTGATCACAGGTCATCCCCTGCACCGCGTAGGTCATGGTCTCCACCATCGCCGCCTCGCTCTCTCAACCCTATACCCCACCCCAGTATACGTGGCCGGTCTCCGACACCGCCCGCGTTTCGGCTCGGACTCGCCTGCAGCCTGCCCGAGCTGTCCGCGATGACACCTCTCGGCCGGTTCGGCACCGGTAACGTCCTGGTATGTCATGGCAGCCGCCGGCCCTCCTGGTGCCCGCAGAGGGGTGAGGACCGCCGCGTCGTCGTTGCAGCCTCGCCTCGGCCAAGAGGAGGTGAAGGGCCCGCAGCGCCCAGGCATCGCTCCTCGAAGGCAGGAAGACCCAGCCGGGTGAACATCGACCACTTCATAGCGACCAGCGGATACTTGACAGTTTTCCTGTTGGTGGCCGCCGAGAGCCTCGGCGTGCCACTGCCTGGAGAGACTGCTCTCGTCGCGGCCGGGATATACGCCGGGCACACCCACCACCTGAACATCTGGATCGTCTTCGCCGTGGCGTCAGTGGCCGCCATCCTCGGAGACAACATCGGCTTTTGGATCGGAGACAAAGGTGGCTACCGGCTGGCCCGCCGCTACGGGAAGAAGGTCCGCCTCGATGAGCGAAAGCTGAAAGTGGGCCGGTACATCTTCGACCGCCATGGCGTGAAGGTGGTCTTCTTCGGCCGCTTCGTCTCGATCCTGCGGACCTATGCCGCCTTCCTGGCGGGCACAAGCAAGATGCGCTGGCGGCGCTTCCTCCCGGCCAACGCCGCCGGAGGGATCCTCTGGTCGGCGATCTACGCCTTCGGTTCCTACCTGGCCGGAAGCGCCTTCCGCCACCTGTCGACGAAGCTCGATCTCATCCTCGGGATCGTGGCAGTCGTCGTCATAGTGGCCGTCCTCTTCGCGGTGCGCCACCAGACCGACAAGCTGGTCGACAAGGCGGAGCTCGCCTACCCTGGTCCGCTCGAGTAGGCGCCGCCCGGCACCTTCGACGAGCAGCTCGCCCTCACACCCAGGCGCCGTCCAAAGTTCACCTCCGCGTCACCTCGAGCTTTCCTCGACAAAACCTTGCCCCGGTAGAAGTTGGGTCACACCAACGAGCTACGGAGGGCAGATGGCCACCCTGGATCTGGCGCTAGACGAAGCACCGCTCAGCCGTTTCCACACCCGGGCGATAGTCACGGCCGGGATGGGCTTTTTCACCGACGCCTACGACCTGTTCATCATCGGCACGGCGACTACCCTCATCGCCGCCCAGTGGCACCTCTCCTCGTCGGAGACGGGCCTCGTCAACTCGATAACCCTCATCTCGGCCTTCGTCGGCGCCTTCGTCTTCGGTCGGATCGCCGACGTGATAGGCCGCAAGAAGGTGTACGGGCTGGAGGCCGCCTTGATGGTCGGCGGAGCCGTCGCGTCGGCCTTCGCCCCGAGCCTCATCTGGCTCCTCGCCTTCCGCTTCATCCTCGGGATCGGGGTCGGCGGCGACTATCCGATGTCGGCCGTCTTGATGAGCGAGTTCTCTAACCGCAGCAACCGGGGCAAGCTCGTCGGGCTCGTCTTCTCGATGCAGGCTCTCGGCACCATCGCCGGCTACATCGCCGGCCTCGCCCTCCTCGGCGCCGGGGTGCCGAACGGCATCACCTGGCGCCTGCTGCTCGGGCTCGGCGCCATACCGGCCGCCGCCGTCATCGTCCTTCGCCGCCGGATGCCCGAGTCACCTCGCTACCTGCACCGGGTGAAGGGAGAGGGCGAGGCCTTCGCGGTAAGCGCCCGC
>JAJZLV010000138.1:7485-15697 GCA_021803215.1 Actinomycetes bacterium | reverse complement strand
GGGGTGCGGAGCTGCTGCCGAGTCTATCAGTGTTTATCAGCGAACATCTGTATTAGTCTGTGGTGGTGCGGTTGCGGGAGTGGGCGGAGTCCCAGGGTGTGCATTATCAGACGGCGTGGAAGTGGTTCCGGGATGGGACCCTGCCGGTGCCGGCGGTGAAGACGGCTAGCGGCACGATCTTGGTGCTTAGTGAACAGGCAGGGGGCGCCGGCGGTGGGCTGGGGTTGTATGCCCGAGTGTCGTCGCATGACCAGAGGGCCGATCTGGACCGCCAGGTGGCCCGCCTGTCGGCGTGGGCGGCGCAGGCTGGCACGTCGGTGGTGCGGGTCGAGGCCGAGGTCGGGTCGGGGATGAACGGTTCCCGCTCGAAGCTGCGCCGATTGCTGGCCGACCCGACGGTGACGACGGTGGTGGTCGAGCACAGGGACCGGCTGGCCAGGATGAACGCCGAGCTGGTCGAGGCTGCACTCTCCGCGCACGGCCGGCGTCTGGTGGTGTTGGACCCGGGCGAGGTCGACGACGATCTGGTTCGGGACATGACCGAGGTGCTCACCTCGTTTTGCGCACGGCTGTATGGGCGGGACTCGGCGAGGAACCGGGCGGAGAAGGCGTTGCGCTGTGCGAAGGCCGATGTCGGCCCGACGGCACTGTCACAGGCGGCTGAGAGGATAGGGCCGTGAGCAGAAGCCGCGCCGCTAGTGTCGAGGATCGGGGCCGCCGCAAGCGCGAGCGGGCCGCGCGTAGACGCCAGGATCGAGCGCTGGTGCCGGTAACGGTAGCGCAAAGGCTGGGTGTTCCTGTCGCCGATGTCGCCGGAGCGATGCGCGCCGCGGGCGAGACCGGGCCGATCAGCGAGGTAGAGGCCAAGCGGTGGGTGTCTATCGGGAGTCGGCCCCGTCGTGGCTGTGGACACTGTGGGCCGAACGGGCGGCGGCCGCCGCGAAGAAGGAGCACCTCCACCTTCAGCGGCAGGAACAGGCCGAGTTGCGCGAGCTGGCCGTCGAGCAGTCCGCTCTGGCCAAAGTCAAGGCCGGCAAACACCGCTTCAGTGAGGCCGAGTGGGTTCATGTGTCCGACTGGGCGTTTCGCTCCTCGAAGGAACTCGTGCGCGGCGATCCTGGCGATGACATAGCGGAGTTCGACCGGCAGGTGCTGGCTGTGGCCGGTGTCGACGCTGACGACCACACGAGCTGGCTCGTTCACCTGGACGGCTGCGACGGCGACGGCTCGCGTTGCGCGGTTCGGATCGAGCAACTCCGCGTCGAACGGCGGGTAGAGGCACTTTTGGACTCGGTGGCCAAGAAGACAGCGGTACGCGAAGCAGGCTGGGTGCCTGGGCAGTTCGTGACGACCTGGTATGGCAGTCGGGTCGGCGTGGTGGTCAAGGTCAACAAGGTGACCGTGAAGGTCCGCCTGGCCGGCAGTCAGGGCCCCTACGAGAAGAACCTCGATCCCCGTTGCCTGCAGCCCGCTCCGGCGTCGCTGCCGGCCCCGCCCGCCATTGGCGACGAGGTGGTGGTGCGAGACCGTGGCGGGCACTCTCGCCATGCCCGGGTGGTGGCCGTAGACGGGCCGTTGCTGGAGGCGACATATTCGCTCAAGTCCGGCCAGTGGCGCAGCAGATGGTTCGATCTGCTCGCTTCCCAGTCCACGCCTGGTGCGCTGTGACCAGCGGGATGCGGCCGATAGCCGCACCGTTCGTGGTCGCAGCTCCCGCTGGTGCGCGGGTCCGTACCCGGTTGATGGTCTCCGATACCGATGTCGAGGTGCTCGCCGCTGTGGGCGCTCATTTGGGTTCGCTGGCCGGGCATGATCTGGCCGTCCGGTGCCGCCAGGGCGTGCTCGATTCCAAGGCCAGAGCCGAGTCCCGTCGGGAACGAAAAAGGTCGCTCACCAACGAATCAACCTCTCGTTGGGCGGGGGCGATCACCCGCACCAGCGAAGACGCATGGCAGCTTGCCCGCCGGAACATGGAGGCCGATGCCCTCTCGTTGCGGGCCCGGTGCAAGAAAATCGGACGGCGGCTGGCGATACCTGTCGGCGAGCGGCGAGGCCGTAGCTGCGGGTATTCGACCCAGGCCGAGCGGTTCTCGAAGAGCAGCGCCTCCAAGTGCTCCGTTCCCGTCTGGAGACGGTGGAGGCCATGCTCACCGAGGGGCAGGTGAGTGTCGTGCGTGGCGGGAAAGCCCTACTGCACAAGCGGAACAACCTCGACGCGGCCGGGCTGAGCGCGGAGCAGTGGCGGACTGTCTGGGAGGCAGAGCGGCTGTTCATCTGCGCGGATGGTGAGGCGGACAAGCGGCTGGGGAATGAGACGATCCGCTGGGACCCCGTCGAGGGCAGCGTGGAGATCCGCCTCCCCGCTTCGCTGGGACATCTCGCCAACCGTACCCACGGCCGTTACCGGCTGTCGGCGCCGGCGAGGTTTCCTCACCGAGGGGACGAGCTAGCAGCGCAGGTCGCCGGTGGCGCTGTCAGATACGACGTCAGCTTCGACGCGGCCAGACGCCGCTGGTATCTCGACGCGTCATGGAAACAGGAATCCGGCTGGCACCCCACCCTCGACGACCTGCGTCGCCTACCGATCTTGGCCGTCGATGTGAACGACGGGCATCTCGCCGCCTGGGTCGTCACCCCCGACGGCAACCCGGCCGGCCAGCCGATCACCGTCTCACTCGATTTGGCTGGACTTTCGGCTGACGCCCGCGACGGCCATCTCCGGGCCGCCATCAGCGAGCTCATCCGCACGGCCAAGGCACACGCCTGCGGAGCCTTCGTAATCGAAAATCTCGGCTTCACCCAGGCCAGGACCGAGGGCCGCGAACACACGGGGCGGCGACCCTCCCGCGGCAAGCGAGGGCGGGCGTTCCGCCGCCTGGTGGCCGGGATACCGACAGCGAAGTTCCGAGACCGGCTGGCCCAGATGGCCTCCAACGCCGGTATCGCGGTTATCGCCGTGGATCCCGCCTACACCTCCAAGTGGGGCGCCCAGCACTGGCTGGCACCCCTCAACCACCAGTTCTCGACCGAAGTGTCAGGCCACCATGCGGCGGCCCTGACGATCGGCAGACGCGGGCTCGGCCAGCGAGCCCGGCGACGGGAAAGGTGTGACCGAACCCGACCAGAGGATCGGGAACGGAGAGCTACCGACTCCGCCGGGCAGCCCAAACCACCAAACGGTGGTCTGGCCGGGCAGCGAACCAGGAAAGACAAGACCCGCGAGGCCCGAGGGCAGCCGCACCAAGCAGCACAAGACCCGACCAGCCGAGCGGACACCTCCTGTCAGACCAGGACAGCGAAGACCGTTCGCGCCGTCCCATCAGCCCCGATCAGCCGAAACTGATAGACGCTGATGAATCAGGAACGGTTCTTGCCCCCCCGGTGTCAGCCGGCCTCGGTGAAGCGCTCCGAGAGGTAGCGGCTCACGTCCTCCTCGCGCAGGCGATAGGACTTCCCGATCCGGACCGCCGGCAGCTGGCCCGAGTTGATGAGGCGATAGACGGTCATGTTCGACACCCGGAGCACCCGGGCGACTTCCGCGACTGTGTAGAACCTCGCCTTTGAGTATTCGACGCTCGTCAGAGTTATCACCCCTCTCCGCCGGGACACGAGCGTACGCCACTGTGGCTGATGTGGCTAGTGGGAGGCCGGCCCGGCTCGAGAGGGTCCGCCGCCGAGCTGGCGGGCCCGCTCGGCGGCGGCGCAGACCGCTTCGATCACCGCCGAGCGAAAGCCGTTCCGCTCTAGCACCCTCAGACCGGCCGCCGTCGTGCCGCCGGGCGAGGTGATGGCCGCCCGCAGCTCCTCGGCCGGCTCGTCGAGCTCGTTCAAGAGCCGGGAGGCCCCGAGGAGCGTCTGGTTGGCCAGGAGACGAGCCACCCCCCGGTCGAGGCCCTCCGCGACGGCTCCTTCCACCATCGCCTCGGCGAGGACGAACAGATAGGCGGGTCCGGAACCGGAAAGGCCCGTCACGGCGTCGAGGAGGCCCTCTGGCACCCGGGCCACCACCCCGACCGAGGAGAGGACCGCCTCCGCCCAGGCGAGATCCTCCTCCCGCGCGCTCTTTCCGCCCGAGAGGGCCGAGGCGGCCGCCCCGACGATGGCTGGCATGTTCGGCATCGCCCGCAGCACCGCCACCGCCTCTCCGAGGATCTCTTCGAGCTCGCAGCAGCGCACCCCCGCCACGATCGAGATGACCCGGACTATGCCGGCCTCTCTGATCGCTTGGGCGGCCGCAGTGGCGTCGGCCGGCTTCACCGCCAGCACGGCCGACTCGGCCGGGACCGGCTCGGAGGCCACCTTCACACCCGGGAAGCGCCGGGAGAGCTCGCTGCGGCGCTCCGGCTGCCTCTCGGCGATGGTGATCTCGCCGGCCGCTATCCAGCCGGAGCGGAGGAGACCGCCGGCAAGGGCCTGGCCCATCCTCCCTCCTCCGACGAGACACAGCCGCGCCTTGTCGGCCATCTACGACCTCCGTCTCAGCACTCGATGAGAGCCTTGCGGGTGAGCTCGGTGTAAAGCCGCGAGAGGCTCTCGGCGGCAGTCGCCCAGGTGTAGCGGGCGGCCATGGCGACAGCTCCCCGGCCGAGGCGGGCCTTCAGCGACTCGTCCCCGACGATCTCGGCCACGTGCCGGGCGATCCCGGCCGCGTCGCCCGGCTCTGTCAGAGAGCCCGTCACCCCGTCCTCTACGAGGGTCGTGAGGCCGCCGACCGAGGTGGCCACGACAGGGGTGCCGCAGGCGGCCGCCTCGAGGGCGACGAGGCCGAACGACTCGGAGCGGGAGGGGACGATGCAGCAGTCGGCCGCCCGATAGAAGCTCGAGAGAAGCTCGTGCGGCTGGGGCGGGCGGAAGCTCACATGAGAAGAGAGCCCCTCCTTCTCGACGAGCCGTCGAAGCGAGGCGACCTCTTTCGCGCCCCGCGGCCCGCTCGGGCCGCCGATCACGACGAGGCGGGCGTCCTTGCGTCCCGCCCGGTGCAGCTCCGCCAGCGAGCGGACGGCGACGTCGGCCCCCTTGAGCGGCTGGATGCGCCCGACGTAGAGGAGGAGCGGCCCCGGCCCGTTGAGTCCGAGGGCCTCTTTGGCAAAGGCGCGGTTGCCCGGAGAGAAAAAGGCGTGGTCGACGCCGGGCGCCACCAGGTGGATGCGGCCCGGGTTGGCGTCGTAGAGCTCGACGAGCTGGTCCGCCTCGACGCTGCAGGAGGCGCAAAGCGCGTCCGAGCAGCCGATCACCTCGGCCTCGGCACGGGCCCGGCGACCGCTCGCCACATCGGAGTCCTCCTCCGGGCTGGCCTCTGCCTTCACCCGGTCGAGGGTGTGGAAGGTGGAGACGAGGGGCAGCCCGAGGCGGTGCTTGATCTCGTGGCCCGCCACGCCCGAGAGCCAGTAGTTGGCATGGATGGCACCGGGCAGCTCGTCGGGTTCGCCGAAGTGGGCGGCGGCCGGAGAGGCGGGCCGCGGCACGAGACCGGTCATGTGCTCCATGACCCGCTCGGTGAACTCGCCGACGTGCTCGAAGAGGTGCTCTTTCGGCACCGGGGCGGCCGGTCCGGCTGAGACGTGGTGAACCTCGAAGCCCGGCTCGACGAAGACGCTGGCGGGCAGCTCCGGCGAGTCACGCCTCGTGTAGACGTCGCAGAAGACGCCGGCTCTGGCCAGCGAGGCTGAGAGCTCCCTCACGTAGACGTTCATCCCGCCGCCGTCGCCGGTTCCCGGCTGCGCCAGCGGCGAGGTGTGGAAGGAGAGGACGGCGAGGCGGCGCATGCTCGGGGACACTATCGAGTCCCCCCGTCCTCGCTCGCCTGCGGCCCGGGCTCGCCCTCTTGCGCCACCAGCTCGTAGCCGTTCTCCCGCCGGAACGAGAGGTAGATGCGGGCCAGCGCCTCGCGCTGGTGGGGGTCGAGATAGGGATCGGAGCGGATCCGGCCGAGCAGGTCGTCGCTCGCCCTCTCGGGTTCCAGTATCCCGGCCCTCACGTAGAGCGTCTCGGCCGAGAGCTGGAGACCCTTCGCGATCTGCTGGAGGATCTCGGCCGACGGCTTTCGCAGGCCCCGCTCGATCTGGGAGAGATACGGGTTCGAGATGCCGGCCAGCTCTGAGAGCCTCCGGAGCGAGAGACGGGCTGTCTCGCGCTGCTGACGGATGAACTCCCCCAGGTCGGCCCAGCGATCTGGCAGCTCCTTCACCGATGCCCGGCTCTCGCTGGCGCTGCTCAGGCGAGCAGGCTGTCGGGGTCCGCCGCCCCCGACTTGTAGCGGTCGACGATGGCGGCCTGGAAGGCGTCGATGTGCTCGTGGAGGAGGCGGCGGCGCGAGGAGACCTCCCGCTCGACCTGCCTCAGGCGCTCGAGGCTGGCACCGAGCTCGTCGGCCGAGAGGGAGCAGACGTTGGCCCCCGGCAAGAGAGGCGCCTCGCCCGGGACCTCCCCGGCCAGCTCGGCGAGGAGCTCGTCAAGGGCGATCTCGTCACCGAGCTCGGCGACGTCGCCCATGATCGGAAGCGTGCTGCGGATCGGGCCCGCCCCGGTGCTCGGGGGCGACGCCAGGATGCTCGGCAGCTCCTCGACGAGGCGGCCGAGGTCGGAGCGGCCGGTCTTGCGGCGCTGGTCGAGCTCGGCCGTCACGAGGTCTATCTCTCCTTGCACCGCCCGCCGGAGGTACGAGAGGACCATCTCGGCTCGCTGACTGGCGTCGCGACGGGTCCGGAGCTCGGTCACCGGGGCGTCGACCACTCCGTCGAGACAGGCGGGCGAGCAGAGCTCGTCCAGGTCCTTGGCTGTGAGGCTCATCGTCCCGTCTCCCGGAGTCAACCGTTCCAGCAGGTCTTTCCCATCGTACCTGGTGGCTGCGGCCGGGCTCGCCGGTCAGAGGCGGCCGGCCGCCGACGGCGGGTGGTAGCGGTAGACGGCCCGCCCGATGACGAGCCGGCGGGGCACGGGGCCGAAGTGGCGGGAGTCCCGGCTCGCGGCGCTGTTGTCACCCTCGACCTCGACGCTCTCGGCCTCGAGGCGCACCACCCGCTTCACGAGAAGGCGCCTCTTGCTCGCCGGGTCGTGAAGAGCCACGATGTCGCCCTCTTCCAGGACGGGCGTGCGCCAGATTAGGAGGCGCTCGCCCGGCGCCAGGCTCGGCAGCATCGAGGGACCCTCCACCTCGACCCGCACGAGCCGCCGAGCCACGAGGGCGAGAAGGCCGCCGCCGGCGGCGAGGAGGGCGAGGCTGAAAAGCGCCGGCCGGAGCCTCGGCCACCAGGGATAGGGTGAGTCGACCAACCGGACGAACCTTTCCAATAAAAAGGAGACAGGCAAATGTCCCTCACTTCCCGAGTGCTCTCAAGCCTCGACCGGCTCAGCGCCCCCCGCACGGCTCACGCCCACTGCGACCCCCCCTGCGGCGTCTATGACCCGGCCCAGGCCCGCATCGAGGCCGAGTCGGTGAAGGCGATCATGGAGAAGTTCAACGGCTCGGACGACGCCTCTTTCAAGGAGCGCTGCCTTTTCATCAAAGAAGAGCGGGCCGAGCTCGTGAAGCACCACCTCTGGGTTCTCTGGACCGACTACTTCAAGCCGGACCACCTCGCGAAGTACCCCCAGCTGCACGATCTCTTCTGGAAGGCCACCAAGGCCGCCGGCGAGTCGAAGAAGACGACCGAGGTCTCGGTCGCCGAGGACATGCTCACCCAGATCGGCGAGATCGACCGGATCTTCTGGGAGACCAAGAAGGCCTGAGCCGCAGCTCTCCCTCTCCCGCCCGACCAAGGCGCCGGCAGCCCGGCGCCTTGGCGCGGGCGGGCCGGGCGCCGGACGGCCAGATGGCCCCGCTCTCCAAGCGGCTCGCCGCCGAGCCGCTGATGTCGACCGCTGGGCGGTCGTGGGCCCTTTGATCCGGCTCATCGCCACCTGGAAGCAGCGGCGGGAGGCCGAGGGCCTGACGAGAACCTCGGCCCGCTTTGGGGCGGGGCGTGCCCGGTGCCGGCGTGACCCAGCTCGACGAGCTCGGCCAAAAAGACCTCGGGGCCGCAGAGCTGCGCGCCTCGCTCGAGGCGGGCGACCGCGAGCGAGCCGTCCGAGCCGCCGGGCGGGCCGGCCGGCGCTCTTCGACGTGGCGGCTCTCGCCTGGCGTGCGCTCGTCTGGTCTGGCTCAGCTGTTCCCGCTCATCTGTTGTCTCTCCGGCGCATCCTCGAGGCAGGTCCTCGGCCCGAGCAGCGATGT
>JAJZLV010000138.1:0-7475 GCA_021803215.1 Actinomycetes bacterium | reverse complement strand
CGGGCTCAGCCGCCCGAGACGGGAGGAAGGATGGCCACCTCGTCACCCTCGCCGACCCTCTGGCCGGGACCGGCCGGCTCGCCGTTCACCCAGACGGCGCTCGTCTCGAGCACCGCCGCCAGGCCGGGCCCGAAGCGCTCGCAGGCGGCATCGAGGAGGGAGCCGAGCGTGCCCGCCTCGATCACCGCCTCCTTGCACCCGGCAGCCTCGCGGGCCTGGGCGAAGAAGCGAAGCCGGGCCATCTCTCAGGCGCCCCCTCTGTTCTCTTCCCGCCGGGCAAAGGCGCAGGAGAGGCAGAGCCTCACCAGCGGATCCGACGAGAGCCTCTCCTCCGGGATATCCCGGCCGCAGCTGACGCAGCGCCCGTAGTCGCCCGACTCGAGGTGGGCAAGGGCCTCCTCGACCTCGTCGAGGCGCCGGCGGAGGGCCTCGAGGTCGCCCGGTTGGTTGCTCTCGGCGCTCACGAGGCGATCGTAGTTGGAAGGGCGCGGCGCCACTCACGGCCTCCTGGCGCCGCTCGCCCCCGCGGCCGTCTCGCGGTAGAACTGTCTCGTGCCCATCGCTACGACCAACCCAGCTACCGGCGAGACGGTGAAGAGCTTCGAGGCCTACGACTCGGCCGAGATCGAGCGCCGCCTCGCTCTCGCCGACTCCACCTTCAACAGCTACCGCCACACCACCTTCAAGGAGCGGGCCGAGCTCGTGAACAAGCTGGCCGATCTCCTCGAGGAGGACCTCGAGGAGCTCGCCCGCACGATGACGGTCGAGATGGGAAAGCCGATCGGCCAGTCCGAGGCCGAGGTGAAAAAGTGCGCCGGCGGCCTCCGCTACTTCGCCGAGCACGCCGAGGGCCTCCTCGTCGACGAGGAGGTGCCCGGGACGGCGGCGAGAAAGAGAGCCTTCGTCACCTACCAGCCGCTCGGGCCGGTGCTGGCCGTGATGCCCTGGAACTTCCCGCTCTGGCAGGTGGTCCGCTTCGCCGCCCCGGCTCTCATGCTCGGCAACGTCGGGCTCTTGAAGCATGCCTCGAACGTCCCTCAGACCGCCCTCTACCTGGAGGAGGCCTGCAAGAGGGCGGGCTTACCCGAGGGCGCCTTCCAGACGCTGCTGACCGGGGCCGAGGTGGTCGAGGGGATCCTGCGGGACAAGCGCGTGAAGGCGGCCACCTTGACCGGAAGCGAGGGCGCCGGCCGGGCGGTGGCGGCCGTCGCCGGGAGCGAGATCAAAAAGACGGTCCTTGAGCTCGGCGGCTCGGACCCCTTCATCGTGATGCCGTCGGCCGATCTCGAGCGGGCGGTGGAGGTGGGTGTGCGGGCCCGGATGCAGAACAACGGGCAGTCGTGCATAGCTGCCAAGCGCTTCATCGTGCACGAGCAGATCGCCGACGAGTACTTCGAGCGCTACGCCGCCGCCGCCGCCCGGCTGAAGCTGGGCGACCCGCTCGACCCCTCCGTCGACGTCGGTCCGCTCGCCACGGCCTCGGGCCGTGACGAGGTGGCCGAGCAGGTCGAGGACGCCAAGGAGAAAGGGGCGAGGATCCTCTGCGGGGGCGAGCGGGACGACCGGCCGGGCTGGTACTACCCGCCGACCGTCGTGACCGAGATCAGAAAGGAGATGCGCCTTTACAGCGAGGAGGTCTTCGGACCGGTCGCTTCGATGTACAAGGTGAGCGACATCGACGAGGCCATCGCCATCGCCAACGACTCGGACTTCGGCCTCGGATCCAACGCCTGGACCGAGGACCCGGCCGAGCAGCAGCGCTTCATCGAGGAGATCGAGGCGGGCATGGTCTTCGTCAACTGGATGACGACCTCTTACTACGACCTTCCCTTCGGAGGAGTGAAGAATTCCGGCTACGGCCGGGAGCTGGCGGCCCCGGGCATCCGGGAGTTCGCCGTCACCAAGACCGTCTGGGTCGACTGAGCGCTAGGTCGCCTCGGGCCACCAGAGCCTCGAGGCGACCACCTCGAGGCCGGGGGAGGACCAGATGAGGCGCTCGACGGCCTCCAGCTCCTCACGCACCACGTGCTCGGCCGAGGCGGCGGCCGCCACCTCGAGGAGGGCCCGCTGGTGGAGCTCTTGGTGAGCGACCTCGGCGATGGTCACCCGGTAGCGGCTCCTCACCCGGTCGGTGATCGGGCGGAGCACCGCCCGCTTCTCCTTGAGAGACCGGCAGGCCGGGAAGTGAAGCTCGATCTCGAGCACGCCCACCATCTTCAGGCCACGAGGCTCCCCCTCGCGGCGTCGGCTCCCTCGTCCTGGTCGAGGGAGGCGGCGTATCCCGTGTCGTACCAGCCCGTCACGACCACGAGGAAGAGAATGAACTGCGTGAGATGGACGAAGGTGCAGTACAGGCAGATGTGGTGCACCGCCAGGAACTCGACGCCGACGAGATACAGGACAAAGCCCATGCCCGCCACGTTGAGCCACAGGCGGCCTTTGGCGATGAGGGGCGACGCCGACCGCCAGGCCCTCGGCAGGTTCAGGACCAGCATCGCCGCGAAGAAGGCCAGTCCGTAAAGGGCGACGGGAATGCCGAAGATCACCGACCAGGAGCTCGTCGTGACGGCGGCGCAGCTGACGAGGGAGCTCGTCCCGCCGAGGGGGCAGGTGGTGTCGATGGCCTTCTGGTCGAAGTAGTGACCGTAGGTGAGCCAGGCGGCCAGGCCGAAGCCGATCAGGCTGAGAGCGAAGGCCACGTTGGGCCGCCATCGACTCGTCATCGCTGAGCCGCTCCCGCTTTTTTCCTCGAGCCCCGATCCGAGCCGCCGGCTGCCTGGCCCCTCCCCCCGCGAGGAAGAAAGCGCCGCGCCCGGGCGCGGCACCCCGCGGCAGCGTCCACGACCCACCCCTGCAAAAGGTCGTGGCCGGCAAGGGGGCGCCGGGCCTGCCGGGTCCCGGGCACGCCCTGTGAGTCCTGGCGGGTGGCCGCCGGGGAGCCCACCCTCACCTCACCTGTAGGTCTTCTCGATCGGCTTCAGGTAGGAGGCGCCGCAGACGGTCGCCGGCTTGTCGTGCGTGAGCACGCAGATCATGCCGATGTACTGCTTGGCGGCTGCGAGGATCGTCTGGCCGATGCCGGTGTTGGGCACCTTGAACGAGCCGACGATCTGGTCCCAGTTGGCGCCTTGCAGGATCTGGGGGTCATAGAGGGCACCCGACTCTGCGAATGAGCGGCCGAAGACGATGAAGGGGATCCCTGGGCCGCTCGAGTCGAGGGCGCCGAACCAGGTGGTGTTGTCGTACTTGTTGATGAGAGCTATCTCAGCCTTCGTCGGAGTTTGAAGGGGGATGTAGTTGCCGTTGTTGCAGACGTACGGCGGGGTGCTGCCTGGCGAGTTGGCGATCACCGAGCCGGGCCGGCACTCGTTGGTCGTCTCCTCTACGGCTTTGAAGCTCAGATAGGGGCTCGAGTAGCTCGCCTTGGCGAAGGTGAGGGTGTGGGTGTCCCCGTAGGCGTCGATCGGCGATGAGGCGGTCTGCTCCAGGCCGGTGAAGTGGCCGAACTTGCTGAGGGCGATCACAAGTGGCCAGCGGGTGGCGGCGCAGAAGGGGCAGTACTCCGCTCCGACGTACTGGATCACCGGCTTGCCGGTGGCGGGGACGCTGCCGATCCTCACGATGTTCGCCCCTGAAGCCTTCGGTCCGAGGCTCGAGACGGAGTAGACGCCGGTCCCGCCGGTGCCGGCGCTGGCCAGGGCCGAGCCCGGCACCGACGTCAAGGCCTTCTCCACCTGGGCGGTTATCGGGAAGGGCTTGATGTAGGGGTCGTGCCCGGCTGCCTTCGAGCCGCCTCCCCCACCGAGGCTCGAGATGAGGACGATGACGACCACCGCCACGACGACGAGGCCGCCGCCGAAGATGCCGGCGGTCATGGCCGACGAGCGGCTGCCCGACCTCGCCTGGGGCCGCTTGCCCTGCGACCGGCGGACCTGCTGGCCACCTCTCGCCGGGCGGCCCGCCTGGCTCTGGACCCGCTCCCGGGCGCGCTCTGCGGCGCTGCTGCCCACCGCGGCCGGCTTCGGCCTCCTGTTGCCGCTCCCAGGGCGCTTGTTGGAGCCGCTGCTTGCCATAGTCCGTTAACTCCTGTCCCGGTTCTGCTCGGCGGCGCCCGCAGACCGCCGCCGGACGCTCAGGGCGAAATCAGTTCGTAAGGCTAGTGGCATATCGGCCGCCCGATAACTCGCTTCAGCCCATCGGAGAGCTCCCACAGGCCCTCACCGGCGAGGACGGAGCCGGCCGCCCCCAATCTCAAGGGAACTTGAAATGTGTCCTCGCCTCGGCCAGCCTAGGGAATGGACCTCGCGCAGCTGCTCAGCATCGGCCAGGTGGCTGAGCGGACCGGTGTCGCCACCTCGGCTCTTCGCTACTACGAGGCCGAGGGGCTCATCTCCTCGGTGAGGACCGACGGCGGCCAGCGCCGCTTCCGCCGCGACACGCTGCGCCGGGTGGCTTTCGTGCGCGTCGCCCAGCGGGTCGGGCTGAGCCTCGAGGAGATAAGGGAGGCGCTCGACCGCCTGCCCTCCGGCAAGGCGCCGGACAAGGCGGACTGGGCTCGCCTCTCGAAGGCCTGGCGCCCTCTCATCGAAGAGCGCATCGCCACCTTGCAGCGCCTTCGTGACGAGCTCGACTCCTGCATCGGCTGTGGCTGCCTCTCGTTGAAGCGGTGCTCGTTGTACAACCCCGGCGACGGCGCCCGGCGGCTCGGGAGCGGCCCCCGCTACCTGCTCGGCGACGATCCCTCCTCGGTCGGCGGGCCGCTCGGCTAGCCGAGGAAGAGGCGCAAGAGGAGCTGGTCTCCTCGCTCTTGGTGAAAGTAGCTCCCCACCACCGAGAAGCCGAGCTTTCTGAGCACTCCGAGCGAGGCGAGGTTGCCCGGGTCGACCGAGGCGCGGACGCTCGCCAGCCCCCCCTCCGACTCCCCCCAGCCGAGAAGGCCAGCTGCCGCCTCGCTGGCATAGCCCTTACGCCTGAACGGTGAGGCGATCATGTAGCCGATCTCGGCCTCGCCCCGTCTCGGCGGGCCGTGGAAGCCGACCTCGCCCACCGCCTGGGGGCCCTCGCGGCCCCGCCACACCACGAGGTGGGGGAGCCAGTCGACGAGATGGGGGCGGGCGGCCGTCTCCTCGGGCGAGGACCGCAACCAGGACCAATCCTCCTTCTCCCACTCGGCGGGCAGCTGCAGCTCGGCGGCCCGCTCCGCCTCTTCGAACTGCCCATCTCGCAAGGCGGACATCATCTCCGGGCTCATCGAGACAAGGTCGAGCCGGGTCGTCTGGAGGATCCGGTGAAGGCCCTTCACACCGCGACAAGGTAGGCGCCTTGGACCCGGCGCGCCCGGACGGCTCGCAGAGCCCCGACCAGGCGACGGGTCGCCCGTCGCTCAGAGCTGTCCGAGCGACGCGGCCCCTCTCCTCCAGGGCCTCACGAGCTGGTCTCGCTCGCGGCCGCCAGCTGGCGCCTTGCCCGGGCCAGAAGAGGCGAAGGGTGGCTCGCAGTCCCGGCGATGATGTCAATCGGTGAGCCGTCGGGCACGTCCCTCAGCTGAGCGAGCGCGCTGTCATGCAGCCGCACGCACCCGTGGGAGACCCTGGCTCCTGTCGTTCCGATCTCCGCGCTGGCACCGAGCGGGCCGTGGATGGCGATCATGGCGTCACCGGAGTCCTCCCAGTTACTGATGGCCTTCGAATGCGCCGACGTGACGATGACGAACGGGCCCCACGCGGGGCCCGGAGCCGGGGCGAAGAGGGCGACGAAGAAGTCTCCCGTCGGCGTCGGGTCGACCGAGGTGCCGACGCCGGCAGGCGCATCGAGGACGAGCTTCCCGTCGCGATACAAGAGGAGATGGCGAGTCGAAAGGTTGACCACTATCCGGTACGACGAGCGGTAGAGATGGACCGCCGCGCGGGGAATCCAAGCCGTGGAGCCGTCCGGCCTTGTGGGCAGGCGCACCTCGAGCTCGCCGTGGTAGACGGCGATGACCGGCAGGACGAGCTTCGAGCCGTGCCACGTCGGCGCGATGGCGGGCGCTTTCGCCCCGCCGGGCGAGACGTAGGCCGGGGTCGTGCCGGTCAGTGCAGCCAAGAGGCCGGGCAAGAGCAGGCTCGGCGCGGGCTCTGGCGCCGGCCGGACGGGCTTGGCAGGCGACGGCGGGCTGCTGACCTCGGAGGGGGAGCGCCAGCTGGTAGCGAGCCAGAGGCCGGCGCCGCCGAGGAAGAGAGCCACCAGCCCGGCGACGAGGAGGCCTCGCCGGCCGGCGAGACCGGCTAGGCGCACCACGAGAGGGAGCGGGTCAGCCCTGTGAGGTCGTCACGGCCCAAGAGAGCAGTCAGGCCGCGACGGCCGCTCTGCAAGGGTCCCGGCCCCGTCAATCCGGGCCTCAACCCGTCACCGGCACGGACGCCGGTGCGAGCGGGCTCTTCGGCGCCTTTTGCACCTTGCTCGGAGCCGGCACTGTCGTGGTCGGCGGGCTGGTCGTCGTCGGGCTGCTGGTCGTGGTGGTCGGGCTGCTGGTCGTGGTAGTCGGGCTGCTGGTCGTGGTAGTCGGGCTGCTGGTCGTGGTAGTCGGGCTGCTGGTCGTGGTCGTCGGCGTCGTGGTGGTGGTAGTCGGCGTCGTGGTGGTGGTAGTCGGCGTCGTGGTGGTGGTAGTCGTGCTGGTCGACGAGCAGGTCGGGACCGTGATGGTGTCGGAGGTCGTCGAGACCGTCCCGCCGAATGCCAGGGCTCTTCCTGTCCAGGTGACGGTGCTGCCGACGGTGACCCCGGAAGCATCGATGTCAGTTCCGGCAAAAGTCGACGTCGCTCCGAGGGTCGTGGCCGCAGCCGGAGTCCAGTACAGGTCGCAAGCGGAGGCACCGTTGGCGAACGTGACAGAGGAATTGGCCACCGTGGTCAGGGCGCCGTCGATCCTGAAGATGAAGGTGCCGCTCCCGCTCAGGGTGATCCCCGCCGTTCCGATCGATGCGGCACTCGTCGCGGTCGTGCAGTAGACGCCCGGGGTGTAGATCCCGAGCGGGCCGTGCGAGGTGTCCGTCGCGAGATTCACTGCACCGGGAGGGAAGGTGAAGGTACAGGCCTGGCTGTTGAGGCTCGCCAGCGCCGAGCCTTGGTCGATCCCTGCCTGGGCATAGGTGCCGCCACCGACGTAGGTCGTTCCGCTGACCGTAGGAGCCACCGCCGGGCCGGTGAGGTAGCCGAGGTCTCCATTGATGGTGGTCCCGATCGCAGTGTTCGTGTAAGTGCTGGAGAGAACCCCGAACGGGCCTGCAGCTCCGAGAATCGGATCGGTCGCCGCACCGGCTCCGCTCGTGAACGAGAGCGCCGTCGGCACGGCCAATGCCACCAGCAGCAGCCCAGCTGCTCCTGCAAGCTTCTTCCGCGATCGACTCGCCCGCGCCAAAAACTCAGGTACCTTCATCTTCTTCCCTTCTCGGTCCTCGGACCTGTCGCCATCCCCGCTGCGGCGAGAGCGCCTC
>JAJZLV010000026.1 GCA_021803215.1 Actinomycetes bacterium | reverse complement strand
CCGAGGAGAACTGGTTGGTCGGCCCGAAGAAGACTGCGCCGAGCGTGAAGGGGTTGAAGCCGCTCCCGGCGATCGTGACTGTCGTCCCGCCGTCCTCGCTGGCATACGAGGCCGGGCCGGCCGAGGTCGAGATCGAGGTGATGTGGGGCGGCGGTACGTAGTCGTACTCGCTCGGCGCCGGAGCCACCTCGCAATTGCAGCCGGCAGGTGCCGGCACGACGCCGTTGGCGTTGAAGCTGGAGGCTCCTTCGTAGGAGGGAAGGATTGTGTACTGCTTGCTCGAGCCGCTCGAGTTGCTGACCACCACCTCGGTCTGGCAGATGTCGCTCGTCTTGTTGAGAGTGGCGGCCGTTGCGCAATTGGTGGCGGGCGAGCCGGCGGAGGCGGTGGCGCTGTAGGGCGGGACCGCGGCTGTGATCAGGTAGGGACTCTGCACGCTGAAGGCCGCCGCCGGCACTCCTCCGAAGGTGACCGAGGTGGCTCCGGTGAAGCCCGAGCCGAGGATGCTGACGCTGTTGCCCCCGGCCTGAGGCCCGCCGTAGCTCGAGACTCCGGTCACGGCCGGCACAAGGGAGGAGCCCGCGGTGTCGACCGCCTGCAGCAGGGTGTTGGCGCTCGTCGGGCTCGTCTCGCCGTCGCTCACGGTCACGCTCACCTCGACCGGGCCGGCGCCGTCCGAGGTGCCCGCTGTCGGTCTGAGCTGCGAAGCCGGCGGAGCCTGGAGGGTGATGCTCGTGTTCGAGTTCACGGTGTAGTCGCCCGGGGGGACGAGGAAGTTGTTGAGCCAGAGCTGCGAGACCGCAGGGGATCCGTTCGAGAAGAAGCCCGTTCCGGTGATGGCGATGGGACCTGTCGCCGAGGACGTCGAGATGGTCGAGGGGCTTATCGAGGTTATGAGCGGCCTCGTAGCCGAGACGGCGTAGCTGCAGAGGTAGAAGGCCAGCCCGTCGCCGCCTCCCGGCGCCGTCACCTGCGGCGAGCCGAGCCCGCTTGCCATGTCGTAGCCCTTGGTCGCCGCGAAGGTGGCTCCGTTGGCGAGGTTGTAGATGTCGTTGTTGCCCTTGGTCACGTCGGTGAACGACGCGGCGTAAGCAGCCGGGTTGGAGGCGATGCCGTACAGGAGCGGACTCACGAAACCGACCCCGGTTCTTGTGGCCGGGTTCGCCTGACAGGTCGGCGAGGCGTTGATGTCGGCGAGGATGGCGGCCCACAGCGGGGTGGCCGAGGAGGTGCCGCCGATGGTCGCCCAGCCGGCTGACCCCGGGCCGAACAGGCTCGAGTAGACCGTTATCGCGCCGGTGAACTCGTCCGCCTGGGCCGAGACGTCGGGCACCTCCCGGCAAGGCTCGCCGAGGACCGCTCCGCCGTAGCTCGAGCCCTCCGAGTTCGACTGGCAGAAGCTTCCCGTCGTCGGTCCACCCGGGGTTGTGTCGTACTGCCTCGCAACGGCCTCGGCTGTCGCGATGGTGGAGGCGGGATCGATGCCAGGCACCCGGGCAGCGGCCTGCCACGAGGGCATCACCCAGGTGTTCGAGACGCCTCCACCCCCGGCTCCCCACAGAGGGCCGTCGTTCCAGACCTGCTCGGAGGGGGGCTGGGTGGCGTTGGTGATGGTGTTGCCGCCGACGGAGGTGACATAGGGCTGGCTGCCCGGGTCGTCGACCGAGAAGACAGGCGAGACGGGGCTACCGGTCCGAAGGGCGTTGCAGTCGTTGGAGCCGTTGTCGCCGGCAGCCGCGAAGACGCTCTGTCCCTGGGCGGCCGCCTGCTCGAAGATGGCGTTCTCCTCCTGCTGGAAGCCCGGCTCGCCCTGTTGCACTGCGGTCTCGCAGAGTCCCCAGCTCGTGGAGACGACCTTGGCGGTGTCATTGCTGACGATCTGGTTGTACGCGTCGAGCGACCCGAAGGTCGTGTTCGGCGCCTCGTAGACGTCGAAGGTCGCCCCGGGCGCCAGAGCCGAGAGGTCCTCGATGTCCAAGATGGCCTCGCCCGATCCGGATCCTGCCGGCTGGCCGCCGTCGACGGCTATCACATGGAGACGCTGGGCCATCGCCTGGGCGGCGCTCTCCCCGAAGTAGCAGGTGTCGAAGGAGCTCAGGTCCGAGGAGGAGAATGGCTCGAGCTCGAAGAGCGCCACTGTCTGTCCCTGCCCGAAGTCGCCCTGGCTGTAGAGGCCGTTCAACCCGTAGGCGTTGGCGATCTGGGAGTCGGTGAGGCCGCCGAGCTGCTGGGCGGCGGTGCTGGCGTTGGCGCAGGGCGTCGGAGCGCCCGCCACGTGAGGCACGAGGGCGGCTCTGGCCGCCGGCCGGCTGGCCGCCAAGGCCCGCGGCGCCTTCGCGAGTCCGGCAGGGACCGGGTGGAAGAGGTTGTCGAGGCCGGCGACGACGTTCACCTGTGACGAGATGCTGGCTGGCAGGCGAACCGCCGCTGTGGTGGCCCGTCCCACCTTGCCGTCCGGGAGCCGGTAGCGGGCAAGCCCGGTGTGGAAAGCCGACTCCACCTTGCTGGCCGGGCCGCTGAAGCTGACGAGGAGGTGGTTGGAGGAGACGGCTCCGACCCTGAGGCCCTCGTGGGCGAGGACCGAGCGCACCCTCGAGATGGTGGCAGCACTCGGGCCGAAGCGCCTGGCGAAGGCCCCCTTGCTCAGGTAGTGGTGATAGTCGGCAGAGCCGGGCGTGGTGGCCGCGGCGATGAAGTCCTTGAGAGCTGCCTGGTCGCGGGGGGCGAGGCCTATTGCACCCCGGATAGTGGTCGACGGCTTTACCTGGCCGAGCAGCTTCGAGCGCGAGAGGATCATCGGCCGCCGCATGACCGTCGCGAGGCGGCTCGAGAGGATCGGGCTGGCGGCCGCCGACGCCTGGCTGGTGATCGTGGCGAGCGGGAGGGCGATGGCGATGGAGCCGAGCAAGGCGCAGAGGGCTCCGATGCCTCGATGCCCCGCTCGAACGGCTGTGGCTGCAGCCGGTGGCCCGGCCTCGGGGTTGCTGGGCAAGGTGCGACCTCCTCATGCTGGTGGCGAGGAGGCGGCCTCGCCGGCCACAGCCCCTGTGTGTAGTCAACCAGTGACTATAGGTCAATGTTTTGCGGCTTAATTTCGCCTGTCAACTGGCCGATTGCCACAGACTGGGCCGGCTGCGAAAGCGGCGCTTGACGCCATGAGCGATAGTCCGGGAAGGCTTCTTTCTCCCTTCGCGAGCGGCGGACCGGCCCGAGCGGACCCCGGGCGGCGCCGTAGCATCTGGTGCCCGCCGAATGGCACCGTGGCCTCGCTCTCGGAGAGCGAGGCTCGAAGGCGGAGAGGGTCTGCCGCCCGAGAAAGCGAAGCCGCCGGCGCAGTGAGGGGGGATACTGCACCGGCGGCTTCGAAACGGGACCTGCTCGCCTCAAGCGGCCTGGGGATCTGCCTCCAAGGTGATCCTCGCGCTGTGCTTGGTCCCCGATCCTGTGACCCAAGTCACCGTAACGGTCGTTCCTGGCTTGTCGTTGCTGAGGGCGTTGCTGAGCGCCGTCGGACTCTGCACTCGTACCCCGTTGACGCCGATTATCACATCACCCGATGTGATACCCGCTGCCTGGGCCGGCGATCCGGCGAGGACCGACTGCACATATGCCCCGTAGTTGACCGGCGGATTGATTCCAGGTCCGCCGAAGAAGTTGCTCGCCTGCTGCTCGGCCTGCTGGACAGAGAGGACGTCGACGCCGATGATCCCGCGCGGTCCGATCAGGATCGTGCTCGAGCCTCGCCCTTGCTGGATCGCCTGTGCGATCGCGATCGCTCGATCGATCGGGATGGCGAATCCGATGTTCGAGGCAGACTGACCACTGCTGGTGGTGCCGTTGTAAGCCGCAGTGTCCATCCCGATCACCTGGCCGGAGGAGTCTACGAGCGGCCCGCCGGAGTTGCCCGGGTTGATCGGGGCGTCCGTCTGGAGCATGCCGGTCAGATGCTCGACCACCGTCGAGCCGGAGTCCATGGCGTTGATGGTCCTGTCAAGGGCAGAGATGATCCCGCTCGTGACCGTGGGAGGACCCCCCAGGCCGAGAGCGTTACCGATTGCCACCACCTGGTCACCGACGTGCACGGCCGAGGAGTTGCCGATCTTCACGGTCGGGAGGTTGGAGGCTCCGATCAGTTGAACGAGAGCGACGTCCTTGCTGACGTCGGTGCCGAGGACCTTCACCTGGTAGCGCCTGCCGGTCCCGTCTACCTGGGCGGTTATGCGGCTGCCGCCCTCGATGACGTGGTTGTTCGTGAGCACTTCCCCGTTCTTTGTGAGGATCATCCCGGTCCCCTCGGCTTCGGCGTCCTGCGAGGCGAGGACCGTGGTGATGTCGACTGTGGCCGGGTCCACCTCCGAGGCGATCTTGTCCACGTTGAGGCGGGCATTGTTGTTGAGCTTGGAGGGATTCGGGATCGGCGTGGAGGGCCGGGTGCTGACAGCCGAGTTCGGGCTGCTCGTGGAGCCGAGGAGCGCTCCAGCCGAGCCGGCGCCGGCGATGAGCACGGCGATGATCACCGCCACGACGAGCTTTCGTGCCGCGCTCCAGCCGGAGGGCTTGTCGGGCGGGGTAGGAGCGCCTTGCCCGTAGCCGGGCCAGCCGGGCCCGCCCGTGCCGCCACCGGCGGCGGGCGGGCCGCCGTAGCCGGGTGGGCCGTAAGGGCCGGGCTGGCCGTAGCCGCCCTGGCCGTAGGGGTAGCCGGGTGGGCCGTAAGGGCCGGGCTGGCCGTAGCCGCCCTGGCCGTAGGGGTAGCCGGGCTGGCCGTAGCCGCCCTGGCCGTAGCGGTAGCCCGGCCGGCCGGCAGGAGCGGCCGGCTGGCCCTCAGGAGAGCCCGGAGGGGCCCAGTTGCCGCTCGGGAGGGGCTGCCACTTCGGCTGGGCCTCTGGGGCGGGCGCCGGCTCGGCCGGCGCTACAGGGCCGTAGCCCTCCGTCGGGTCGAGCCCGGGCACCGTCGGCTGCTCTGAGGACGGCACCCAGCCGCCTGCCTCTTCCCGCTGTCCCTGCTCGTTCTCTTCGAAGCCGTTGCGTTCCATTTCGCTCCTGTCGAGATCACCAGCTGCTCGGTGCTCTTATGCCCTCAATCATTCCCAACCAGCCTGAGAGATTTCTGTGAGAGCCCTGAGGAGTGCTCAGGACTTTCTCCGAGCCCTCGCCCCAAAAGCCATCGGGGTCGGCTCTGGCCATCGGGGTCGGCTCTGGCCATCGGGGTCGGCTCTGGCCATCGGGGTCGGCTCTGGCTGGTCGGGCGGACCGGCGGGTGCAGGTTCTGGCGAGGGCGGTGGCGCATCGGGCGGCTCGAGAGGTCCGGGCGACGGTGCCGGCGGCGGGCCCGTGTCAGGTGGAAGGGGAGTCATCTGAGCCTTCTACCCGCTCCAAGCGGAGGGCTACGCCGCCTAGGCAAGCCCAAGCTTTCGATGGTCCCAGCTCACCGTGCGGGTCACGTGGAGCTTTGCCACGATGCGCTTGTTGAGCATGGCGGCCACGAACCCGGCCGCCTCGTCGCGGTAGGGCCCGTAGTAACGCTCGTAGACGCTCACGCCGAGCGTCGTCAGCCGCTCCGGCTCCTCGACGATCTCGGCCGTGCCGACGAGTTCGACGCCTCGCAGCTCCTCGTACGACTCGCCCGCCTCGACGAGAGCTGTCATGGCCGGGTTGCGCCGCAGGTTGCGCGCCTTTTGCGACTTGGCCTTGGTCTCGACGGCAAGGCAGCCCTCCAGGAAGCCGTACCACATGGCGACGGCGTGAATCGTTCCGTCGTGGTTGAGGGTGCACATAGTCATCTTGTGCTGTTCTGCGAGGAAGGCGTCGACCTCGTCGGGCGACATCTTGATCAGGGCTCGTTGGTTCACTCCCGGGCTCATCGAGTTGGCGCTCACGAGCCAATGAAACCTGTCCTGCCCGCCCCGGGCAACCTCGCCTGCTGCATCGATGCCCTTCGGCCGGCCGCGACCTGGCCGAGCGCGAACGGGTAGACAGGAGAGGTGCCTTTGATGAGAGCTGTGCTAGCAGCCGAGCCGGACGGACTGCCCGGCCGGCTTGGTGAGATCGACACCGCCGAGCTCCCGCCGGGCGACCTCGTGGTGAAGGTGGCCTACTCGAGCCTCAACTACAAAGACGGCCTCGCCGTGACGGGGCAGGGAAAGATCGCCCGGCGCTTCCCGCTCGTTTGTGGCATCGACCTCGCCGGAGTCGTCGAATCCTCCGGCTCGGCCGACTTCTCCGCTGGCGACGAGGTGGTCGTGACCGGCTGGGGCCTCGGAGAGGAGCGCCACGGCGGTTACGGCGAGCTGGCCAGGGTGGAGAGCTCCTGGGCCGTGAGGCTGCCCGAGAAGATGACTTGCTATGAGGCGATGGCGATCGGCACCGCCGGCTTCACCGCCATGCTCTGCGTGCTCGCCCTCGAGCGCCACGGTATCGAGCCGGGTGGCAGGCTCCCGGTAGCCGTCACCGGGGCAGCCGGCGGGGTCGGCAGCGTAGCGGTGGCCCTCCTGGCTCGAGCCGGTTACAGGGTGGTCGCCGTGAGCGGGCGCCCAGAACAGGAGTCGTACCTGCTGCAGCTCGGGGCGGCCGAGGTCATCTCGCGACAAGAGCTGACTGCGGCCGAGAGGCGCCCCCTCGGCCCACGACGATTCGCGGGGGCGGTCGACGTGGCTGGCGGCCCGCTGCTGGCGACACTGCTTCGCGAGACCGATTACGGAGGCTGCGTAGCGGCCTGCGGCCTCGTCGGAGGCGCCGATCTCGAGACGACGGTCCACCCCTTCATCTTGCGGGCAGTCGACCTTGCCGGGGTCGAATCGGTCCGCTGCCCGACTCCCGTGCGACGCACGGCATGGGAACGTCTGGCTTGTGATCTGCCCCACTCGGTCATCGAGGAGATGACCGTCACGGCCGGGCTGGGCGAGGTGCCCGATCTGGCTGCCGAGATCCTGGCCGGCCGGGTGCGGGGGAGGATAGTGGTCGACGTCGGGCGATAGATGCCCGTCTACGGGATCGATCCGGACGGCTATGCCGACGGCGGCCTGGTATTCGCGGCCGCCGGCCGCTTCCCGAGCAAGCCCGTCGAGACCGCCATCGTGCTCGGGGGCGGTGGAAACCGCGGGGCTGCCCAGGTCGGCATGCTTCGGGCGCTGGTCGAGAGCGGCGTGGTCCCCGAGCTGATCGTCGGGACGTCGATCGGGGCCGTCAACGGAGCCGCCTTCGCCGGGAGCCCGACTATCGAGGGTGTCTACCTGGCGGCCGACGTCTGGCGGCGAATCGGGGTGAACGACGTCTTCACCCGCGGTCGCTTCCACGGGAGCTGGCGCTATCTCGAAAGACGCCCGTCCGTCTTCTCGATGGACCGGCTCCGCGCCATAGTGGCCTCTTACCTGCGCTTCGAGGTGCTCGAGGAATCGCCGGTGCCGCTTTTGCTCATCGCCACCCGACTGGACGACGGCCGTGAGGAGTGGTTCACCGAAGGGCCGGCGGTGGAGGCGATAATGGCTTCGGCCGCTCTGCCCGGACTCTACCCGGCGGTCGAGATAGCCGGCCGGCGCTACTTAGACGGCGGCGTGCTCGACAACGTCGGCCTTTCCGCAGCGCTGGCTTGTGGCGCCAAGCGCATCTACGTGCTTCTCTGCGGCAAGGTCGACGCTCCGCCGCCCTCATACAGCCGCCCCTTCGAGGCGATGTTCTCAGCCTTCACCCTTGCTCTCGGCTCCCGGCTCCGCCGCGACCTCGCCGTCGTCCCGCCGGCGGTGGATGTCGTGGTCGTGGAGCTCCCGGGAGCTGCCATGTTCGACCCGCAGGACTTCTCTCGGACCGACGACCTGCTGCAGGAGGGCTACGAGCTCGCCCGGCTGGCACTCGACGACTATGCGCAGCGGAGCTCGGCGCGAGGGCGACTGGTTCTCAGGCGACGCCCGCCGAGGTGGCCTCAGTGGCCGAAGGCGGTCGAGCGGGCCGAAGCCGACCCACCGGAGTCGAGCAGGTAGACGAGCTCTTCTCCTTCGAAGGCGCGCTCGGCCTCGCCCCTCAGGCGCAGGAACTCGAGGTGGGCATAGGTCTCGCTCTCTGCCATCATGCCCCAGAGGCGCTCTGGGAAGAGGCGGTGCGACAGGTCGCTCACCGTCGCCTTGCCGAGCTCGCCAGCCGCCTTGCGCAAAGCGATCAGCCGCTCGTCGTGGTGATCGAGGATCTGGCCGACCCGAGCGGGGAGATCCGAGAAGGGATGCCCGTGGGCGGGTAGGACCTGCGCCACGGGCCCGAGCTCGAGCAGGCGGCCGAGCGAGGCGCAGAACTCCCCGAGCGGATCGCTCAGCGGAGTGATCCCTCCGACGTGAGGTGTGATGGTCGGAAGGACGTGGTCGCCCGAGAGGAGCACCCCGGCTTCGTCGTCAAGCAGGCAGAGATGGTCGCCTGTGTGTCCAGGAGTGTGAAGGGCCCGCCACCTCCTTCCCGCCAGCACCATCTCATCTCCGTCGCTCAGACGTCTCGTCGGCTCGGGCCTTCTCAGGTAGGGATTGAGGCCGTGACGGGCGAGCTTGTTGGCGATCTTCTGCCGCTGGCCCCACTCGAAGGGCCTCCCGCCCCAGGGCGTCCGGCCGGTTCGGGACATGCGGACGTAGGCGTTGTCCTCGCCTGGCGCCGGGCGCTCGAGCCAGGTGTGAAAGGAGCGCTCGGCCACCAGTTCGGCGCCTGCCTTCTTGGCGAGGAGCTCGGCTGAGCCGAAGTGGTCGGGATGAGAGTGGGTGACTATCACCGTGTGGACGTCTCTTACCCGCAGCTCGGCCGAATCGAGGCGCTGGCGGATCGCCTTCCAGGTGTCGGGTCCGGGCAGTCCCGCGTCCACGACGGCGGCACCCCTCTTGTCGAGGAGGCAATATGAGTTCACGTGGCCGAGGCCGGTGAACTGGATGGGGAGCTGCAGGCGAAGGACTCCGGGGGCGACCTCTCGCACCTCCGGCGAGGCGTTCTCCTGCTCCTGGCGCCGGGCCCTCTCCGGCCGGCTCACCCGCCCGCGGGCCTCGGCTCGTCCGGTGTCGTCGGGGTGGCCGGCCGTAGGAAGTTCTCCTTGTAGTAGAGGAGCTCGGCGACGCTCTCTCGGATGTCGTCGAGCGCCCGGTGGGCCGTCTGCTTGTGGGGCCGCGCCGAGTAGACGGCCGGGCTCCACCTCTTGCAGAGCTCCTTCAAGCTCGAGACGTCGATGCTCCGGTAGTGGAAGTGGTCGTCGAGCTCGGGGAGATAGGCCCGGAGAAAGCTCCGGTCCATGGCTATCGAGTTGCCGCAAAGGGGGCTCGCACCACCCGGGCTGTGCTGCCGGACGAACTGGAGCGTGGCGGCCCCCGCCTGCTCGAGCGTGACGGTCGATGCTTTGATCGCCTCGAGCAGCCCGGAGGTGGTGTGCATCCGCCGCACGACGTCGTCCATTTCGGCGAGCTTGTCCTCCTCGGCGTGCAGCACGAGATCTGGCCCCTCGGCGACGATGTTGAGCTCGTCATCTGTGACGAGCGTGGCTATCTCGACGATCACGTGGCGCCCTGGATCGAGGCCGGTCATCTCGAGGTCCATCCAAACAAGCACGGGCGGGGATCGTAACGACCCTGAGGGCTACCCTGCGAGCCATGCTCGAGGTGAAGGTCCTCCACCTGGATGACGAGGCGGTACTCCCGACCCGGGCGAAGCCGGGAGATGCCGGCTTCGACCTGCGCTCTCGGACAGACCTCATCCTGTCGCCGGGCGGCGGCAGGGCTCTCGTGCCGACCGGTATCGCTCTCGAGCTGCCGGAGGGGACGGCCGGTCTCGTGCTGCCCCGAAGCGGTCTCGCCCTTGCCCACGGGATCACCTGCCTGAACGCACCGGGGTTGATAGATCCCGGATACCGGGGGGAGATCGGCGTCATCCTGGTCAACACCGATCCCGGTGAGGCCTTCTCGGTCGCCCGAGGCGATCGGATAGCCCAGCTCGTGGTGGTCTTTCTTCCGGAGGTGAGCCTGTGGCCGGCTGCCTCGCTCTCGTCGAGCGAGCGAGGTGAGGGTGGCTTCGGGCACACCGGCCGGGCCTGACAGGCTCGAGCTGTCGCGAGAAGATCTCATCTCCTCGCAAACGGAGGCGCCATGGAGCGGCTGAGCGGACTCGACGCCATGTTCTTCTACCTCGAGAGCCCGAGCTCCCACATGCATGTCGCCGGCATCTGCGAGGTCGACCCGGGTCACCAGCGGGTCTCTTTCGAGGCGATACGCCAGATGGTGGCCGAGCGACTCCCCCTGGCGCCTGTCTTTCGCCGGCGCCTCGTCGAGGTGCCCTTCAAGCTCACCCATCCCTACTGGGTGGAGGACCCCGACTTCGATCTCGATTACCACGTCCGCAGAGCGGCGCTGCCCGCCCCGGGCGGCCGGGTCGAGCTCGAGGCCTTTGTCGGGCAGGTGGTCGGACTGCCGCTCGACCGGAGCCGACCCCTCTGGGAGATGTACGTGGTCGAAGGGGTGGAGGGCGGGCGGCTGGCGATAGTGACGAAGATCCATCACGCCGCCATCGACGGCATCTCGGGCGCCGAGATCGCCGCCGCCTGGCTCGACATCGAGCCTCACCCGATGCGAAGAGATCTCGAGGACGACTGGGAGCCGGAGCCGCTCCCGAGCGATGTGGAGCTCACGACCCTCGCCCTTGCCAGCCTGGTCGGTCAGCCGCTGAGGACGGCCCGCTCTGCCCGCAGGGTGCTCGAGAGCGCTCTTAGCCTGAGCGAGCACAACCGCCAGCTCGAGTCCCCGCCGCCCGTCGCCTTCGCCGCCCCGAAGACCTCGCTCAACCGGGCCATAACACCTCATCGCCGTGTGGCATTCACCGAGCGCCCTCTCGCCGAATTCGAGACGGTGAAGAACCATTTCTCGTGCAAGCTGAACGACGTCGTGCTGGCGGTCTGCGCCGGCGCCCTGCGGCGCTACCTGCTCGTGGGTGAGGAGCTCCCCTCAGAGTCGCTCGCTGCCCTGGTGCCGATCTCGGTGCGGACCGAGGAGGAGGCGGGCAGCCACGGCAACAAGATCTCGGCCACCTTGACCTCGCTCGCCACCGAGGTGGAGGACCCGGCGGAGCGGCTCTCGGAGATCTCCGCTGCCATGGCGCGGGCAAAGGAGCAGCAGCGATTGATCGGGGCTGGGACCTTGACCGACTGGACCGAGTTCACCTCTCCGGCTCTTATCGCCCGGGCGTCCCGGCTCGTCACTACGACCCGACTGTTCGACAAGCTGCGACCGATCTGCAACGTGACGATCTCGAACATCGCCGGACCCTCGTTCCCCCTCTTCTTCGCCGGGGGCGAGGTGGCGAGCTTCTACCCGCTCGGCCCGGTGGCAGAGGGCATCGGGCTCAACATCACGGTGCTCAGCTACCACGGCTCTGTCTACTTCGGTTTGAACGCTTGTCGTGAGAGCGTGGCCCGGCTCAGCGAGCTCCCCGGGATGCTGGACGAGTCGATGGACGAGCTCGTCTCTCTCGCCAGGCGAGGGCGCCGAGGCCGGCGCTCCTCGCCAGCCGCCCTCGCTGGCGATTAGCGAGACGCTGCATTGCCGGCTGGCGAGACAGAGACATCCGGTCGGGCTCATCCCGCTAGGTCGCGGCTCCCTTGGCGCAGCCGGCGCCCGGCGGCGAGTCTGCTGCGGCCGGGTGCCTGCCACCTCGAGCGAGTGTCCGAGCATCGACCCGCAACTGCTGCCCGCCGCGGGCAACCTCGGGGCCAGGCTTCGGCTCACTGAGACCTGGAAGGGCGCTCGAAGCGATGGGTGACCGGTAGACCCCGAAGGCCGCTCCGAGCCCAGCCCTGCTCCGGCATCGTGCTGCGCGTGCCGTGACGGGCGCGGGAAGATCCCGTCGTTGTGCCGTGGCGGATGGTGAAGCGGTTCCCGACAGAGGCGGGAGGGCGTGACGGTCGCGCACCGTTTCGCCTTGGGCCGACCGGTGGACAAGACGCGGCGGACGGGAACGGCTAGGAAGAAAGCGACGAACCTGTTTGAGGGGGGAGGCGACTTGAGCCACGAGGTAAGGGGCGTGGTGGCACGCTCCAAGAAGGCCCCTGTGAGCGTGGAGAAGGTGATCGTTCCGGATCCGGCCAGGGGCGAGGCGCTCGTGCGAGTGCAGGCCTGCGGGGTCTGCCACACCGATCTCCACTACAGGGAGGGCGGCATCAACGACGACTTCCCGTTCCTGCTCGGGCACGAGGCGGCCGGAGTGGTCGAAGCCGTCGGCCCGGATGTGACCTCTGTCAGCCCGGGCGACTTCGTCATCTTGAACTGGCGGGCCGTCTGCGGCGAGTGCCGAGCCTGCCGCCGGGGTCGGCCCTGGTACTGCTTTGCTACCCACAACGCCTCTCAGAAGATGACTCTCGAGGACGGCTCTGTCCTCTCGCCCGCCCTTGGCATAGGGGCCTTCGTCGAGAAGACTCTCGTGTCCGCGGGCCAGTGCACGCCGGTCGACCGTCGGGCTCGTCCCGAGGTCGCCGGCCTGCTCGGTTGCGGCGTGATGGCCGGGCTGGGCGCCTCCATGTTCACCGGCGCTGTGAACAGGGGTGACTCGGTCGCCGTCTTCGGGTGCGGGGGCGTCGGCTGTGCGGCTATCGCCGGCGCCGTGCTGGCCGGCGCCACGACGGTCATCGGGGTAGACCTTGACTCGAGAAAGCTCGAGCTTGCAACGCAGTTCGGCGCCACGGCGGTCGTCGACGCCTCGGAAGAGGACGCCGTCGAGGCGATCCGAGCCCTCACCGGCGGCTTCGGAGCCGACCTGTGCGTCGAGGCCGTCGGGAGTCCGCAGGTCTTCGAGCAGGCCTTCTATGCAAGGGACCTGGCTGGCACGGTTGTCCAGGTGGGCGTCCCGACACCTGAGATGCGAATCGAGTTGCCGATGAGCGACCTCTTCGGCCGGGGAGGTCGGATCGCGCCCTCATGGTATGGAGACTGCCTGCCCAGCCGCGACTTCCCGGTGCTCGTCGACCTCTACCTCGAGGGCCGCCTCGATCTCGATCGCTTCGTATCCGAGACGATCGAGATCGAAGGCGTGGAGGAGGCCTTTCACCGCATGGAGCGAGGTGAGGTCCTCCGCTCCGTCGTGGTCTTTTGACCATGGCCTCGATCGGCCCAGGCATCGATCACGTCAGGAACGAGGGAACCTTCGAGATCGACAGCCGGCGACGGGCCGGTCCTTGCCCCGAGCGTCGCGAAGGTCTCGGCATCCGACAGCTGAGCAGATGACTGCACCGCCGATGATCACGAGCCGGGCGCGGTCAGGAAGCACCCTGGGCTCGGGAGTGCCTGGTCGATCGGGGAGTCGCTCATCGGCTCGACGACCTTGCCCTGGAGCTCATCGCCTGCCAGGCACACATCGGGTCGCGCTCGCTCTCGACGAGCTTGCTACCATGGTGCCTTCAGGCGGACGTGGCTCAGTTGGTAGAGCATCACCTTGCCAAGGTGAGGGTCGCGGGTTCGAGTCCCGTCGTCCGCTCCAGCCAAATGTCCTGGTAGTAGAGTCCAAAGTTGCTCCCGAGGCGGCCGGTTGCCTTGGCGGCCCATCTTGGTACGACGTTGGATCACGAACTGCGAAAGTCGGCCCTTGCCGCGATTTGTTGTAGTGAAGACCTCCGGGTTGTGCGTCGCCCCGCCAGCTGGTCGACCGTTTCGGAGCACCCAGCCGCTGGACGGAGCCCAAGGGTCATCTGGAGGTGGGCCGAGCTCACTTCGGCAAGTGAGATAGCGGCGGGCCGGTGGCGGGCTTGCTAGCGGCAAGGATGCGGTGTGTCATGAAACCGGATACCCGCGCCCGCCCCGGTGCTGCGGTCCGCCCGATGACCGATGGCCAGAGTGTGGCACTCGGGCTCAGGGCAGCGTGGCGCCGTGACGTTTGTGATCTGGCCGTCGGTTAGCGCCGAGATCCCGGCCAGCGGCTGGACGGAGACAGTCTGGCAGTCCGTGAGGACAAAGGCAGCCGCCTGACATGGCTCGGGCAGATGTCGATGATGTAGATCGACACCATACGGTCGTGGCGTTGCCATTGCTCGTCTCTGCGCTTGCAAGCGATCGGGGCGATGGGCGAGTGGTTCAACAACTGTGTGCCCCCTAGAGCCACCCTTGTCCGTTACTTGGCGTCGTCTCGCGAGAGGCCGTGGCTCTGTCGAGCGTCTTTGCCTTCCGTCACAAGTCGATCAAACAGATGGCCGAAGCCCTTGGCAGGCCGTCACTTCGTTAACAGGTGGCAAAGTGGCTTTCGGCCCTAGCCCGCCAGCGGCCCAGCTTCTTGACTGAGGGTGAGATGTCCGAGGGGATCGAGGGTACGGGACGACAGACGCACGCTGTCTTTCTGCACGACTCGATCGAGATCAATCGTCCCGTCTCACGGGTGTGGTCGAGCCTATGTACCGACGGCTCGTGGCTCGCTCCCCTGGCCGCCCGGGCGACCGACAGCGGCGAAACCATGCTACGGGTCGGACCCGGGAGGGGAGCTCTCAGCAGTCGTGAGGTGCTCATCCGCCTCGGGCAGTGCAGCTATCAACAGGGAGTCAGCTACATAGCGATCCGTTGGGAGGCGAGCAGGCTTTCGCGGCTCTTTCCGATCCTCGACGGGACGCTCGAGCTCTCCTCCAAGGACGAGACGCACAGCCGTCTGGCGATCAAGGCCTCCTACCGTCCCCCCTTCGAGAGCGTTGGCCGGCTCATCGACGCTGCCCTCTTGCACAAGGTCGCGGAAGCCACAGTGCACTCGTTCTTGAGCCAGCTGGCAGCGACACTCGAGAGTGCTGAGGAATGCGGTCAGGCGAGCTGAGTGCCAACCTCGCTTGGAGCGGCCCAGCAGATCGCCCCACGGGGGCTGGCGGCTTCAGCCCTCAGGGGAATCGGGGTTCGGGGCACAGCGCCGACCGGGAGGCGCACCCTCCGGCTGGAAGCTGATCCGGTCAGGTTGGATGCTTGCTCCCGTCGCTCTACGAGAGTCACGTCGCTTGGTCGGCCCGCCGTGGTCGTGTGGTGCCCACGCTGCCGCAACGGGTTCTTGTCAAGGGCCAGGTGTACCGCTTTCCCAGCTGGCTGAAACGACTCCTGCGGCTCGGTCTCAGTCGCGACCCGCTCGGCGGCGGCTCCGCCCCCGTTCCCTCCGTGGATCTCGAGGCGGTGGCGGTGTCGGTGAGGGCTCGTAGATGATCTTACAGCCGACCGTTCGCGCCGTGTCTCGCAGCCGCATGGAATGCTGAAGAGATCCAGCCTCGCAGCTCGGCCAGCGGCCGGCCTCACGCCAAAAGGCGCCAGGCGTTCTCTGGCGGCCGGCTGCGCCGATCTCTCAGGAAAGCCCGAGAGGGGTGACGAGCAGCTCCGCGGCCTCCCCACGAAGATGAGCGAGCATCTGTGCGCCTGGGAGGTCCAACCCGGCCCTAGGCCCGGCTGTGCGGCGCGCACCCGAGACCGGCTGTCACTGGCGGCCGGCCGCTGAGCCGTCGTGGGGTTCGGCTGTGGTCGAGCTCGACACGGCGAGCGGGCCGGCCGGACAAAGCTGCCTGTCGGGGTGGGCTCACACGACCAGCGCGACGATCACGAGCCACAGGCTGGCCGGCGCTCAGCAGAGGCGGTGGCGCCGACCCTCGTCGGCCTGGTCGCCGGCTCCGGCCGGCAGGCCGTGGACGCCAGCTAGCCCCGTTTTCCGCACCCGAATCGGGTTACTCCTCTTTGCTCTCAGGCCAGGGGAGGGAGACGCCGAGTAGGGCAAGGATGATCCGCTGCACTTGGGTGAGCCGGTCGAGAACCA